>CALCUE010000059.1 GCA_937906945.1 uncultured Clostridia bacterium | reverse complement strand
CTCGCAATGACAGGTTGAATTTCCCAAAATCAGACCTTCAAAGCCCCTCATCCGTTGCCACCAGCCGAAAACCGTCCCTTTTTTCCATAAAACAGAGCCGGAAAGGATTCCCTTTCCGGCTTTCTTTCCTTTCTCCTTTTTCAGACGATCTCCCAGGTGACGGTGACGGAATCGGAGAGACGGATGTCCTCCGGCTCCATGGCCAGATCCGCCATTTTCGCCGAAGCGAACGCCATTCCGTTGACCGGTCGCTCAAAGATCTCGATGTTCTGCCAGGAATAGTCGATGGCGCGAAGCTCCCCGAGGAAAACACCGGCGGCGTCGCAAAGGACCTCCGCTTTCTTCCGGGAATCGGCGACCGCCCCGGCGATGAGCTCGTCTTTGGCGCTTTCCGGCTCCAAAAGGAAGAACGAGACGGAAAATTCCGGCTTCGCCGAAAGAGCGGCGACCTTCTCCAAAATCCGCCCCAGAAGCTCGTTGTCCCGGGAAAGGCGGAGCGTCAGATTTTCGCTGTATTCGTACCCGGCGAAGCGCTGGGAATAGTTCCCGTTCTCGTCCCGGAAGCTTTCATAGCGGGGATGCACGCCGAAATTGGCGGTTTTGAGTTCCTCGACGGCGACGCCGCAGGCGCCGACGGCGCTTTTTACCTCGTCGGTACCACGGATCGCCAGCGAAAGGGCCGTCCCATAATCGTCGTTGGTCCCGTAAAGGCGGAACGAAAGCTCCATGCCGTCCGGCGTTTTGGAAATTTCGCTTTTTCCGGTAATTTTAATGGTTCCTGCCATGCTCATTTCTCCTTTTTGTCCCGAAATTGTTTGAGCACCGTTTTCTGTTCCTCAGAAAGCCGGAAGCTCTCCACGGCTTTCTGAATGGTTTTCTGGTGCACCCAGGGCGAAAGCCGGTGCTCAGCGACAAAAGGCAGCGCCTTGTCGTATTGCTTCGCCAGGGCCGTGGCGAAATACCACGCCACCATCATGTTGATATAGTATTCCTCGCTTTTTATCCCGGCGACCCACTCGAGGTGCGCCGGATCGAAATCCCCGTCCAGATAGAGGTTCATCAGAAGCTCGACGGCAAAGCGCACCGTATAGGTGTCGCCGGACGCCATCCACCGTCCAATCGGCTCCAAAAGCTCCTTTTTGTGTTTCAAAAACACCTTCGGCTTCATGGAATCGCAGGTAGCCCAGTTGTCCACAAAGGGCAAAAACTCGTCCAGCGCGGCGACGCACTCGTCAAAATCCTTGATTCCTTCGAGGATAAACGCGTGCAGATTATCCTCTTCGTAATATTTATGCGGCAATTCCCGCAGAAACTGCGCCGCCTGCGGCGTCTTTCCGAACTCTTTGGCCAACGCCCGGACAAGGGGCGTTCGTACGCCGATGACCCGCTCTTTTGGTACCGTCGGCATCAGCCGGCATTGAAACGCCCGGTAATCCGGCTCCGCCAGAGAAAACAGCCGTTTTTCGATCTCCTCCAAAAAACCGCCCCCTTTTTCCCCATTATACACGGTTTTTTCGGAAAATCCAACGGTTCTTTGCCGGTTTCCCATTTTTCCCTTGTTTTTTACCCTTTTTTGTTATATACTTTATTAAATATGGAAAATTACTGATGGAAAGCCCGTGTTTTATGAATAAACTCTTGGATTGGGAACGGGAATCGCCGAAAGCGCTCCGTGTTTTGCTTCTGGTGCTCTGCGATATCGCCTTGTCCGCCGTTTCCACCTGTCTTTCGCTTTTGCTCCGTTATGAATTTAATCCGAAAGGTCTTCTGATCGACGGCTCTTTGAATACGACCCTGCTTCTTCTGATCCTCAACGCCGTTCTGGTCCCGACTGTTTTTTCGCTTTTCAAGATCTATAACAGCCTTTGGGCCTTTGCCAGTGTCGAGGAGGCTTTGCGGATCGTTTTTGCCTCCGCCACGGTCACGCTGCTCCAGACCGCCGTTCTTTTTATGTTGAAAACCGGCATTTCCCGGAGCTATCCGGTCCTTTTCGCTCTGCTTCTGACCTTTTTCATCCTCATCAGCCGCTTTTCCTATCGGTTCCTGCGCCGCGTGATCCACGGACGGAACAATGAGAAAAAGCGCACCATGCTCATCGGCGCCGGACGAGCCGGCGCGTTGGCCATCCGGGAATTCAAAACCAGCGACCAGTCCGCCAACCAGGTCGTCTGCCTCATCGACGACGACCCCAAAAAGACCGGCACCTATCTTTCCGGCGTCAAAATCGTCGGCACCCGGGAAAAAATTGCCGAAGCCGTCGAGGAATACCGTGTCGAGGAGATCATTTTCGCCATTCCCACCGCCTCCAACCGGGACAAAAAGGATATTTTCGACATCTGCGCCAAGACCCATTGTAAATTAAAGACCCTGCCGGGCATTTATCAGCTGGCCAACGGCGAAGTCACTTTACAGCAGATCCACGACGTCAACATCGAGGACCTTTTAGGCCGCAACCCTATTAAGATCGACATGAGCGGCATCGGCGCCGACCTTGCCGGAAAAACCGTCCTCGTCACCGGCGGCGGCGGCAGCATCGGCAGCGAGCTTTGCCGTCAGCTGGCCACCTACCCCATCGCCCGTCTCATCATTTTCGACATCTATGAAAACAACGCCTATGAGATCCAGCAGGAACTGCGCCGGGACAAACCGGAGCTGGAGCTTGTGACCCTCATCGGTTCCGTCCGGGACGAAAAGCGGTTGGAACAGGTCTTTGAGGAATATCACCCGGATATCGTCTATCACGCCGCCGCCCATAAGCACGTCCCGCTCATGGAGGATTCCCCCTGCGAGGCGGTCAAAAACAACATTTTCGGCACCCTCAACACGGCGAAAGCCGCCAAAAAATTCGGAGCCAAACGCTTCGTGCTCATTTCCACCGATAAAGCCGTCAACCCCACCAACGTCATGGGCGCTTCCAAGCGGGTCTGCGAAATGATCGTCCAGACCATGAACCGCCATTCGGACACCGACTTCGTCGCCGTCCGCTTCGGCAACGTCCTCGGAAGCAACGGCAGCGTCATCCCACTCTTCAAAAAACAGATCGAAAAAGGCGGTCCCGTCACCGTCACCCATAAAGACATCATCCGCTATTTCATGACCATTCCGGAGGCCGTTTCGCTGATTTTGCAGGCCGGCACCTTCGCCAAAGGCGGCGAAATTTTCATCCTCGACATGGGCGAACCGGTCCGCATCGACGATCTGGCCCGCAAAATGATCCGTCTTTCCGGCTTCGAGCCGGACGTCGATATTCCCATCGTCTATTCCGGCCTAAGACCCGGTGAAAAGCTCTTCGAGGAGCTTCTGATGGACGAGGAAGGGATCCAGATGACCGACAACGAACTCATTTTCATCGGTCATCCCATCGAACTGGACGAGGAACATTTCCTCGACGAACTGGAGACCCTCCGCGACGTGGAGTACGAGGATTTCGGCCTCATCCGTCAAAGACTGCGGGAACTGGTCCCCACCTACCACGAACCCGAAACGGAGATCACGGTATGACAAAAACGAAAAAAACACTGCTGATCCTCGGCGCGATCATCCTCGTGCCCGTTCTGATCTTTTCCCTCATCATCAGCCTCACCCTCGGCAAGCTCAACCGCAAAGCGGAATGGGAGACCGTCACCGAGGAGGAATATGAGGAGAAGAACAAAGAAAACGCCGGTCCCGACACCGTCAGGGAAGACGAGATCGACTGGGGCGAAAAACTGGATCTTGACATCACCGGCAACTGCATCAACGTCCTTCTGGTCGGCACCGACCTCGACGAATACAACACCTCCCGTTCCGATACCATGATCCTTGTCTGCATCAACCTTTCCACCAACAAGGTGCACCTCATCTCCTTCCTGCGGGACGCCTACGTCCAGATCCCCGACCACAAGGACAACAAGCTCAACGCCTCCTACGCTTTCGGTGGCGTGCCGTTGGTGGAGGAAACGCTCACGCTCAACTACGGCGTTCCCATCGACGCCTACGCCATGGTGAACTATCAGACCTTCCCGAAGATCATCGACATTCTCGGCGGGGTCAAGGTCTATCTTTTCAACAACGAGTGCGCCGTCGTCAACCGGAAATGCGGTACTTCCTACCGGGAAGGCTACTGCACGCTTTCCGGACAGGCCGCTCTTGCCTATTGCCGCATCCGTTCCCTCGATTCGGACTTCGGACGGACGGAGCGTCAGCGCAAAGTCCTCATGTCCCTTTATAACGAATTCCACACCATCACCATCCCGGAAGCGCTGGAGCTCATCGACAATGTGTTCCCGCTCATCACGACGGACATCACCGACACCCAGGCGGTGGAGTACGCCGTCAAACTCCTGCCCATTCTGCGGAAGTGCGACATCAAACCCACCCATATCCCCGACGAGCATTTCTGCAAGGACGCCACCGTCCGGGGCATGGCCGTTCTTCTTCCGGACTTTGACGAAGCCCGCCACACCCTCGAAAAACTGATGCAATCGAAATAAACCCGTAAAAAAGCGCCCCCGACCGGGCGCTTTTTGTTGCGCCTTTTTGAAAACTGTGCTATACTTTTCCCCAGTGAGTTCGAAGCCTTCCTCACTTAAAACAAAACCACAGGAGATTTTTATGAAAAAACCCACCGTTTCGTTTCTGACCAAAAGCGCCGTCATTGCCGCCCTTTATGTTGTTCTGACCCTGCTTTCGTCCCTCTTCGGACTTTCCGGCGGCGTCATTCAGCTGCGCCTTTCCGAGGCGCTCTGCGTTCTGCCTCTTTTCACGCCGGCGGCGGTCCCCGGTCTTTTCATCGGCTGCGTTTTAGCCAATATCCTCACCGGCGGCGTTCTCTGGGACGTTCTGTTCGGAAGTCTGGCCACCCTTTTGGGCGCTCTGGGCGCCTATCTTCTTCGGAACAAAAAACCGGTTCTGGCCTCCTTGCCGACGGTTCTCGCGAACACCGTCATCGTTCCCTTTGTCCTTCGCTACGCCTACGGCGCCGAAGGAAGCCTTCTTTTCTTCGCCCTCACCGTCTTTCTCGGCGAATTTATTACGGCATGGCTTTTGGGAAATCTTCTGGCCCAAACCCTCCGCCGCCATAAAATTGAACTCTGAACCGAAAGGAGCTTTGCCATGGATCCCAAAAAAGAAAAAATCGTCCGCCTCATTCAGGTCGTTCTGGTAATCATCGGCGAAGTGGCTTTGGCCGCCATGGGAAAATGGTACTATGGTCTGATCCTTATTCCGCTCCTTTTTGAACCGATCCATTTTTTCCTTCAATATTTTAAGGACAAATAAAAAGGGCGTCCCCAAAGGGGGGACGCCTTTTTTTCGTTCAATCGGAAAAGTTTCAGAAGTCTCCCCTGTCAAGGGAAAGTCCCGACAAAAAAGCCCCGCAAAAGCGGGGCTTTTTATGGTTACGCCGAGCGTTGGGAGTTAATCACGGAAGGGATCCCGTCCGGCGTAGGAGGTATGCAGAAGCTCGTGCGCTTTGTGGGAGTTCGGTTCGCCGAGGAACTCCTCATAAAGTTTCTGGACTTCGGTGTTCTTATAGGAAAGACGGATGGTGCTGCGCTCGTCTTCGGAATAAAGCGCCTGCGCCCGTTTTTCGATATAGGTATCGAGAATGTCCGGATCCTCGTTCGGGAGGAAGCAGTGACGGACGTAAGGCTGACCGCCGCCGTTGACACAGCCGCCGGGGCATCCCATGATCTCGATGAAGTGATATTTGCTCTTTCCGGCACGGATGTCGTCCATGAGGACCTTGGCGTTCTTCATGCCGTGGGCGACAGCGACGTTGACGATAGTGCCGCCGATCTCGATGGAGGCCTCTTTGATGCCGTCAAAACCACGGACGGAGGTGAACTCGATGACGCCTTTGTCCTCGCCGGTCAGTACGTGGTAAACGGTACGAAGAGCCGCTTCCATAACACCGCCGGTGACGCCGAAGATGACGCCGGCGCCGGAGGCTTCACCGACCAGATCCCGGTCGAAGTCCTCGTCGGGCAGACGGTTGAACTGAATGCCGGAACGGCGGATCAGTTCGGCAAGCTCACGGGTGGTAAGAACGGCGTCGACGTCCTTGATGCCGTCGTGCTGCAGCTGCGGACGTTCTTTCTCGAACTTCTTGGCGGAGCAGGGCATGATGGAGACGACGAAGATCTCCCGGGGGTCAAGACCCATCTTCTGGGCGTAATAGCTCTTGATGATGGCGCCCTGCATCTCGTGCGGAGATTTGCAGGAGGAAAGGTGATCAAGCTGATCGCCGTAATAGGTCTCGCAGTAGTTGATCCAGCCGGGGGAGCAGGAGGTGATCATCGGCAGAACGCCGCCGTTTTTAAGACGACCAAGAAGCTCGGTGCCCTCTTCCATAATGGTAAGGTCGGCGGCGAAATCGGTGTCATAGACCTTTTCGAAACCGAGGCGGCGCAGAGCGGCGACCATTTTTCCGGTGCAGGGGGTGCCGATCTTCATGCCGAATTCCTCACCGAGAGCGGCACGGACCGCCGGAGCGGTCTGAACGATGACGTGACGGCCTTTGGCCATGGCCTCGTCCACTTTGTCGATCTCCGATTTGACCGTCAAAGCGCCGGTCGGGCAGACGGAAACGCACTGACCGCACATGATGCAGGGAGACTGATCGAAGCGGCGGTTTCCGGCAGGGCCGACGATGGCGTTGAAGCCACGGTTCTCATAACCGAGAACGCCGTTTCCGTGGGCGTTCTGGCAACGGGCGACACAGCGTCCGCAAAGGATGCATTTGCTGGTATCCCGGATGATGGACGGGTTGAGGTTATCATAGGTGGTCGGGGTCTTTTCACCCTGGAAAGCGCCTTCGCGCGCGCCGACAAGACGGGCGACATAAAGCAGCTCGCATTTGCCGTTCTTTTCGCACTGCTGGCAGTTCATGTTGTGGTTGGAAAGAAGAAGCTCGACGGAGGTTCTCCGGGCGATCGCCGCTTTGGGGCTCGAGATGCTGATCTCAAGACCTTCCCGGACCGGGAAAACGCAGGAAGCGACAAGGGAGCGCATACCCTTGACTTCGACCAGGCAGACACGGCAGGAGCCCTGGTTGCATTCGCCGTGGTTAAAAGCGCAAAGGGACGGGATCTCGTAGCCGCAGGCACGGGCGGCTTCGAGGATGGTCAGACCTTCTTCGACCTCATAAGGATGGCCTTCGATTTTAATATTTACTTTACTCATCGTGTTTCGACCTCCTATCAGGTTTCTTTATGGACGGCGCCGAACTTGCAGCTCGTCATGCAGGCGCCGCACTTGAGGCACTTGGTCTGGTCGATGGAGAACGGGGTCTTCTTCATTTCGCCGGTGATGGCGGAAGCGGGGCACCGTCTGGCGCAGGCGGAGCACATCCGGCATTTTTCCGGATCGATCTCGTAGTGGACCATGTTCTTGCAGACCTTGGCCGGGCATTTATGTTCTTGGATATGAGCGATGTATTCGTCATAGAAATGGGCGATGGTGGACTGGATGGGGTTCGCCGCCGTCTGACCGAGGGAGCAGAGGGAGTTGTTGCGGCAGGCGTCGCCGATGGTCTCCAGTTCCTCAAAGTCTTTCATTGTGGCGGTGCCGTCGGTGATCTTGGTGAGAATTTCAAGCATTCTCTTGGTACCGATGCGGCAGGGCGTGCATTTGCCGCAGGACTCGTCGCGGATGAATTCCATATAGAATTTCGCGACATCGACCATGCAGTTGTCTTCGTCCATGACGATAGCGCCGCCGGAACCCATCATGGAACCGAGGGACACGAGGTTATCGAAGTCGATGGAGGCGTCCAGTTCGTCTTCAGTCAGACAGCCGCCGGAAGGACCGCCGGTCTGGATGGCTTTGAACTTTTTGCCGTTCGGAATGCCGCCGCCGATGTCATAAACAAGCTCCCGCATGGTGGTGCCCATCGGAACTTCGACAAGACCGACGTTGTTGACCTTGCCGCCGAGAGCGAAGACCTTGGTGCCCTTGGAACGCTCGGTGCCGTATTTGGTGAACTCCTCAACGCCTTCCCGAAGGATGAACGGAACGGTGGCGAGGGTCTCGACGTTGTTGACGATGCTCGGGCTTTCCCAAAGACCTTTGACAGCCGGGAAAGGAGGACGAGGCGTCGGCATACCACGTTTTCCCTCGATGGAATGGATCAGAGCGGTCTCTTCGCCGCAGACGAAAGCGCCGGCGCCGAGACGAACATGAGCACGGAAGGAGAAGCCGGAACCGAGGATGTTGTCGCCCAGAAGGCCTTCTGCTTCCGCCATTTTAATGGCGTTGCGAAGCCGTTTGACGGCAACGGGGTACTCGGCGCGGACATAGAAGTAACCGTTTTGAGCACCGATGGCGTAACCGGCGATGGTCATGCCCTCGATGACCGCCAGCGGGTTATCCTCGAGCACGGAACGGTCCATGAAAGCGCCGGGGTCGCCCTCGTCGCCGTTGCAGATGACGTATTTTTCGTCCTTCTGCTGATCATAGGCGAACTGCCATTTCCGTCCGGTGGGGAAACCGCCGCCGCCACGACCACGAAGTCCGGAAGCCAGAACGTCGTTGATGACTTCCTGACGGTCTTTGGCAAGGGCGTTGGCAAGACCCTGATAAGCGCCGACGGCCAAGGCTTCCTCGAAGCTCTCGGAGTCGATCATGTTGCAGCCGTGCAGGGCGATGCGTTTTTGTTTTTTATAGAAAGGAATGTCTTCCTGTTTGGCGATTTTTTCGCCGGTCTTGGGATCGACGTAAAGAAGCCGATCAACAATTTGGCCGCATTGGATATCTTTGTCGAAGATCTCCTCCACGTCCTCTGGTTTTACGGTGCGGTAAAGCACGTCCTCCGGATAGACCCGGATGAACGGTCCCTGGGAGCAAAGACCGAAGCAGCCGACCCGACGGACGGCGACTTTGTCCTCCAGGCCTTTTTCCTTGATAAGCCGTTCACATTCGGCTTTGACGTTCATGGCGCCGGAAGCGGTACAACCGCCGCCGCCGCAGATCATCAGATAGATCTTGCCGTCAGAACCGCTGAATTTCACGTCAAAAAGCTCTTTCGCGGTCTTGGCTCTCGCCTTGAGTTCTTCTGCGGTACGGATCATACGTTAGCACCTTCTTCCGGTCCCCGATACTCGTCGAGAATGTGATGGACGTCACGGACGGTGACGTGCGGATAAATTTTTCCGTTGATGGTGACAGCCGGCGCGATAGCGCAGGCGCCGAGGCAGCGCAGCGCGTCAAGGGTGAACATTCCGTCTTCGGTGGTCTGGCCGGGCTTAATGCCGAGCTCCTCACAGAACGTGTCGATAACGCCCTGGGCGCCCTTGACATAGCAGGCGGTACCGAGGCAGCAACCGATGACGTATTTGCCCGTCGGCTCCAGGGAGAAGAACGAATAGAACGTCACGACGCCGTAAATTTCGGCGACGGAAATGCCGGTTCTCTTCGAAACGATCTCCTGCACCTCGATCGGAATATAGCCATATTCATTCTGAATGTCGCTGAGGATCATGATCAGCGGCGTTTTTTCGGAAACATACCTGTCGCAGATCTCATTGATCTTGGCTACGGCAGCTTCGCTTAATTTGGCCATCTTTGTTTCCTCCTTATTTCCTTTATCAAAAATCAAAGCAAGGCGAAGGTCCCTTCGCCAGACAGATCTCTTCCTCGATGATCTGAACCTGTTAAATTATATACTAATATATAAGTTCTGTAAAGAGGTTTTCCCGTTTTTTGTTAAGAATTTAACTTTTATTTTTTGGAAAATTTCGCTTTTTGAAAGAAAAAAGGGGTTCTGTTCTTTATTTCATCTTTTTCCGTCCAAAAAATCCCGTTTTTCGTCCCTTTTCGCCGCGGGAATTGTGAAAATTTTGTGTGTTAATTTTAACAAAATAATTTTCCTTCCGCTCAAAGAGTCGCTTCGCTTCGGCGCGGGAGCACCGGCGGCGCGAAGCGCCGCTATCCTTTCCTCTGTCATTCCGGGCAAGGCTTGCGAGCGTCACTATTTTCGTCATTCCGGGCAAGGCTTGGCGCCGCGGTCGAAAAAATCGAGGATCAGCGTAAGCCCGAAGGCTTTTTCGGGCACCGCAAGAGTTACGCTATCGCAGGGGTTTGAGGCGTTTCTTTCCCCGGGTACCACCCGTTTCTTTGCGCCGTCAAAGAAATGGGGGGTACATTTCCTAACAAGACTTTCCAAAGCCCTGTCTTAACCGAAATCAAGGCGGACAGCCCCTCATCCGTCTTTTTGCCTCCGGCAAAAATCCACCTTCCCCCGAGGGGGAAGGCTAACGGTTCGTCCGGTGAAAGTTTTGGTTCATAAAAAAGCGGCGGTGCGCTTTACTTATGCGGCGCGCTGTGGTACAGTTATACTATTCGCGCGAAAGGAGGAACGGTATGGCTAAAGAACAGAACGTGGACATGACAAAGGGCCCTATTGTGCGCTCTTTGATCACCTTTGCCTGGCCGATCTTCCTCGGTCAGCTTTTCCAGCAGCTTTATAACACGGCCGATTCCGTCATTGTCGGACGGTTCGCCGACAAAAACGCCCTCGCCGCCGTCGCCTCCAGCGGTCACCTGGTTTTTATGATGACCGGCTTTTTCATCGGTCTTTTCGTCGGCGCCGGGGTCGTCATCAGCCGGTATTTCGGAGCGAGAGACGAGGAGAGGATGAACAAGGCCATTCACACCACCGTTCTCTTCAGCTTTCTGTGCGGCGTTCTGATGACGGCTTTCGGGCTTTTGGGGACGCCGGTCATTCTTCGGTGGATGAACACCCCGCCGGAGGTCCTTCCCCTTTCCATCACCTATTTCCGGCTTTATTCCCTCGGCGGCCTTGCCATCACGGTCTATAACGCCGGGCTCGGCGTTCTTCGGGCTGTCGGCGACAGCAAAAGCCCCCTTCGGTACCTTGTCATTTCGTCGGTGGTCAACGTTGTTTTGGACCTTCTTTTTGTCGGCGTCTTTTCCTGGGGCGTTGCCGGCGCCGCTATCGCCACCACCATCAGCCAGACGGTCAGCGCCGTCCTCTGTTTCTTAAAACTTCTGCGGCTTCCGGAGCCGTTCCGGATGGAACTCAAAAAACTCCGCTTCGATTGGCCGCTGCTTCGCCAGATCGCCGGACTCGGGTTTCCGTCCGGCGTGCAGAACGCCATTATTTCCCTCGCCAACGTCGTGGTGCAGACCAACATCAACGCTTTTGAAGCCGACGCGGTCGCCGGGTGCGGCGCCTATTCCAAAGTCGAGGGCTTCGTGTTTTTACCCATCACGTCCCTCACCATGGCGATGACGACCTTTGTCAGCCAGAACCTCGGCAGCCGGCAGTATGACCGGGCCAAAAAAGGCGCCCGCTTCGGCACCATCAGCGCCATGTTGCTGGCGGAAGGGATCGGCGCTTCGCTCTACGTCATCTGTCCCGCGGTCATCGCCTTTTTTAACGACGACCCCGATGTCATCGCCTACGGCGTTCTTCAGATGCGGACGGAGGCGTTTTTCTTCTTCGCTCTGGCCTATGCCCACAGCATCGCCGCCATTTTGCGCGGCGCCGGTAAGGCGAAGATCCCGATGTACACCATGCTCGCCTGCTGGTGCGTCATCCGGGTGACCTATATCACCGTCGCCGTGCGGTTTTTCCCGGTGATCCAGACCATTTTCTGGGCCTATCCTCTCACGTGGAGTTTGAGCTGTATCGTCTTCTTTATCTACTATTACAAAGCGGACTGGCTCCACGCCTTCGACCACGAGGTCGATTCCTAAAACAAAAAAAGCGCCCCGACGGGGCGCTTTTTTATTGGTCGTAACGGGCGAAGGTGTAGCCTTCGTTTCGGACGGTGTCGATGAAATCGCCGAGGATGGCGGCGTTGGTTTTCGAGACGGCGTGAAGAAGGAAAATTTCGCCGCTATGGAGGGAGCCGGTGGCCTTTTGGAGAGCGGTGGCGTTGTCGTACTGGTTCTCCGGGTCCCAATCCTTATAGGCGAAGCTCCAGAAGACGCTCCGATAGCCCATTTTTTGGAGCAGGGCGAGGTTCTGTTCGGAAAAAGCGCCTTCCGGGAAGCGGAAGAGGAACATTTCGTAGCCGAAATTTTCCTTGACGTAGGTGTGAAGATCGGCCACCTCGTCATAGGCGTCGGAGGGCGTTTCGGTGGTCATGTTGGGGTGACGGGCGGTGTGGTTGCCGACGATGTGGCCTTCGTCGATCATCCTTTTGACCAGCTCCGGTTCGCTTTTGACGTAGGGCAGGGTCACGAAAAAGACGGCGGAGACGCCCTTTTCCTTGAGGGTATCGAGGATGGCGGCGGTGTAGCCGTTTTCGTACCCCTCGTCGAAGGTGAGATAGACTTTGTTTTCAAATTCCGCTTTGGTGCGGACGAAGTCCGCGTCATATTTTTCCCAGTCAGCCTGGAGAAGACGGCAGGCGGTGGGTTTTCCGTCGGAGTCGAAGTTGGTGCCCGGTCCCCAGGGGATCTGGGTCGGGGAAAGGTCGTTGATGAACGCCCAGTCACCGGACAGGTTCCCTTTGTCGGAAAGCTCGTTTTCCGGATAGAAGGGCGAAAGAGCGGGATCCGTTTCCGGCTCCGTTTCCGGTTCCGGTTCGGGCTTTGGTTCCTCTTCCGGCGGCGTTTCGGGGGTAATGGTGATGCTTTGGGAGGGCGCTAAGGTATCCTCGCCGTCGATGAGAGGTTCCTCTTTTCGGCAGGCGGTGAGAGCCAAAAGCGTTGTAACGGCCAAAAGGCCCGCCAAAAGCCGTTTTTTCGTCATAAAACCACTCCTTTCTCCGAAAACCGACGTTCTGTTTTTATTGTAGCACAAAAGGCGTTTTTCGGAAAGATTTTTTTCGTTTTCTTTTATTGTGGGCGAAAGAAGCGGAAAAATTCAAAAAAACGAACGGAAACGCTTTTTTCTCTTTTCAGAACGGGGAAAATAGTGTATGATAGAAAAAGAAAAGGGCTTTGACGAAGAAAAACCGATTATTTTGCGGGAGTGAAAGGCTTCCGACCGAAGGTTCTTGATGTAGTGCGGGAGCACCGCTATTCCTTTCCTTGTCATTCCGGGCAAGGCTTGCGAGCGCGTCCTGTGGACGAACCAGCGAGCAAGGCTTGGCGCCGCGGTCAAAATCGGCAACGGCGAATGCCGTGTCCGCCGATTTTGGGCACCGCAAGAGGGGAGAATATTTGACCGTGGGAATCTTTTTGTTGACCCTGTCGGAGATAAGATTGCCACGGCTTCCTGCGGAAGCCTCGCAATGACAACTATTTTTGAGCGAAATCAGACCTTCAAGGCCCCTCATCCGTCTTTTTGCCTTCGGCAAAAATCCACCTTCCCCCGAGGGGGAAGGCTACTACCCCTCCGTCTCGCTGTCGCTCGACAGCTCCCTCTCGGAGGGAGTCGCTATACCTCCGTACACTCCCGCACCGCACCGAAAAAGGCTTCCCAAAAGGGAAGCCTTTTTCTTCATGCCTTTTCCTTTTTTGTGCTCAAGCGTTCTCCACTTCGCCGTTTTCGGGCGGTATTACCCGCTCCCGAAGCTTCTGGATCAGCTCCGCCCTATGCGGCACAAAACCCTCCGGCAGACTTTCGAGATAGGTCACGGCGTCGCCAATGATCCCTTTGGTGAAAAGGGAATCCAGCGTCTCCACCGTGAGCAGCTCGCTCCAATAGCTCGTCGCGCCGACGTTCACTTTGATGTTGAACATATTGTAATCGATGTTCCGAAAGTCGTAATCGGTCTCGTAGCGGAGCACTTCGCCGCCCGTGAGCACCGCTTCGCCGAGAATTTTCCGCAATCCGTAAAATTCCCGGATCAGATCGAGCTTAATGAGCACGGCGTCCTCCATCGCCTGATGAAGTCCTCGTCTCTGCAGTTCCAAAGGCGCCGCCGTCGCCTCCTGCACGGCGATGATGGCGGAGGTATTTTCCGGCTTGATGTTACCGAGCGCCGTTTCCGTAATGCCCATGCTCATTTTCGTGTAGTCCACCGTCCGCTGCACCAGCGTGAGCACCTGTTCGCTCATGTTGCCGGAAGGCGTATCCACAAAGACGCTCTCCCTGGGGGAACCGGGCACGCCGATGGCCTGGCCGATCTTGTTGGAAAGTCCCTTCGGGAGCTTTCCGGCGTCATAAATGCGGGTCGGGAACGCCATTTTTTCCGAAAAGGTCAGCGCCATCGCCCACATTTTGTTGATATAGATCTGGTTCGGGATGTAATGGGTCAGCGAGGCGGCTCCGTGGACGCTGTTTTTCACCTTTTCCCACGGAAACCACACCAACGGATAATACCGCAGTCCCGTTTTTACCGGACCGCGAAGCAGCAGTTCCCGGGTGCTCTCGGAAAAACAGACCCGCCCGTTCTCCTTCCAGAAGCGAAGAAGCACGGTGACAAATTTTTCGTCGCTCTCGTCGTCGGAAAAATCCATTCCCTCGTCGGGAACCAGCGCCCCGGTCTCCTCCTCGGAAAGACCGTAGCTTTTCGCTAGCTCCCGTACCTCATCGAGCGGCATCCGCCGCGCCAGAAGCAGATATTTCTGTTTCTGTGTGTCCGAAAGAAAGGGGTTCGCGAAGATCACCCGGTCGTTATCCAGAATTTCCGAGCGAATTTCCCCTTCCGTTCCGGCGTCGGGATCGAAATAATAATACAAAGCGCCGTCGCCGTCGATGGCGGCGTCCCGGACAAGCTCCCGGATCTTGCCCGTTTCCTGGGTATTTTCCGCCACACGGTCCAACTGCGTGGAAAGGATCCGGCAGACTTCGTCCCGCTCCTCGGTTTCGATATACGGCGTCAGCTGGATCCCGACGTCGTCGGAGACGATCTGGGAAATGAGGTACGTCACCGCCGGGTGGAAGATGTTGATGACCGGCTTTTCCAGGTTCGGGGCGTTAAGCCCCTTCCACTGGTCGCCGTTCACCATCTCCTCGTTGCGGCGCACCCTTTCGTGAAGACCGGTCCGGGCGTAATGATCCTCGCCCTTTTCATACTCCTTCCAGACGCTTTCCGCCGTCACTTTTTCCGTCATTCCCCCTCACCTCCCGTCTGATCCTCGCCGTTATAAAGCGCCATGTTGATGATCTGTTCCTCAATGGTGGGAACGGCTTTCCGGCAGACTTTAAGCGGCAGTTCCTCCTTTTTTTCCGGCGGTTGTGGGACGAAAAGGGCCCTTTCCCGCTCAAAAAGCCGTTCCTGCCGGAAAAAGAGCGCCGCTACCGCTCCCAAAAGAGCGACCCAAAGAAAGTTCGTCATGTTCCGTTCACCTCATGTTCTTCCCATTTCTCGACGCAGGCTTCGTTCTCCAAAACCCAGTATTCGGTGTATTCATAGCCTTCCCGTACCGGTCTTTCGGTTCGTACCACCGGATAGAACCCCGCCCGTTTCAGAACCACCGGGTCGGTGCTCCACGTCTTTTCGCCGTCCAAAAGAAACGGCATTTCGCAGAGGATGAGCCTTCGCTCCTCCACCTTTCCGTATTTTCCGTAAATCATAAAATCACCTCACTCCAACCAGATGTTGTAGATACGTCCGTACGCCTTTTCTCCTCCAACGTACTCAACTCCACCAACGGCGTTAATATTTGAAGTAATTCCACGGATATCAAAACCTATTGTATCTCTGCGGTCACTAACCCCTCTCCTCTGAATCCAGTCGGAAGCCGTACCAATGTCCGGATATTTCTTTGCTGATATTCCTACCATCATTGACGTGCCGCCCCATCCATCATCTTCGTTGTATGCTTCAATAAAAAGCGTTTTATAACCACGAAAAGCGTTTGAAAAGTTAATAGATGCACCGTTTTGCATACAAACATATAAATAGTCCCGGGTATAGGTTCCTTCTCCAGAGCTTTCCGGTTCAAGCCTAATGTACTCTTTATCAGCTCTTACCCTTCCGCCCCAATGTCCAAGCGTAACGCCTTCCTTTGGATTCGCAATGAAGCCAACGCCGCTCTGAAAAAGATAAAGCGGTTTCGGTTTTTCCTCTCCCAAAAATCGCCGTCGGTTCATGCGGTCGCCTCCGTTTCCACTTTGAATTTCTCCAGAAGCGCCTTCACCGTTTCGTTCTTAAGGAGTTTCGCTTTCTGTCCTTTGTTCAGAGCGTCAAAAACGGTCTGCAAAGCATCGTGGGTCTCTCGGTTGGCGGCTTTGGCGATTTCAACCTCATTCATCAAAATCACCGCCTTTATAGATTTCTACCGCTTCCAACAGTTCTTCGTAGCTCGGCTCTTCGGGAGGAACAGGCGGCAGTTCATACAGTTCCCATTCAAGACTTTCCTTCAAACGGTAGTCAAAGCCTTCCGGCGGAGTTGAGCAAGATTTAATTGCAACGAGTATATCGTTGTACTCGTTTGCAGAAATCTCTTTTTTTCCGCTTTCCGTGGAAATTGCTACAATATATCCGTTGGAAATGTTTTTAAAAAATCTCATGTTGTGCTCACCTCTCTTATCACGATATAGGTGCTTCCGGCAACAAACTTCGTCGCGTTTGCGGGACCGCCGTCATATAGCGCGCGATAGCGCATCTTAGTTGCATCTTCGCCGGTTAATGCTACGCTTCCACCAATATAAGCATCTTTTGGCAAATAAAAAAAGCATTTGTCTGATGTATATATCGACCAGTCCGTAAGCAGGATTGCCAACACGGTATCGTAATTATCTATAATTCCCGATAGATAATTATTTCGCTCAGTAAAGTCGTATATTACTTTTGTTGATGCAACCGTAAAAGTCTCTACACCGCCTCCGCTCGGAATGTTTCTCACCGCCGCCACAAAACCATCCGGAAAGGTCAGCGGCGCTTCTGTTCCGCCTTTGGTCCGGATCGCGTCGGCGACGGCGGTGAGGTCATCGCTTTCCACAA
>CALCUE010000058.1 GCA_937906945.1 uncultured Clostridia bacterium | reverse complement strand
TTTTATATAGATTCTAATTCGTTTCTCCGTATTACCTGATATTTTACGAATACCTGAAACCCTTTGATTTCAAGGCATTTTCACGTTCTTTATTTGTCTTTTCTTGACATCAAGCAGACCGTCTCTATATGCTCCGTTCTTGGGAACATATCCACCGGAACGCAGATTTTAGGAACGTACCCCATTTTTTTGAGCACAAGAATGTCCCTGACCTGGGTCTCCGGGTTGCAGGAAATATAGACAATTTTTTTCGGTGAGCACAGCGCGGCGTTTTTGAGGAACTCAACGGTACTTCCGCTTCTGGGAGGGTCCATCAAAAGCACGTCGAGCTTCTCACCTCTCTCCGCCATTTCCGAAAGGTATTCGGTGGCGTCTGCGCAGACAAAGCGCATGTTTTTGACCTCATTTTTCCTCGCGTTCATAATGGCGTCGCTTACCGCTTCCCGATTGATCTCCACTCCCATACCGGATTTCGCTTTTTTTGAGGCGCAAAGTCCAATCGTCCCCGTTCCGCAATAGGCATCCAGAAAAGTTTCCTTGCCGGTGAATCCCGCCAGGTCAATCGCGGTGCTGTAAAGGATCTCCGCCGCATGAGGATAAACCTGATAGAAACTGTGTGACGAAACGCGGAACTTCATCCCAAGCAGTTCGTCAACCAGAAACCCTTTGCCGAAAACCACTCTTTCGCTGTCGCCAAAAACGGCACTGTTATGCGCGTTGTTGAAGTTCTGCACAATGGTTTTCACTTCCGGGCAGGCGGCCACCAGGCTCTGCGCAAAGTTCTTGCTTCCGGGAAAACGCTCCTCGCCGGTGATGATCGTCACCATGGCGCTGCCGTCATTTTTGGTAAAGCGAAGCACTACATGACGCAAAAGTCCTTTTTGCTTATCCTCTTCATAGACGGTGTAGTGCATCTCGTTAGCCAATCTTTCAATGGTACGAAGAATCTTTTCCGCGCTCCTGTGTTGAAGAGGGCAGTCACAGCTCGGCACGACTTTATGGCTTCCCTTTTGGTAAATGCCGAGAAAAATATCTTTTTTCCCCTGAGCGAAAGTCGCCGTTACCTTGTGGCGGTAATGGAGATTTTTTTCGGCTGTAAGAATCGGTTTCACCGGGCAAAGTCCCTTAAATAGCCGATTCAGATATTCTGTTTTTTTCTTCAGTTCTTCGGCATAAGGTACGCCTATGTAGTCGCAGCCTCCACAATGGAGGTTTCCGTGGTAACATTTCAGTTCGTCGGACATTTTTACCTCAAAAACTATTTTTTTACAAAACGGGGTCGTGCCCATCGTTTCGTTTTTCCTTATTTGATTTTTACTATTTTTGCGACCGCTTCACAGTTGGCGGTCCGTGGGAACAGATCGACCGGTTGGACCTTCTGGGCCCGATAGCCCAGTCCTTCCAGAATTTTCAGATCTCTGGCCATGGTCGCCGTATTGCAGGACACCATAACGATCCGTGTTGGCTCCATTTTGGCAACAGCCTCCAACGTCTCTTCCGAACAGCCTTTTCTCGGTGGATCGAGAATAACGACGTCCGGCTTAAGACCTCGTTTCCGAAGCGTTTCCGCCGCCGTTCCGGCGTCGCCGCAAAGGAATTCCGCATTTTGAACACCCATTCGCCCGGCGTTTTTCTTCGCGTTTTCAATGGCCTCCGGCACAATTTCCACTCCGATGAGCTTTCCCGCTCTTTGCGCCATGGAAAGGCCAATGGTACCGGCGCCGCAATAAAGATCGAGCAGCGTTTCCGTTCCGGAAAGCTCCGCGAAATCCGCCGCGATCCCATAAAGTGTCTCCGCCGCGTCATGGTTCACCTGATAAAACGCCGCCGGAGAAAGATCGACTTTCACCCCGCAAAGAACGTCCGTGATGCCGTCTTTCCCAAAAACCGTCCGAAACGTCTTTCCGAGCACGACGTTGGTCCGTTCTTTGTTGACATTGAGCACGATGCTGACGATCTGTGGAAAATTGGTGCTCAATACCGAAACCAGAAGCTCTGTACCCGGAAGGCTGTCGCCATTGAGGATCAGACAAACGCCGATCTCTTTCGTCACTTCGCCCTGTCTTATGTAAACAGCCCGAAGAAGACCCCGGTGCGTTTTTTCGTCATAAACGGAAATTTTCTTTTCTGTCACAAAAAAGCGGATCGCTTTCAAAATCTCCGAGAAAATTTCCGGCTGTAAAAGACAGCCTTCTCCCGCGACGATTTCATGACTTTTTCTTTTATAGAAGCCAAAAACCAGATCGCCTTTTTCATTTTTTCCTATTTGATAAATGGCCTTGTTGCGGTATCTTTCCGTTTTAGGAGAGGAAAGAACCGGAAACGGGGAAAGATCCAGTCCGCCGATCCGGCGGAGATGATCCTCCACCCATCCGGTTTTAATTTGCTCTTCCGCCCCATACGTCATATGGCGAAGAGCGCATCCGCCGCATTCGCCAAACGACGGGCAATCCGCTTCCCGGCGTTCCGGCGACGGCTTCACAATGTTTTCCAGCTCACCGTAGAGACAATTTTTCCCCACTTTGACAATGCGGACCTTCGCTACATCGCCTACCGCCGTAAAAGGCGTAAACACGACCATTCCGTTATAACGGGAAACACCGCTGCCCTCATTGGTGACAGCGGTAATCTCGGTTTCAATAACAGAATTTTCTTTTATTCTCTCCTGGATCATATCAGCCCTCCGGATAGGCGATCTTGCCGGAGAATTTTTGTGTCAGAAGGCTCTCAATATTGCCGATGTGGAAGTTGGTATTCGCCGCCGAAACGTTGTTGACGACAAGGACGTCGGTAATACCCCGCTCGTTGACCACATCCACCAGATTGCCTTCGAAATACCGTTCATCGACCACATAGGTCTCCTCAAAATTCGCCGCGATATAGGTGGAAAGAGCGTTGCCGTAGGATTCTTTGACGATCAAGCATTTCCGACCGTTGGTTACGTCGGTTTTGATGATCGTCAGCGGAAAATCGCCGTGGAGATAGACGCCATAGCTATACGTGCCGCTGGCGTAAGAAGCCATGACCGGCACCTCGGTATAGCTCTTAAGCCCGCTCTTTTTGGCATATTGATAGGAGGTGCTTTTGACCGGTACTTCGCACCATTCCACATAATCCGGGTTGTTCTTCATCGTGTTGTCCATGGTGCTGGTATAAAGCGTTCCCAAAAAGCCTTCAATGGTGTGCTTCGTATAATCCTCGTACCGGAACGGCGTCAGTCCCGCGGCGTCGCAGAACGCCGTATAGGCATAATAGGCACCCAGACCCGTCCAGTGGTGGTCAGTATTGAAATAAATATATTCTTTGGAATGATTCTTCAATACGCTATAGGCATCGACTTTAATAACGCTGTTATCGACCTGCGAATAAATGTTATCAATGCAATCCTTCGCCGAAGCGGTCAGGCTTTTATATTTCTTCGGAAGCGAAAATTCCGCGTGTTTCGGAACAACAAGGTTATAGACTTTGACCGAATCCGGAAGCGCCTTGCGATATTGATTGATGACGGAAGCGTAATAGCTCTCCGCCGAATCGCTCCGTCCCAAAAGCTCAAAGCCAATGCCTTTATAAACGAAAATTCCGGCAATGGTCTCTCCGGTGACGCCGTCATCCGGTTCTTCTTCCTCTTCCGGCGGTTCCTCCGGCGTAACCGGTTCTTCTTCCGGTGGCGTCACCGGCGGAAGCTCCTCTCCCTCCGGGGTTACCGGCGTAATGACGATCTCCGGCTCCGTCGGCTGCTCTTCCGGTTTTTCCGGTTCTGTCTGGGTGTTTCCCTGCGTCGAACCGTAAACCTTTCCTTCGGCATGAATACCTCTCGCTTCCTCAAGAACGGAAGCCGCCTCAACAAAGGCGTCCCGGAAGGCGAAGGTATCCGCGTAGGAAATTTCGATCTTCTTGGTGAATTCCCCCGCGAAAAGGGATTCCCAACTGAATTTCGGCATCTGTTCCAGATCCCGGCGCTCATAGTCCGAATAGGTCGGCTGCGGAAGCGCCCAGGCTAAAATTCCCAAAGCGAAAATCGTTGCCACGCAAAGGGCCAGATTCAAAATCATCGGCGTTTTTCCGCTGTTTTTCTTTTTCATCTTCCGCACCTCCTTCAGAAATTATAATAGATGAACGGGTTGTAACTGGAACCGACCAAAAGCGCCGTATTGATCAAAAGCATGGCAACATTGACCGGGATCTGTGCCCATTTGGCCCATACCGAAAGGTCGCTGTACTCCGAAATAATTTTCTTGAGAGCGGGAATGACCGGCAGACAGAACAGCACCGCCGCAAAGATCCAGAAAATATGGTTCTCGATGGTAAGACCAAGCGTAATATCCCAAAAACCCGTACCGGCAAAGCCGAAAAGCACTTTAAGACAGTTCCACACATCGCCCAGATCGGAATAATAGAACAGAACCCATCCGAGTAAAACGACCAGAAGCAGATAAAGATTGGAAAGGACCGGAACTTTTTTAAGAACTTTCAGCAGGAACAATTTTTCAATAACGATCAAAACTCCGAACCAAAGACCCCACAAAATGAAGTTCCAACTGGCTCCGTGCCAGAAACCGGTCAGAAACCATACAATAAACAGGTTCAAAAACTGATGTTTGCGGTTGCCTCCCAACGGGATATAGACGTAATCCCGGAAGAACTGACCGAGGGACATGTGCCACCGACGCCAGAATTCCGTCGCCGAGCGGGAAATATAAGGATAATTGAAGTTTTCGAGGAAATGGAACCCGAAAATGCGTCCGAGACCGATGGCCATATCCGAATAACCGGAAAAGTCATAATAGATTTGAATGGCGTACATGATCACGCCGAACCAGGTCCCCGCTGTGGAGTTTTCGAGGATATTGCCGTTGGAAAGATAGCTTTCCGCCAGTTTTCCGGCCACGTTGGCCACGCAGACTTTTTTGGTCAGACCGACCAGGAACCGAGTCGCTCCTGCCCAGACGTCCTGAAGGGTCTCTTTGCGGCTGTTGACCTCAATGGCCACATCGGCGTAACGGACGATCGGTCCGGCTACCAACTGAGCGTAAAGAGAAACGTACATGAAATATTTCATATAGTTGTGCTGAGGTTCCACCTGATCACGATAGACATCAATGGTGTAACTTAGCGTCTGGAACGTATAAAAACTGATGCCGATCGGAAGAGCGAATTGCGGCACCGGAAGCGAAAGTCCGGTGACCAGATTGATGTTCTCCACAAAAAATCCGCTGTATTTAAAAACGGCAAGCAGACCGAGGTTGAGCACCAAAGAGGAAATCAAAGCCAATTTGGCCCCGATTTTTCCCCGGAATTTTTCAATGATAAGACCGTGAAAATAGTCAATCGTCGCGCTGAAGATTAAAAGCGTGATCCAGACCGGTTCTCCCCAGGCGTAAAACGCCAGAGAAAAGAAGATCAAGACCGCGTTGCGAAACACCCGGTTCTTCGTCGCGAAATAAAGAATCAGGTTCAGCGGCAAAAAGGCATAAAGGAAAAATAAGTTAGCAAATACCATTTTTCAAGTTCCGTCCTGTTTTTGTTTGTTATCCAAGTAGTGTGTTTTTTTCTGCAAAATCCTGCAGGTTATTTTATAATTATACTCTATTCAATGCGTTCTTTCAATACGTGAAAAAAGGTTTTTTCACTCTTTCAAACGGAACAAAAGGCGTCCCATTCCTTTCCATGAAAACGGAAAGATCGGCCAAAAATATCCCTTTTTCCCCGGTATTTTCGTCGTAAGGATCAGCGTGATGGTAATGCCGAAGCCAACCAAAAAGCCTCCCACGCCAAAAAGCTCGATCAGAACGATCATCAGCATTCGCATAAATTTGATAGCGTAACCCAATTCATAGCCGGGCTGGCTATAGTTGGCCATGGCGACAAACGCCATATAAAGCAGCGTTTCGGCACAGAACCAGCCCGACTCCACCGCGAAATCGCTGACGATGATCCCGGCGATAATCGAGTAGGTGGACGAAAGCATCCCCGGTGTGTTGAGAGACGAAAGTTTCAGCCCGTCAATGATGAATTCCAGCATCAAAAGCTGAAGAACCACCGGTACGTTCGGTTCTTCCTCGATCAGTACAAAACGAAAAGCGTTTGGCACCTGTTCCGGATAATGGAGTGCCAGTACCCAAAGCGGTGTCACCAAAAGCGTCACAATCATGGTCAAAATCCGGGTAATGCGCAAATAAGCCCCGGTCAGCGGCGGAAAATAATAGTCGTTGGCGTCCTCGGCAATATCAAAAATCGTCGCCGGCATGATCATGGCCGTCGGCGTGTTGTCTATAAGGATAATGAGATCGCCTTCCATGATCTGAGCGGCCGCCACGTCCGGTCGCTCGGAAAACTTGTACTTAGGAAACGGGTTCCAACGCATGTGACCATTGATGATGTTGGCCATATCCTCCTGGCACATGGTCATCGCCTCCAGTTCGGCGCCCTGTATCCTTTTCCGCACTTCGTTCAACATGGTCCGGTCCACTTTATTGTCAAGATAGCAAAGAGCGATATCCGTTTTGGAAACCGTACCCACGGACTGGTACTCCACGCTGAATCCCCGATCCCGGATCCGTCTTCGAATCAGCGCCGCGTTGAGCGTCAGCGTCTCGGTAAATCCGTCCCGGGACCCTCTTAAAACCTTGTCCCGATCCGGTTCGGCGTTCTCCCTCTGCGGATAAGACCGCAGTTCCATCATAAAAGCTTTGGAAAAGCCATCCACGATGAGCACCGTTTTTCCACTCAGAACCGCCGTCGTGAGCACGTCCGGATCATCCGAGGAATCCACGCTGCTGTAAGGGATATGGCCGTGCTCAAATTGAGATTCTGTTTCCATGTCCTCTGGTTTCAACTTGGAGAAAGATTCCATGATCTTTTCCAAAAGATCCTCCTTCAAAAAACCGTCAATCATATAAAAAATGGCTTTTCTACCGCCAAAAATCGTTTCTCTCTCTTTTAGATCGAAGTTCCGTTCCGGGCCGAAAATCTCGTCAAAAAGCGCCCGGTTTTCTTCGATATTTCCGCTTATTTTCATAAAATAAAACGCCGCCTTTCCCGGATATTTTTTCCGAAAAAAGCAGCGTTTATTCCGTTTTTTATCAAAGAGGCCGGTAATTCCCGTCCACCTCGTTTTTCATAAGATCCCCGAGGACGCTTTCGAGCATCACCCCATACCGAGGATCCGAGCCATAGCTGAACGTTGTTTTGACGCAAAGCTCCGTGAAATCCGTTGCCCTTCCCATCGCGATGGGAAGACTGGCTCCACCGAGAAGCGTCCCCAAAAGCACGGAAGCGTAAATATCCCCACAACCCGGATAACTGACCGGCACATAGTCGCAGGCTGAATACCAGAACGACCCGTTTTCCCCATCGTATCCAAGGTTCGCCCATTCTCCGGTAGCCAGTTCCACACCTGTCACGACCACGTTTTTTGGACCCAAATTATGAAGCCGAAGCAAAAGACTTTTTGCCTCCGAACGAGTCAGCGGTTCTTCCTGGTACGGTTCTCCCAAAAGGATTGCCGCCTCCGTCAGATTCGGCGTGATCAGATCCGCCGCCGCCACCAGTTCTTTCATCCGCTTTTGTAATTCCACCCCACAGGTCCGATAGGCTTTTCCGTGGTCTCCCATGACCGGATCCACCAGCTTTAACGCCCCGGGATACGCTTTAAAAAATTCCAGACAGCTTCCCACCTGTTCCTCACTGCCCAAAAAGCCGGAATAAACCGCCTCAAATCCAAGGTCCAACCTCTTATAATGCTCCAACGTCGGCAGAAGGGAATCCGTCAAATCACGGAATACAACCTCCCCTAACCCACCGGTATGGGTGGACAAAACAGCGGTCGGAACGGCGCAAACCTGGACCCCAAGCGCCGAAAGAACCGGAAAAATGACCGAAAGCGAACATCTTCCGAACCCGGAAAGGTCGTGAATGGCCGCCACTCTGGCCGGTCGTTTGTTCATCGTCGCACCTTCTTTTCAAAAAAATCTGGCAGAAAATTCAGCGTATCGTCGAAAACCGCCGTGGAAAAATAAAAATAAATCCAAATGAAACGGAGGGAATTCCAAAATGATGAAAAAAGGGATCACCGCTATGATCTCCGGCGCGGCAGCCGCGGCTGTTGTCGGCACCGCTGTCTATTTGATGAATGAGCAAAACCACAGCATGAAAAAAATCAAACGCAGCGCCGCCAAAACCGTCCGTGCCATGGGCAACATTGTGGACGGCGTCAGCGAGATCATCCGTTAATTCAGTTCGTCGATTGTGAGCCCGTAACTCGGCAGAAACTCTTCCACAAACGTATCCGCTTCCAAAAGTCCCATCGCGTGAATGGAGGCCAGAATGCTCTGCTTGGCTTTGGAAAATTCCCGGTTTCCGGAATTTTCTTCCTCCACGCATTTGACCAGCGCCGAAATCTTATCCGCCGCTTTCAAAAGCCGCAAAAGCTCCGGATCGGTTCCTTCGTGTTCCAAAAGTGGCTGGTAGTCGTCCTGAAGGTCTTCGGGAAGCATGGCGACCAGCTTTTTGTTGGCGACCGCTTCCACCTCTTTATAGGCGTTTTTGATTTCCGGATTATAGTATTTGATCGGCGTCGGCATATCGCCGGTCAGAATTTCGCTGCAATCATGATAAATCGCCAGAAGAACCAGTTTCTCAACATCGCATTGTCCCCCAAAGCGACGGTTCCGAAGAAGTCCCAACGCATGCGCGATGACCGCCGTATCCAACGTATGAACGGAAAGCGATTCCGGTTGGCTGTTTTTCATCAGAGACCAGCGAAAAATATGTTTCATGCGGGAAAGATAGGCATAAAAACGACTTTCTTTCATTTTCTAACCCCCTGCAACAAAATAAGATCCAAATGGCACTATTGGGATGGAACCGAAGTTCCCGTAAATGGCCCTCAGCGTCACCACCAAACAGAGTCTCTGCCGAATATTATACGACATTCCACCAAAAAAAGAAAGGTATTTTGCAGAAATCTGTCCCGCTGGGGGCTATTTTTACGAAATAGGCTTTAAAATTTCTTATGTTTTCGTTATACTATATTCAGAATACAACAATAGAAGCAACCGCTTCCCGGAAAGGCAAGTATGAAAGGATTACAGCGAACCTCAAAAAATCTCCCTTGGTGGACTCTATTTCTGGCGGCGCTCTGCGCTTTGGCGACCATTGGCTTTGTGGTCTATCAAAATGGAGGTATTTTTACATATTACGGTGATTATAACTGCCAACAGATCTGTTTTTATCGGCACGCCCACGAGATGGTCAAAGCCGGAACCATCGGTTGGGACTGGGGCACCGATCTTGGCGCCAATTTTATCGGTTCCTATTCGTTCTATCTTCTGTTCAGCCCGTTTTTCTGGCTGACGCTTCCATTTCCCTCGGAAGCCGTTCCCTATTTGATGGCCCCACTCTTCGTGCTCAAATTCTGCACTTGCGCTTTTACGGCCTATTTTTATGTAGCCCGCTTTGTCAAAGACAAGCGCTTCGCTGTCATCGGCGGTCTTCTTTACGCCTTCAGCGGCTACTGTATCTATAACCTTTTCTTTAATCATTTTCTGGACGTTGTCGCCTTTTTTCCGCTCCTTCTTCTCACGTTGGAGCAACTGATGACAGAAAACAAGCACGGTCCTTTCGCTTTGGCCGTAGCGCTCAACGCTATCGTCAACTACTGGTTTTTCATCGGCGAGGTCGTTTTCGTTGTCGTCTATTTCTTCCTTCGGCTGACAGACCCGAAAATCGAAGACCGTCTTAAAAACTTCCTTTTTGTCGCCTTTGAATCGGTGCTCGGCCTTCTGCTCGCCGCTTTTGCCGTTCTGCCATCCGTTCTGGCCATTCTTGGTAACCCCCGCACCGGCGTTGACAATTTCATCAACGGCTGGTCCCTTTGGCTCTATTACAGCGAACAGCGCATCCCCGCCATCATCGCCAGTTTCTTTTTCCCTCCGGATATGCCCTCGAAACAGAATATGTTTACCGGTCAGGGCGCTCAATGGGCCTCTATGGCCGGTTGGCTACCTCTGTTCGGAATGACCGGCGCTATCGCCTATGTCCGCAGCCGCAAAAAGACCTGGCTCACCAAAATGATCATCGCCTGCGTTCTGATGGCTCTGGTACCCGTGCTCAACTCCCTTTTTGTTCTCCTCAACAATTCCTATTATGACCGCTGGTTCTATATGTTTGAACTGATTCTCATTTTGGCCACGGTCAAGGCCTTGGAATCCTGTTCCGAAGAGGACGAAGAAGCGGAACCCATCGACTATCAAAAGGGCCTTGTTCCCTCGTTTATTTTTACCATCGCTCTCATTCTTATTCTGACACTGACTCCCGTTTATTATAGTGATACCGGTTGGCAAATCGGTCTTCTCTATGATACCTCCTGGTTTTTGCGAAGCGCCGCTTTCGCCGTCGTCTCTCTGCTTCTGACCTCGATCCTTTGGTTCTTCCGCAAAAAGAAATTTTTCCGTGGTGCCCTGGTTCTTATGACAACCGTTCTCTGTGCCCTCTATGGCTTCGCCTATATCCAGTTCGGTTACAGCTGTGCCGATGACCATCGGGAGATTATCGACGACGCTGTCGGTCTTTACGGAAAAATGGAGCTTCCCGATGAAGATGACGACTTTGTCCGCGCGGATTTTTATGAATGTTTCGATAATATGGGACTTTATTGGAACATTCCCTCCATCCATTGTTTCCACAGTATCGTCCCGGCTTCGGTCATGGAATTCTATCCTAAAGTTGATGTCACCCGTGACGTTTCCAGTAAGCCGGATGTCGATTATTACGCTCTCCGCGCGCTGCTTTCGGTCCGCTATCTCTATGCTGACGCCCGGGAAACCACGCCGGAAATGGAGATCTGCCGCGGTTTTACCTATTATGGCACGGAAAACAACTATAATATCTATATCAACGAAAACTACGTTCCCATGGGCTTCACCTTCGACCACTATATTTCCGAAGACGAATGGGAAACCGTTCCGGAAAATCAGCGGGACAAAGTTCTGCTTTCCGCTTTAGTTCTCACTAACAGCCAGATTCTGCGCTATAATTCCTGCCTTTCCCATTTGCCGGACGGTCCCGACCATTATATGCCTTATGAGGATTTTCGTCGCTACGCCGCCGAACGCCGCAACGATTCCACCTTCTATTTCCATACAACGGAAAATGGGTTTGAATCGAAGATCTATCTTTCCAACAGCAATCTGGTCTTTTTCTCCGTCCCTTATGAGGAGGGCTGGACCGCTTACGTCAACGGAAAAGAAACCGCCATCGAAAAAGTCGATGTCGGTTTCATGGCGGTTTACGCCAACCCCGGCATCAATGAGATCGTCTTTACCTATGAAACGCCCGGTCTGAAAATTGGTCTTTTCCTCAGCCTTGGCGCTCTCCTTCTAACCACTGTTTATATTGTTCTGTTCCATCGCCTAAAAAAGAATCACGCCGAAGATCTTTTGATGGACGAGTTCTATGAGACCCGCTCCGACGAGGAGGCGGAACCGGAATTGCCGCCGGAAGAGGATCTGACGGTGGTGCGGAAAGCTGAAGACACCCCTCCCTATCACGACTACCACGGCCCGGAAGAAAAAATTTATCCGGAATTATAAACCAAACGCATGGATTAGCGAAAAATCCGGCACTTTATGATTGAAACCGCTTTTAATTTCCATATTTTTTTAGCAAAAGGAGGAAATTCCCATGAAAAAAATTCTCGCTTTTTTCCTTACCGCTATCCTTCTTCTTTCGTTTGTTGGATGCGGCTCTTCCGGAAAAGCCACCGATTATGCCTATCCCGCTTCGGAACCCATGCAATGGGCCGAAACCGAGGAAGCCGCGTTCGGCGCCGAATACGAATACAACACCAACAGTTCCAACGTCACGACGTCGGAAAAGCAGTCCTCCAGCGGACGCAAACGCATCCGTACCTTCGACTTGACCGTGGAGACCTTGGAGTACGAGAAATTTCTCACCACTCTCCAACAGGAAGTCGTAAACAACGGCGGTTACATTGAGACCTCCGATATCAGCGGAAACTCCTATAACTATACTTCCAACCGCTACGCCAATTTCACCTGCCGGATTCCTTCCCAAAACGTGGACGCTTTTATCGGAACCGTCGGTGGCCTTGGCAATATCACTTATAAAACCGAAAAAGAGACCGACGTCACGCTGAACTACGTGGACACCGAAGCCCGCATCTCTTCTTTGAAAACCGAGTACGACCGTCTTTTGGAACTTTTGGGCGAAGCGGAAAACATCGACACCATCGTTCTTTTGGAGGAACGGCTGACCGAGGTTCGGTATGAACTGGAAAGCTATCAAAGTCAGCTTCGCACCTATGACAATCTGGTCGATTACAGCACCGTCACCATCAACGTCAATGAAGTCAAGCGGGCCACCGTCACCGAAACCAAAACCGTTTGGGAAAAAATCTCCAGCGAGTTTTCCGACAACGTCTATGACATCTGGACCGACCTCCAGGATTTCTTCATCTGGTTCGTTTCCAACATTCCGTACTTCCTCATCTGGGGCGTCATCATCCTTATTATCGTTCTCATTGTTCGTCGGATTTTAAAAAACAATAAACAGTATCAAACCAAAAAGGCCTACCGCAAAGCGCAGAAAGAAAAGGCCAAAGCGGAAAAACTGGCGAAAAAGAACGGCGAAAAATCCGAACAAAAGGAGATCACCGAAACCCCGGAAAACAAAAATGAATAAAAGGCGCGTTTTGAGCATATCCGAATAGAAAAATGCCGCATCTTTTCAAGATGCGGCATTTTGTTCTGTGTAACGTCTTTTCCCTTTACAGTTCTTTTTCCAAAGCGAGCAGCTCCGTCTCGGCATAACCGCGTTTTTGATAGAACGCTTTATCCTCCGGCGCTGTGAAAAGGAGAACCGATCGGATTCCTTTGGCCCTCAGACGGTTTTCAAACTCCGCCAAAAGCGCTTTTCCGATCCCTTTTCCCCGAAGATTATTTTTTACACAAAATTCTTTGATAGTAAAAATGACCCCGTCAAAATACTGTTCCTCTTCTCCGAGGATCATTCCCGTGATCGCCTCGTTTTCTACGGAAACAAGACCGTCCGATCCCTCGTGGGAAAGGAGCTGAGCCAGACGCTTTCCGGCTGTCTTCTCTGTCCATTTGTCGAACCACGGTTCCGCATTAAAGGTATCCATATAGATTTTCGCAAGCTTCGGCACATCGTCCGGCGTAATTTCTCTGTATTCCATAACAGCCTCCATTTTCTTTCTGTCCTCATAATAGGACAAAACTTACGTCTTGTCAATTGATCGTTGCCAATGCTCCGTATGGGACGCTACATCCGCCGCAATAATCAAATCATCATAAACATAAAGCGTCGCAAAGGTCTCCTCGCCCTCGTCCGCGCTTTTTACGGAATAGGAGTATCGGATTACCTCTTTCCCCAAATAGGGCGTCAAATCCATCCCCAGTGGCTTTTGGAGCTCATTGTAACCCGTCAGCACGTCATCCAATGCTTTCGGAAGCCGTACCCTGTCCTCCTTTTCCGATCCTTCTTCCACTTCCCATCCAAAAGAACGGATATATTCCATTCGTTCCGCACGATTTTCTGCCATCCGTTTTTCATCCTTCAAAAGCGGTTCCTTACCGCCTAAAAAGAAAAGCAGCACCGCAATAATTCCGGCGAGCAGGACGCAAAGAACGGAAAGAATTCGTTTTTTCGTCGTTTTATAAGAAACCGTCAGCAACCGAACCACCCCGTATTCCAAAAATAAAAGCTCTGTCATAGATATGACAGAGCTTTTTATTTTTAGAACTTAAGGGAACGATTACTCTTCTTCTTTGGTCATCCACTGTTTGGCTTCTTCGATAACGCCGTCCTCCAGCATCTTCGGAAGTTCTTCATAACGGACAAAGTGGAAGCTGAAGGAACCTCTGCCCTGCGTCATAGCACGGAGAGCGGTGGTGAAGTCGTGCATTTCGCTCATCGGAACTTCGGCTTCGACTTCAGAGATACCTTCTTCACCTTCAACGGGGTTCATACCGAGAACACGACCACGGCGTTTGTTCAAATCACCGATGATATCGCCGTTGTTGGCGTCCGGAACGATGACTTTCAGCTCGCCGATCGGTTCAAGAAGGACAGGACCGGCCTGCGGGATACCGGCTTTATAAGCAAGTCTTGCCGCCATCTGGAAGGACATATCGTTGGAGTCAACCGGATGGTAAGAACCATCGACCAGTCTTGCCAGAACGCCAACCATCGGATAGCCGGCCAGCATACCGGTCTTGCAGGCTTCACGAAGACCTTTTTCAACAGCCGGGAAGAAGTTCTTCGGAACAGAACCACCGAAAACGGCTTCCTCAAAGACCATTTCTTCGCTGTCGGTCGGCTCGAACTCGACCCAGACGTCACCGTACTGGCCATGACCGCCGGACTGTTTCTTATGTTTGCCCTGTACTTTTACTTTCTTGTGGATGGTCTCACGGTAAGGAACACGGGGTTTTTCAAGACCGAGGTCGATACCGAATTTGGATTTCAGCTTGCTGATAACAACGTCAAGGTGCTGTTCGCCCAAACCGGAAAGGATCTGCTGTTTGGTTTCGGAATTGACTTCGTAAGCGATCGTGGCGTCCTCTTCGATCAGACGGGCGATGGAAGAAGCGATCTTGCTGTCGTCCGTTTTGCCTTTGGTGAACATGGCCATGCTCATGCAGGGTGCCGGGAATTCGGCTTTACGGAAGGTGACAACGCGCTTCGGATCGCAAAGGGTATCACCGGTCTCCGCTTCGGCGAGTTTCGTGATAGCACCGATATCGCCGGCATAAAGAGCATCAACGGCTTCCTGCGTTTTTCCGTGCATAATGACCATTTTGCCAAGACGTTCCTGGCTTCCGGTTCTGGAATCGACCGGAGTCGCGCCGGTAGTCAGAGAACCGGCGACAACCTTAACAAAGGAAAGCTTTCCGACAAAGGGGTCGGCAACGGTTTTGAAAACATAGGCGGCCAGAGGCGCGTCAGGATCGCACTCGATCTTGATTTCTTTGCCTTCAGCATCGGTAACACGCTCACCGGCGATTTCTTTGGCGGACGGGAAAACTTTTTTCAGAGAGCTCATAAAGAGGGATACGCCTTTGAGCGTAAGAGCGTCACCGCAGTAAACCGGAGCGATGGAATGTTCGGCCAGACCCTTTTCAAGACCGCGGATGCATTCTTCCTCGGTGAAAGGTTCACCCTCAAAGAATTTGTCCATCAGTTCCTCATCGGTCTCGGCGATTGCTTCAGCCAAAGCGTCTTCCAGATCAGCGACTCTCGGGTCATTGGGAACGTCGGTTTCGATAGCTTTGCCCTTCGCGTCAAACTTATAGGCTTTTTTGGTGAACATATTGACATAAACGTCGCCAACCGGAACGATGACCGGGCAAACGGAGCTGCCGAATTTTTCTTTCAGCTGATCAAAAGTTTTATAGAAATCGGCGTTTTCCTGATCCATTTTGGAAACAAAGAAAGCACGGGTTTTGTGGCAAACTTTGGCCAACTTCCAAGCCTTTTCCGTTCCGACAAGAACGCCGGATTTGGCGGAAAGAGTGATGATAACGGAATCGGCGGCGCGAACGCCCTCATAAAAACCACCGGCAAAGTCAAAAAGTCCGGGAGTATCCATGACGTTGACTTTGACGCCATCATATTCAAACGGAGCAACAGCGGAAGAAACGGAAATCTGACGGCGGATCTCTTCCGGGTCAAAGTCGCAGACGGTGTTTCCGTCAGCGATAGTGCCAAGACGATCCGTAGCGCCGGCGATATAAAGCATCGCTTCCGCCAGAGAAGTTTTACCATCAGAACCATGGCCGGCAAGAGCGATGTTTCTGATATTGTCAGCAGTGTATTGTTTCAAAGCAATAGTCCCCTTTCACGATTGTGTCGTACTTAATTATTATAACAGAACTTGATCCCCTTTTGCAATACAATGCGCAAAAAAATTTACGAATATTTTGAACAATCGGCTCATTTTTTCTAAAAAAATGATAAATATTTCCTAAAAAACTTCAAAAAAGCACCGATATCTTTCTTACCATCCCTGTTGTATAATAAAAAAGAGGTGAACTGATCCCATGCTGACTATGCTCCGTACCCTTCGACAGCAAAAGAAATTGACGCAAAACGATGTTGCCAAGGCTCTCCATATTTCCCAGACCTCCATCAGTAAAATGGAGCGCGGACTCTCCGAACCCGACCTTGCTCTTCTGCTCGCCATGTCTGACTATTTCGGCGTTACGGTCGATTTTTTTCTGCGCTGTCAAACCAGCCTTTCCCAATCCACGGTTTCCGGCAGCAAATCCACCGGGGAAAGCTCCGGGAAGAAATAGCACCCCGGCTCTTTTCGAAAAGCCGCCCGCATGACCGCCACCAAAAGTTCCCCTGTCAGAGCCGGATTATGGATGTCCATGGAAAAAGAAAGTTTTTGTCCTTTTTCCCCAGCCGAGTAGCCCCAACGTCTTATTCTTACCCGATGGGTGTCCTTTTTCCATCGGTCGATTTTTCTTTGAAAACAGATTTCCGTTGTGTCGTGCTCAAAATAGTGGCTGGTTCGAATAGCGTGCTCAATATCTTTTCGCTTTTCTCCTCTCTTTGGCACGATATAGACTTTCCGTTTTTGTGTCCCCTTTTTCCCCGGTAACGTCCAGGAAACCGCGTCCCTCACTCCGGCAACGGCTTTTGCCGCCACCGTATGACCCAGGCTGACGCCCGGGCCAAAGACTGTCTCACTTCGTCCCAGTGGTACCGCCGCTTTGAAAAGAACGCGGAGACTGGAATCCAGTCCCGGATCCCACCCCGCTCCAATGACCGCCACCGCTTGCGATCGGATTGCCGTCTTCCCGAGTTCCTCTCTCATTCGTACAAGGTTTGAATGGATATCATAGGCATCAACGGTACATATTCCTTTCATTAAAAGCTCTTTTTCCAACGCTCCCACTTTTTCGGATGGGATCGCCAAAATCGCTCCATCCGGTTTTTCTGAAAAATTTTCCAATTTCGTCACAGTGGGCACACCGGGAAATTCCGAAACCGCCTCGTTTTTTCTCCGCAGAAAGCCCAAAAGCGCCATATCCGGCGCGTTTTGAAGAGCTTTCGCGGCGGCCAATCCCACGTTTCCGCTTCCTACCACCATAATTTTTTTCATAAAAAGCACCCCCATAATCACAAAGGATATGGGGGCGTTCCTTTTTCTATGCAAAAAGCGCCGTCAGCCACCGCTGACAGCGCTTTTTTGTTTTATCTTTCGACGATGTATTTGTGGATTCTTTCCGGAAGATCCTCTTTTTCGCAGGAAGCGGCAAAAGTCATGCAAATGTCGTATTCCTCGCAAAGTCTTTTAAGCTTGTCGCACATTTTGGCAAAAGCGTCATAATCACGACCACCGATTTTGAAAGTGGCATCCACAAAAATGTGGCTGATATCATAGTTGCCAGCGATCAAACCGGAAAGGAAACCATAAAAAGCGTTAAAATCAGAAATATCATATTCATCGATATCAATCAGACGAACAGCGTGATCCACGTCAAAGCGAAGGTTTTCACCTCTCTCAATGGCTACCACACAGCCATTACTGCTGTTGACGGCATTCTGGATATTATCAATCAGGTATTTCGTTTTTCCGGAACCTTTCAGTCCCAGTACGAGTTGAATCATGGGAAATCTCTCCTCTGTCTTTATTGTCATTGCGTCGTGCGCATTTTGACCTTAGTCAATTTTTGCCTCAAGGGCTTGTCTTTGATCTTCATAACCCGGTCTTCCGAGTAAGGCAAACATATTTCTTTTGTAAAATTCCACACCCGGTTGGTCGAAGGGGTTTACCCCCATCAGATACCCGGAAACGGAGACAGCGATCTCGAAGAAATAAATCAGCTTGCCGATCTCGAACGGATCCCGCCGTTTGACTTTGATGACAATATTGGGCACCCCAACCGCCGTATGAGCCAACATGGCTCCCAACCTGGCCTTTTCGTTGATTTCCGAAAGGGTTTTGCCGGAAAGATAATTGAGTCCGTCGGCGTCCTTGTCATCAAAATCCAACGCTACGCGATGAAAGGTCTCCTCAAAACAGACGACCGTCTCGAAAAGGCTGCGCCGTCCATCCTGAATAAACTGTCCGAAAGAATGAAGATCCGTGGAAAAAATCGAAGCCGCCGGAAAAATGCCCTTATGGTTTTTCCCTTCGCTTTCGCCAAAGAGTTGCTTCCACCATTCCGCCATCTGAAAAAACGCCGGTTCATAGCTGACCAGCATCTCGATATCTTTTCCTTTTTCATAGAAAAGATTACGCAGCGCGGCATACTGAATCGCCGGATTTTTCCAGAAATCCGAAACGGCATAGTCCGCCATTCCCTCTTTGGCTCCTTCCAGAAGCGCCATAACGTCGATCCCGGCTACAGCCACCGGCAAAAGTCCCACCGGTGTTAAAACAGAAAAGCGTCCGCCGATATCGTCCGGCACCGTAAAGCATTCCCAGCCTTCCCGGTTTGCCATCTGTTTCAGTGTTCCTTTTTCTTTGTCCGTCGTACAATAGATGCGGTCCCTTGCTCCTTCTTTTCCGTACCGCTTTTCCAAAAGCTGACGGAAAAAGCGGAAGGCGATGGCCGGTTCCATGGTCGTGCCGGATTTAGAGATCACGTTAATGGAAAAATCCTTTTCTTCGCAGATCTTTGCCAAATCGGACAAAGAATCCGCGCTGAGGTCATGCCCGGCAAAATAGATTTCCGGACCTTCCTTGGGGAGCCGATTATAAAGCGGCGACGTCAGGATTTCTATGACAGCGCGGGCTCCGAGATAGGAACCGCCGACACCGATCACGATCAAAACGTCACTTTGGGCTCGGATTTTTTCCGAAGCACCAAAAATACGTTTTAGCTCGTCATGATCATAATTCCCGGGGAGTTCCACAAATCCGGTGAATTCCGCGCCAGCTCCGGTCTTTTCCATCAAAGTGCGATGGGCCTTTAGCGCCGCGGAAATTTTCCCACTCATTTCCTCTTCTGAAAAGAGTCCCACAAGACCCTGAAATTCCAGTTCCGGCATGGCTTCTCCTTTAGCTTGATATTTTCCTATTTATATAATACCTAAAAAATCTCCTTTTGGCAAGTAAAGATTATGAATATTTTAAAATTCTTAATAAATTTCTTCTATTTTACACCGATCAGGCTCCAAAACAGCGTTTTTAGCGCGGTAAAGAAACTCATTTCCTCCACGGTTTCATCGGCCAGAACGTCATAGCTCCCGATTTCCCCGCCGGAGAGCGTCACTTTTACCCGTCCGATCTTTTCTCCGGCCCGAACCGGCGCTTCCAGTTTTTCCGGCCATTCCACCTCCTGCGATAAATTTCCTTCCTGTCCTTTTTTCAGGAGAAACGTGCAGGGCGTATCAAAAACCGGCATCACGGTTTTTCCCGTTCCGTGGATGACCGGGATAGGAGTCAAAAGTTCCTCCGGCGGCGTCAACGTCACCACCGTATAATTGGCGAAGCCGTAATCCAACAGTTTTCGACCGGCCGCGAACCTTGCTTCCGTGTTGGGCGAGCCAAGCGTCACCGAGATGAGTTCCATCCCGTCCCGCTCTGCGGAAGCGGAAAGACAGCAGCCCGCTTCATCGGTCGAGCCGGTCTTTAAGCCGGTACACCCTTTATAAAATCGTACCAACCGATTGGTATTGGTTAGCTCCGTTTCCCCGTTCCGAAGGCTATCCATCCAGACGGTCGAATAGTTTTTGATTTCCGGATGTTTAAGAAGTTCCGAAGACATAATGGCAATATCCCTTGCCGTGGAAAGGTGCCCCACAGCGTCTAATCCCGTACAATTTTGAAAAACCGTGTTTTTCATCCCCAGTTCCCTGGCTCTTCGGTTCATTTTTTCCACAAACACTTCTTCGCTTCCACAAACGGCTTCCGCCAACGCGACGCAGGCGTCATTGGCGGAACTGATCGCTGCCGCTTTCAAAAGCTCGTGGACGGTAAAGACTTCTCCCGGTTCCAACCAGATCTGACTGCCTCCCATCGAGCAGGCGTGCTCACTGGCTGTCACCTCTGTTTCCATGCTCAACGTTCCTTCCTCTATCGCTTCCATCACCAGAAGCAGAGTCATCACCTTCGTAATGGACGCCGGCGGCATCGGTTCGTCCGCGTTCACCTCAAAGAGAACCGTTCCCGTGGAGCGTTCCATCAGAATGGCTGATTTCACTTGCATATCCAAAGCCGCCGTTGTCGTACTCTTTTCATCGGTCAAATCCGCTTGAGTCGTTGTCCCCGACAGAAACAAAATCATCAGCGCCAGAAAAAACGACAAAATTTTCTTCATCTTTTACACCTTCCTTCCGTGGCACTTTATGCGTCGCTTTCGAAAAAAATGAACGAATGAACCCCTTTCCTCTTTTTTTCATAGAATGCAGTAAAAAATACGGAGGTGCTTCTTATGAAAATCGTTGTTCTCAATAGCCCGAAATTTCTTGTCCCTTTTCTTCGCCTTTTTTTCCATATGGAAAAAGAAGCATAAAAAAAGCGCCAAAGGCGCTTTTTTATTTATCCAATTCCCATTCTTTCAGCTGTTTGGCCTCTTCATAGAGCGTGCAGTAGTTTTTATGGCGACTTTCGGAAATGTCGCCGTTTTTTACCGCCGCTAAAATAGCGCAGCCTTTTTCGGAAACGTGGCTACAGCCGGTAAACTGACATTTCATTTCATAAGGCTCAAACTCCCGGAAGCAATATTGTAAAGCCTCTTTCCGGATAACTTCCACCCGCTCCATCTCGATGGCGGAAAAACCCGGTGTATCGGCGACCCAACCGCCGTTTTTAAGTTCAAACAACTCAGTATGCCTTGTCGTGTGACGTCCTCTTCCCAACTTTTTGCTGATTTCCGCTGTGGAAAGGCAGAGCTCGGGGAAAATATCATTGAGTAAACTCGATTTACCGGCTCCGGAGTTGCCACAAAACGCGCTGATTTTGCCTTCTAACATCTGAAGCACCGCGTCGGTCCCTTCGTGGCGAAGCGAACAGACCTCATATACCCGAAAACCCGCTTTCCGGTAAATGGTCGCAAAAGGAGTGGGATCCTCCAGATCGGTTTTCGTGAAAACGATAACCGGTTCCACATCCTGATGTTCCGCAACCGCGATCAGCTTATCCAAAACCAAAAGGTTCGGCGCCGGTTCCGCCAGCGAAACCACCATAACAAGCTGATCCAAATTGGCGAGAGGCGGACGGATCATGGCGTTTTTCCGTTCATGGATTCCGTAAATATAGCCTTTTTCCTTGGGCAATACCGAAATGGTAACCCGATCTCCCACCAACGGGGACTGATCGTTTTTTCGGAAAACGCCCCGTGCTCGGCACTCATAGACCGTGTCGCCGGATCTTACGTAATAAAATCCGCCGGTCGCTTTTATAATAAGACCTTCCGCTTTGGGAAGGTCTTTTTCATCCATTGGTTTATTCTCGGACAAATCTTTTCTCCTTGTGTCAGTTCGTATAGCTCGACGAATTGTCGCTGACGATCATGGAAGTCTGATCGTTGAAGTTGACGGAATAGGCTTGATACAGGCTGCCATCCAAATAGATGCTGGCCGTTCCCAATCCCTCTCCGGTAAAGGTGACGTTCCAATAGTAGGTTTCCTCAAGGTTGATAACCTCTTCCGCCACCGTCGTGCCATCCAACATAGCCGTCATCGTCACCGACTGGGAAAGTCTCGGAAGAATGACCGTCAGATCATAGGGCGCTCCGACCTCTCTTTCCGCCGCGATGGTCAGATCAATGGTCGTACCGCTTCCGACGGTGCTTCCTGCGGAAAGGCTTTGATCCAGAACCACGGTACCCGCCTGGGTGCTGCTCACACGAGTGACGCTTCCGATTTTTATACCGGCCGCGTTGAGCAGCAGTTTCGCGTCGTTGAGCTTATAGCCCAACACGTTGGGAACCACCGAATAGGTCGTTTTCGTTCCCATGCTCACATAGATGATAACGACTGTTCCCCGATCCACCTCCGTATAGGCGCCCGGTTCCGTGCGAATAACGTACCCTTCCGGAATACTGTCGCTGTTTTCCGTGACCGTGGTAAATTCAATCTCGTTTTCCGTCAAAATCGCGTAAAGCTGGTTTTCCTCGTAATTTTCATAGTTATCCAGGCTGAACGATTCCACGCCGCTGGAAATTTTAACTTTGATGGTGCTTCCGGATTTGACTGTCATATCGGGGTTGACGTTTTGGTCATAGATCGTATCTTTATCATAAAACTCATGAAAAGCCGAAGCCTCCACGACGATATCAAAATCCGGATACTGTTTTTTCGCCGCTTCCAGATTCATTCCGATGAGATTCGGTGCCGTCGTGTTCGGCACCTCCTCAAAAGGGCGAACCATTGCCATAATTCCTATTACGAAAATGATCGCCACAACAATAAAAGCGATGGTAACTCCGGCCAGAACCGGAACGATCGGAGCGGAACGCACCTGTTCATCCTTGACCTTTTTAGTCTGCTCCGCCGTTTTTTTGAAATTCTCGCTGATGGTTTTTTCTTCCGGCTCGGTATAGCGGTACTCAAAACTGATACTGGGGTCCCGTTTGAACTCGTCGATATCCCGAAGCATTTCCGCCGCCGAGCGATACCGTCTCGACGGATCTTTCTGCATGGCCCGGACGATGATGTCCTCCAGCCCTTCCGGAATGTCTGGATTGATCTGGCGCGGCAATTTCGGCTGGCTCTGGATCTGCTGAAGGGCTACGGAAACCGGGCTGTCCGCGTCAAACGGAAGCTGACCGGTAGTCATCTCATAAAGCATAATGCCCAGCGAATAGATATCGCTTTTTTCGTCCGTCGCTTCTCCTTTGGCCTGTTCCGGGCTGATGTAATGGACGGAACCGATGGCTTTATCCGTAATCGTCTGTTGACTGGAACGAGCGAATTTGGCGATACCAAAATCAGCCACCTTGATAGTGCCATCCGCTAAAAGCATCACGTTCTGCGGCTTGATATCCCGATGAACGATGCCTTTATCGTGGGCGTGCTGCAAAGCTCGCAGAATTTGGACCGTAAAATGAACAGCCTCTTTCCAACGCAAAACCTTCTGCTGTTCAATATATTCCTTCAGCGTGATGCCGTCGATATGTTCCATGACAATATACTGAATATCCTCGTTGAAGCTGACGTCATACACTTTGACAATGTTCGGGTGGGAAAGAACGGCGATGGCTTTCGACTCGTTCCGAAAACGGCGAAGCAGCTCATCATTCTGCATATGTTCATCCCGCAGGATTTTTACCGCGACGGAACGGTCGTCAATGCTGTCATAGGCCTTATATACGTTGGCCATACCGCCGACACCGATGATCTCTTTGATCTCATAACGTCCGTCAAGTTTTTTACCTATATATCTGTCCATTCAGAACCTCCGAATCGGATTTTCATTCAAACGGTTAACGTGACACGCAGACGACGGTGATATTGTCGGCGCCTCCGGCTTTTTTGGCCGCTCCGATCAGCTTATCCACACATTTTCCATAACCCGCCGTCCGGATCATCTCATAAAGCTCCCCATTGGAAAAATAATTGGAAAGGCCATCGGTGCAGACCACAATTGCCTCCCCTTCGTTGAGAGGAAATTCACAATAATCCAAATCAATGATGGACATGACGCCGAGTGCCCTTGTGATAAAATGTTTTTTCGGATGGAACCGTGCCTCGTCCTCGGTAATCTCCCCACGATCGACCAAAAGCTGTACGACCGAATGGTCTTTTGTCACCTGTTCGATCCCGTCCGCCGTCACATGGTAAGCGCGGCTGTCACCGGCATGGACTACGTGGGCGATACCGTCGCACACAATGGCGGCCACGATCGTCGTTCCCATTCCCCGAAGGTCGGGATTCCTCTGCGAGCGATCAAAAACCGAAACATTGGCGGCGGTCACCGCTGTCTGAAGAATCCCACGGATGGAATTGTCACCGAATCCGCTTCCGTAAGCGGCGGTCACGCTGTCTGTCACAATATCACAGGCCGTGCGGCTTGCGATATGGCCGCCTTTTTCACCGCCCATTCCATCGCAGACAACGGCAAAAACCGCGTTGTCTCCCAGAACGCCGCAATTAAAATCGTCCTGATTGATCTCGCGCACATTGCCGATGTCCGTTTTTCCGATTGCTTTTAACATATCCATCCACCTCTTTTTCAGCCGGTCGAATTTTCACGCTTCTGTTGTCTTGCTTTTTCCATTTGCTCAAATCGAATTTTGAAATAGTAGCCCCACGCCCGGCCAATACGCCAATGGTCAAATCCTTTTTCCACAAGGCGTGCCACCTCGTTGGGCGGTTCCGGCGAAGGATGCTTTTCTTTCGTGATACGCCCCGTTGTCTTCATATATGTGACGGTATGATACAAGGCGCTCCCCTCTTTTCAGCAAATGCCTATTAGAATATTTTATATCTTATCGCCTTATATGTCAAATCTTTTCTCATTCGGACAAGGTTCCGCCGTTCTCTTTTTTCATTGTTGTCCGGCGAAGCTGGCCGCAGGCGGCATTAATGTCGCTTCCAAGCTCCCGGCGAATGGTCGCGTTCTGTCCGTTGTCGTTAAGAAGTTTGCAGAACGCCTCCACCGATTCCCGTTTTCCCCGACGATAGCCGGTCTCGTTGACCTTATTGACCGGGATCAGGTTGACGTGTGCGCCCATGCCTTTCAGAAGTTGGATCAGCTCCATGGCGTGCTCCGGTTGGTCATTCACGCCGTCAATCAGCGAATATTCAAAAGAAATGCGCCGTCCGGTTATCTCAAAATAGTCCCGGCAGGCCTTAATCAGTTCGTCAATGGGATAACGGCGGGCCACCGGCATCGTGCGGCGGCGAATTTCATCGTTGGGCGCGTGCAAAGAAACGGAAAGAGTCAGCTGAAGCTTTTTTTCCGCCAGCTTATAGATTTTGTCCACCAGTCCGCAGGTTGAAAGGGAAATGTGGCGCATTCCCATATTAAATCCGTTTTCCGAGGTGACAATGGTCAGAAAATCCATCACGTTATCAAAATTGTCCAGCGGTTCCCCAATGCCCATAAGCACGATGGAGGCCACCTTTTCTCCGTTTTCTTCCGCGTCGGAAGCGGCCAGATAGACTTCGCTGAGCATTTCCGACGGCGTAAGGTTCCGGCAAAGGCCGGTTAAAGTCGAAGCGCAGAAGGTACAGCCCATCCGGCAGCCGCATTGGGTCGAAATACAGAGGCTTCCGCCACGCTTATAGGCCATCCGGACACCTTCGACGTGTTCCCCGTCCTCCAACCGGAACAGATATTTCACTGTCCCATCGATTTTGGAGATCAGCTTTCTTTCGATGGAGACCTTGGAAAGCGGATAGTTTTCCGAAAGCGTCTCCCGAAGGGACGCCGAAAGATTGGTCATCTCGGAATAATCCCGCACTCTTTTTTCATGGAGCCATGAAAAAATCTGTTTGGCTCGAAACGACGGAAGACCCAACGTTTTCATTTCTTCGCAAAGTTTCTCATAAGTCAAAGAACGAAGATCCATTATTTCTTGTCTCCTTTCTGAGTCTGGCGAAAAAGAATCCATCCGAATTGATTTCCCCGGGAAGCAGCGTCACCGAATAGCCGTCGGACGAATAGCGCTGCAATTCCTCCGGAAGCTTCTGCGGAATCAGCCCGTCCTCCTCCATAAGGCGCTGAACGACCGCCTCGTTTTCATCCTTGGACAGTGTACAGGTGGAATAAATCATCGTCCCACCCTCTTTCAGATACCGGGCGGACGTAGAGGCTATCTTATACTGGATCTTCGGCAGAGACGTCAGATCCTCCGGCTTTTTAAACCGGATCTCCGGTTTCCGGCGGATAACACCCAGCCCCGAACAGGGAACGTCGCAAAGGACCCGGTCAAAAGCTCCCAGTTCCTCTTTATAGATTGTCGCGTCATTGGCTCTGGCCGAAATATTGGTGAGTCCAAGCCTCTCTCCGCCGGTTTTCACCAGATTGGCCCGTTTCGGGTGCAAATCGCAGGCGACCAGCTCGCCGGTATTGCCCATACACTCCGCTACCGTAAAGCTTTTTCCGCCGGGAGCGGAGCAAACGTCCAGCACCCGCTCATTTTCTTTGGCTCCGACGGCCAAGGCGCAAAGCTGGCTGGAAATATCCTGCACGTGGAACAGCCCGTCTTTATAGCACTTTGTATTTTGCGGCGCGGCGGCATCCAAAATCAGCGCTGTCGGAAGAATTTCCGTCTCCGAAACGGAAACGCCTTCCCCTTCCAACGCGCTTTTCAGTTCGTCCGCCGTCGTTTTTACCGTGTTGACCCGAACATAGATCGGCGGCGCTCCAAGGGAAGCCCGAAGGGCCTTTTGCGTCCGTTCCGGTCCAAATTCCACACACCATTTTTCGCAGAGCCAAAGCGGTGCCGAGTATTCGGCGGAAAGCCGCCGCAGACCCTTCAGATAGCTGAAATCCGCCTTTTTCCCGTCGCGGATAAAGGAGCGAAGCACTCCGTTGACAAAACCGGAGGCTTTGCCTCCTCCCAATCCTTTGATCAGCTCCACCGATTCGTTGACCGCCGCGTTATCCGGCACGGAATTCATATAAAGGATCTGATAAAATCCCATCCGAAGCACTTCCAGAACTTCCGGAGAGAGTTTATCCATTGGTTTCGTCACATATTTTTTGATGAGCGTATCCAGGGTGATCCGCCGCTCCAAAACACCATAAAAAAGAGCGGAAATAAAGGCGCGATCCCGGGAGGAAAAATCCGCTTCCTCCAAGGCGGAATCGAGCACTAAATTGGAAAAACCACCGGCGGAAACACGCAAAAGCGCCTTTGCCGTCGTCATTCTGGCCTTGTCTGCCATTCTGTTCTCCTTTTGTCAATAAGAATTAGTTTCGTCTGCGGTTTCCGCCGAACAGGACCAACAACCGCAAAACCTGCGCCAATGAAGATACCAACGCCGCCACATAGGTGAGTGCCGCCGCTTTAAGAACGCTTTTGGCCCCACTCACTTCATCGCCGTAAAGAATATTGCCCTCTCGAATGGTCTGAATGGCCCGATTGGAGGCGTTGAACTCTACCGGAAGCGTCAGAAGCTGAAACACGGCGATCATCGAAAACATCAGGATCCCGATATCGATGAGAGATTGAGAGGAAAAAAGCATCCCGACCAAAAGAAGCGGCATATAAAGCCAGGATCCGATCTGCGTGGCCGGAATAACCATTTCCCGAAGCTTAATGGGAAAATACCCGGTGGCGTGCTGGATGGCGTGTCCGGTCTCGTGGGCGGCAATTCCCACCGCCGCGATGGAAGAACTTCCATATACCCCGTCCGAAAGATTCAGCGTTTTGTCCTTCGGGTTATAGTTGTCTGTCAGATTTCCGGTGATGTGACGGATCGTCACATCATAAATTCCGTTCTGTTCCAGAATATAGCGAGCGGTTTCCGCTCCGGTATAGCCGCGCATAGTTCCCACCCGGCTGTACCGAAGATAGGCGCTTTTGACACGAAACTGGGCCCAAAAGCCGAACAGAAGAGCCGGAATGATAAAAATGATATACGAAAAATCAAGATAAAAATAAGGCATTTTTTACTCCATCACTTTTCCGAAAAGCGCACCTTTTTCAAGGCGTCTTCCCCGAATAAAGTCTCCGCCGGACATCGCGTTTTTCCCTTCCGGTTGGACACTCAGAAATTCCACGGCACCGTCGCCGCAGGCGATAACGCACCGTTTTCCGTCCAAAAGCTCGCCCGGGTTCCCCGAAAATCCAGAAACCACCGCGGTTTTGTGGACTTTCAGCGTCTTTCCGTCCAAAAAGGTGAATGCCGTCGGCCATGGATTAAGGCCGCGGACCAGATTGTGGATCTCTTCCGGAGATTTTGTGAAATCCAGTTCACCCATCTCTTTTTTGAGCATCGGTGCCAACGTCATTTCCTCGTCGTTCTGTACCGTGCGCGGAACGTTTCCCTCATCAAAAAGCGTCAGCGTCTTTTCGATGGCGTCCGCGCCCAAAGCGGCCATACGCTCGAATAGCTCTCCGGAGGTCTCGTCCTCCCCGATGGGCGTTTCCATTTTAAGGATCATATCACCGGTATCCATGCCTTCGGCCATATACATGGTCGTAACACCGGTCACTTTGTCGCCGTTGATCACCGACCACTGGATCGGTGCGCTGCCGCGGTATTTGGGAAGAAGGCTTCCGTGTACGTTGACGTTGCCGAGAGGCGGCACGTCCAAAAGGTCCTTCGGAAGAATTTTTCCGTAAGCCGCCACCACCACAAGGTCCGGTGCCAGTTCTTTCATGATTTCCAAAGCCGTGCCGTCCCGAAGTTTTGCCGGCTGAAAAACCGGAATATCGTGTTCCATTGCCAACTGTTTGGTTGCCGTCGGCATAATGATCTGCTTCCGTCCCACCGGCTTATCCGGCTGAGAAAAGACGCCGACCACGTTTCTGCCGGTGTCGATCAGCCTTTTCAGGATCGCTGCGGCGAAATCCGGCGTTCCCATAAAAACGATCCGCATATTTTTCATGGTTCGATCTCCTCCAGATCCTCATCCTCTTCGTCCCGGATTTCATCCGCCAGATCCACAAAACAAACACCGTTCAGATGATCAATCTCGTGGCAGAAAGCCCGGGCTTTCAGTCCTTCCCCGGTCACCTCAAACCAGTTTCCGTTCCGATCCTGTGCCCTAACCGTCACCTTCATCGGTCGGGTCACCGTTCCCCATTTTCCCGGGAAAGAAAGGCAACCCTCGTTGCCGGTCTGCTCCCCGGAGGTTTCAATAATTTCCGGGTTAATAAGCTCAACAACCCCTTCATCATCATAGCAGTCTATGACGGTGAGACGGCGAAGCATACCGACCTGCGGTCCGGCGATACCTACTCCGTCCGCGGCGTGCATCGTCTCTGCCATATCGTCCAGGAGCGTTGCCAGCCGTTCATCAAATTTTTCAACCGGGCGGCAAACTTTCCGAAGAATCGGGTCGCCGTCTTTCACAATATTTCTTAACGCCATTAGTTTTCACCTTTCCTGTCAATTTATATCATAGGGGTCCGCCATGACCTCAATTTTAACAAATTCTTTCTTTTTTGAAAATTCCCGCAGCGTATCTCCCATCGACCGGAAAAAGGCTTTGTCCGGTCGATATTTCACAATGAGCTTCCATCGCCATTGATCGGCGATTTTGGCCACGTGGGAAGGCGTTGGTCCCAAAAGGCGGATCGGGATTTTGTTTTCCGCCACCTTTTCTTCTAAAAGACGGGCAAAGGCTTCCGCGGATTCCTTTACCTCCCGTTCTTTTTTCCCCGAAAAAAGAACGGAACCCATGGAGCAAAACGGCGGATACAGCATCACTTTCCGGTTGACGATCTCGTCGGCGTAAAAAAGCCGGTAATCCTGCGCGCAGGCTCTCTCGATCACGCTATGTTCCGGGGAATAAGTCTGAATATATGCCCGCCCTTTCTGTTCCGAGCGACCACAGCGGCCGATGACCTGTGTCAAAAGGCTGAACGTCCGCTCGTAACTACGATAATCCCCGCCGTAGAGTGACATATCCGCCGCCAGAACGCCGACCAGCGTTACGTTCGGGAAATCAAGTCCCTTGGCCACCATTTGTGTTCCGACCATAATATCGTATCGTCCCTCGGCGAAATCCGAAAAATAGCGGTCGTGGCTGAATTTAGCCATGGTGGTATCCAGATCCATCCGCAGAATTCTCGCCGTCGGAAGCAGGGCGGCCAGTTCGTCCTCCACTTTCTGAGTCCCACAGCCGGAATACATGACGTATTCGCTTCCGCATGTATCACATTGAATCGTAGCCGGTTCTGTATAGCCGCAATAGTGACACATCAGCTTTCCATTGGCTTTATGATAGATCAGCGGAATATTGCATCGGGGACACTCTTTGGCCGTACCGCATTGAGCACAGCGGGCAATGGTGTTATATCCCCGCCGGTTCATCAGCAGGATGGACTGTTCGCCGTGCTCAAGATTGTATTTTAGTTCCTCCGCCAACGCCTCGCTGAGCACTCCGGTATTCCCTCTCAGCGTTTCTTCTTTCATATCCGTAATGGATGTTTCGGGAAGCGTGGCGTTTCCGTAGCGATTTTTCATCTCAAACAGTGCCATTTTCCCCTGCTTTGCACGGAAAAACGTTTCCACCGACGGTGTTGCCGAAGCAAGCAAAAGAGGGATCCCGCTTTTTGAGCACCGATACTGAGCCACATCCCGGGCATGGAAACGGGGTGACCGATCGGATTTATAGCTGGGCTCCTGTTCCTCATCCATAATGATGAGACCAAGATTCTTTGTCGGCGCGAACACCGCCGACCGGGTCCCAATAATGATTTTTGCCTTTCCTTCCCGGATACGCTTCCATTCGTCGATCCGTTCTCCGGCGGAAAGGGCGCTGTGCATCACGGCCACTTCCCCGCCGAAATAGGAAATGAACTTCTGCATCATCTGAGGCGTCAGCGAAATCTCCGGCACCATCAGAATGACCTGCTTCCCCAAAGAGATCTCCCGCTCAATGAGTTTCATAAAGACCTGCGTCTTTCCGCTTCCGGTCACACCGAAAAGCAGGGCCGCGCACGCTTTCCCACTGTCACAGAGAGCCGAGATCCCGTCAAACGCTTTTTTTTGTTCTTCGGAAAGAACCACTTTCGTTATATCCCGGTGAGCAACCTGATCCTTATAGGGCGTTCGGAACGCTTCCTCCTCGAAGAATTCCGCCGCGCCTTTCTTTTCCAACGTGTCCACGACCGCTTTGGTCGCCGAGGTAAAATAGGAGATCTCCTTGACGCAAAGAGCGCCGGCGTCCCGCAAAAACTCGAGCACCTCGCTCTGTTTTTCGGTCTCTTTTTTCAGAAGGCTTTTTCCTTCCTCCATCAGCTCCCGCTGTTTTTCGGAAAGACGCACCATTTTCTGTGTCTCGTCGCCGATCTTCCGCCTGGCCACTTCCTCCCGCCGAAGGATCCCTTTTCGGTACATTTCCTCCAAAAGGCTGTTATCGGCAAGCCCGAAGGTCTTTCGTAAAAGCGGTGCTTCGCAACCTCTTTTTCTCTGCCGAAGCCAGTTGACGATCCGGAATTCCTCCCCGGAAATCCCATCATCCGAAGCGACAAAATAGCGGTAGGTCGGCTTATAATTCAGTCCCGGCGGGAGCATGGCTTTGACCGCCTCAAATCGGGCGCAGAAAGTCCGCTCTGCCAAATGCTCGCAAAGGCCCATCAGTTCCTCACTCAGCACCGGTTCCTCGTCCAAAATACATGTAATGTCCTTTAGCTTTACAGTCTTTTCTTCTGGTTCCGTGCTCAGCGCGAACACCATGCCCTGTCGTTTTTGTCCTCCCGCTCCAAAAGGAACGAGCACTCGGCAACCGACACGGGTTTTCGATTCCAAATATTCCGGAACCGAATAGTCAAACAGTTTATCAAAGCTGAATGCGGCTTTATCCACCGCTATTTTGGCGATCATCCAAGCCGCACCGCCTTTCTTTTATTTTACGAAAGATCCATATCGTCCAGATACAGGTATCCGTTCGTCGCGATATAATCTTTTCTTCCCTGGAGATTATCTCCAAGAAGAAGATCAAATTTATCCGAAGTCGCCTGCGCTTCGCTGGGGGTCACTTTAATAAGCCGTCTTGTCTCCGGGTTCATTGTGGTAAGCCACATCATATCCGGCTCATTTTCACCCAATCCTTTGGAACGCTGAATGGTGTATTTCGCTTTTCCGAGTTTTTCCACGATACGGACTTTCTCATCTTCCGTATAAGCGAAATAGGTCTCCTCTTTGCAAGTGATCTCATAAAGCGGCGATTCCGCGATAAAGACATAACCAAGATCAATGAGAGTCGGCGTCAGCCGATAGAGCATGGTCAGAATCAGCGTGCGGATCTGATAGCCATCGACGTCCGCATCGGTACAGATGACGATCTTGTTCCACCGAAGATTCGCAAGATCAAAGGACGAAAGCTCTTTGTTGGCTTTGCTCTTGACCTCCACCCCGCAACCGAGCACTTTCAGAAGATCGGTAATGATATCGCTTTTGAAAATCTTCTCATAGTCCGCTTTGAGACAGTTCAGAATCTTGCCACGCACCGGCATAATGGCCTGAAATTCCGAATCCCGTCCCTGTTTACAGGAACCCAACGCGGAATCGCCCTCTACGATATAGATTTCCCGGCGGCTGATGTCCTTTGTCCGGCAATCCACGAATTTCTGCACCCGATTGGTCATATCCATACTGACCGTCAGTTTCTTTTTTAAGCTCTGGCGGGTGGTTTCCGCTTTTTCACGGCTCCGTTTGTTGATGAGCACCTGTTCCGAAACTCTGGCGGCGTCATCGGGATTTTCAATGAAAAAGACTTCCAGCTGGTGTTTCAGAAATTCCGTCATCGCCTCGGCGATGAATTTATTGGTAATGGCCTTTTTGGTCTGGTTTTCATAGGAAGTCTGCGTGGAAAACGAGGAGGAAACCAAAATCAGACAATCTTCCACGTCCTGAAAACTGATTTTGCTTTCGTTTTTCAGATATTTTCCGGCACTCTTGATATAAGCGTCGATCTGGCTGACAAAAGCCGATTTGACCGCCTTTTCCGGTGAACCGCCGTGCTCCAGATGACTGGAGTTGTGGTAATATTCAATGGCTTTCACCTTGTTGGAAAAGCAACAGGCAAACTGCATTTTTACTTTATATTCCGGCTTGTCCTCACGGTCCCGACCGGTACGCTCGCCCTGCCAATACTGGATACCGGTGAGCATTGCCTCCGTTCCGGCCATTTCTTTGACATAGTCGCTGATGCCGTTCTCATAGACAAATTCATATGGCTCGAAGCCGCCGGTCATTTTCTGATCCCGAAGCAGGAAAACAAGCCCGGCGTTGACGACCGCCTGCCGCTTGATCACTTCCTGATACCACTCCAATGGCACAGACGTATCGGTAAAGACCTGCTTGTCCGGTTTCCAGCGAATTTCCGTCCCGGTCTTTTTTCGGGTCGTCTCCTCTTTTTTCAAACCGCCGACGTTTTCTCCGTGCTCAAAATGGAGTTGATAGAGATAACCGTCCCGGCAGACTTCGACATCCATCCACTCGGAGGAATATTGGGTGGAGCAAAGGCCAAGTCCGTTGAGTCCCAACGAAAATTCATAGTCGCCGGTGGAATCGTATTTGCCGCCGGCGTAAAGCTCGCAGAAAATCAGTTCCCAGTTATACCGCTGTTCGCTTTCGTTCCAATCCACCGGACATCCCCGTCCGAAGTCTTCCACTTCGATGGACCCGTCCTGATAGCGTGTAACGACGATTTTTTCCCCATAACCGGCTCTCGCCTCGTCGATCGCGTTGGAAATGATCTCGAAAACAGCGTGTTCACAGCCCTCGATCCCATCCGAGCCAAAAATGACAGCCGGACGTTTCCGGACTCGATCCGCGCCTTTCAGCGACTTGATACTTTCGTTTCCGTACTCTTCGTGTTTCTTTGCCATAAGTTCCTCCGGTATATAAAATTCCAAAATATAGTATAGCATCTTTTCCCCTGTAACGCAAGGCAAAAAGCTCGTTCTATCTTTTCGGGATAACAAAAAAGCGCCGGTCATCCGGCGCTTTTTTTATTGTAAAACAGCTTCTATTTCGTAGGAACCCCTTTCCACGTTCAAGAAAACGGTCATTCTGATGATTCCTTCCGAAATAGGTTCCTGAACGGAAATCCGGTTCTCCGAAAATTCCTCTGTTCCCTTTTCGACGTCACCGATCATCGGAAGATAATATCCATTTTCAAATTCTTCCTTCGTGACTTTTTTCTCTATGACAATAACGTATTCTTCTCCTTTATGCGCGCTGCTGATAAAGTTTCCTTCCACCCAAAAGGCCGAAAGGATCTCCGGTTCTCCGGACGTATCATACAGCGTAACAGAAACCGAATCCGTGTCCGCGTTAACGGTAACGCTTCTTTTGTTGCTCAGAACGTCCGTAAACGATGTTATGGAAGAAGTCCCGGCTTTCTGGCCCGACTCGTCAAGGCCATCCTCATCAAAAAAGTGTCGGAGGCTTTGATAGAAAAATGTTTCAGCGGCTTTCGTGCTTCCGCCATTCACTCCATTCATCTCTACATTTTTTGACTCCGTTTTGATTTCTTCCGCAGGAGAAATTTCTTCGGCTTGTTCTTCTTCCGTCGGTTCCGTCGAATACGGAATTTCCGCGTCTTCTACGCTCTCCTCCGGTTCTTCTCTGATACCCATACTGGGTTCTGACGCCGGTTTTGCTATATCCGCCAACTGTGCTTTCTTGCTTGTGGTCATTCCCAGTTTTCCACCCAACGCGAAAGCGGATATTCCCACAACTAAAACAATGGCCGCGGCGGCGATGACCCGAACGGTCCGAAAGGGAATAACTTTTCCCTTCTTCTGCTCTTTAGCCTCAAAAATCGCTTGAGCATCCGGGATTTCCGGTACGATCAAACGAGAATCCAACTCTTGAAAAGACTGCTTCAAAAGTTTTTCAAAATTTTCGTTCTCATTTGCCATAATCCTCACCTCCCAGCATCGCGCGCAATTTAGCATACGTCCGGTGAATTTTCGAACTGACGGTCCCCTGTGGTTTTCCCAACATCTCCGCGATCTCTTTATTGGTATATCCATGCAGAACTGAAAGCACGATCACCATTCGTTCCTCCGCTTCCAACCGGGAAAGCGCCACCGCCAATGCCGCCGACTCGGAAGCCGTTTCGTCCAAATCCCCCGCTTCCTCTGCCGGTTTCTCAATCCAGTCATCCAGATTATAAGTGTTCCTTTTTTGGATAATTCCGGCGATTTCCCGCTTGCATCGGATCGAAAGAATACGGAAAGCCCATTGTGGGAAGGCCTCTGCCTGCCGCAATTTAGGCAAACCTTTCCATACCTCAAGAAACGTATCGGAAACAACATCCGCCGCATCCTCTGCGTTCCCCAAAGTATAAAGCGCGAATTTATATAAATCCCTATAGCAAGTCTGATAAAGCGTCGTAAACGCCTCTTTGTCCCCCGTCATCGCCTTTTCGACGATTGCCGGATCTATTTTCATAACCACACCACCAATCATGGTCATCACATACTAAGTGCGACAAAAACAAAAAATTTATGCGTAAAATTAAAATTTTATGAAAAGAAAATTCTGAAAACAGGAAAAATGAAAAGGGATTGACTCTTTTTCCAAAAGAGGAAGAAAATCCTCCGTCAAAATCTGTTTTTCTACCACGGAAGAAGCGATTAGGATAAAAGAAATATCCGTTGAAACCCTTTTTTGACGTTCCCGGATAATAGCCGATCCTTCTACCGAAAACATGGATAAAAAATCATAGAAAAAAATTGTGTCAAAATAGAGCTTGGAAGAAAATTGATCGCTCCATTGAGCCACATTCGCCCAATCCTCCAAAGCGAAAAAAAGAGCGCTCTTTTGTTTTGACAAAAATAAGATGTCCTTGTTCTCAGTTTCCCAGCGAAAATTTTCCGCAAGCTCCACGATATTTTCCATATTCTCGCCTCTTTTTATCTATTGTAGCGCAAATAAAAGCGAATTTTGTGAATTTTTCTTAAATTTAAACAGAAATAAAAAAATCCTCTGCTGATAACAGGGGATTTTTAGATAGCAAAAAGGACGAAGTTTCCTTCGTCCTTTTTGTTGCGGCATCGACCTATTTTCCCGGGAGGCTGCCCTCCAAGTATCGTTGGCACGAACGAGCTTAACTACTGTGTTCGGAATGGGAACAGGTGGATCCTCGTCGTAATCAACACCGCATATTGGTGACCCGAGGGGGATTCGAACCCCCGTTGTCGGCGTGAGAGGCCGAAGTCTTAGGCCACTTGACCATCGGGCCATTTTGGTGCACCATCAGGGACTCGAACCCAGGGCCCGCTGATTAAGAGTCAGCTGCTCTACCAACTGAGCTAATGGTGCGAATTTGATGATACATCAGGTAAAACCCTGAAAACTGAAAAAGACGCAGAGAAAGAATAAATCTGAAAAGAGAAGAACTGTGCAAAAGGACAAGTCCTCGACCAATTAGTACTCGCAAG
>CALCUE010000057.1 GCA_937906945.1 uncultured Clostridia bacterium | reverse complement strand
AAAGCCGAGGAATAGCGTAAGCCCGACGGCTTTTTTGGGCACCGCAAGAGGGGATTTTGCCGGTAAAAAAGAGAGACGAGAGGAGATACCCGACGGGGTGCTGTTTTTTTGGCTAAAAAGACGAACCCGAGCGGAGCGGAGCGACGCGGGCAAAGCCTGCGAGCGCCGCCGGTGGCGGATTCAGCGAGCAGGGTTTGGCGCAGCGGTCAAAAAAGCCGAGGAATAGCGTAAGCCCGACGGCTTTTTTGGGCACCGCAAGAGGGGATCTTGCTTTTTAAGGGTTCTGTACCCCACTTTTTACCCCAATCAGAATGAAAGCCCCGAAAAAACGGGGCTTTTTTGGCGCAGCGGCCTTTTCTTTTATTCCTTGATGGTGACGTTGATCCCGTTGATGACGACACCTTCGTTTGCCGGGATGAGGATGTATTTTTTTCCGTCGATGATCCGGGTCTCGATGGTGGCGCTGTAATCCGGCGAGACGGTGATTTTGACCTCCGGCGTCTCGAGCCGGAATTTTTTTACGTCGATGAGGTTCCCCGGTTTCAAAGCGGCGTTGTCGCCGAACTCCCGGTCACAGGATTTTCGGAACTGTTCCACTTTTTCCTCCGGTACGCCGGAATCCTCTAAGATCCGGGTGACGTCGGAGACGCCGAAATCCAAAGGCTCCGGGTCGCGGCTTTCCTTGTGCTGTTCAATGGCTTCGCGGATCTGTTCGTGGACGGTCTGAAGAACGTCGAACTGGCAGTCCTCCTGAAGGGAATCGGCCAGAACGCTTTGGAACGTCTCTTTCTGCTCGACGGGGGAAAGAGGAATTTCCGTCTGGAACAGGGAGTCGATGAGCTTCTGGGGCGACGTTTCGGTGGAACGGGAATAAAGAAGCACGTTATAGATGTTGGTGGCCCGGTCGTCGAAGCACGGGAACAGAAAACCGTATTCCGGCGCGGCGACGGTTTGGGGGAAGGTGCAGTTGTGGAAGGACTTTTCGTCAACGACGTAGCCAAGCTCCGTTTTGCTCTCCTTCACCGGGCAGATCCCGCAGAGGAAATAGCGAAAAACGGTCTCGGAGGAATCCTCCTGCACGATCTCGTCGGTGCCTTTATAGGGCACGTCATAGGCGTCGTAGGCGAGAAGAATGAGGTAGGGCGTTTCGGTGACGGGTTCCGCCTCGATGATCTTTTGATAGAGCGCCGTCCGCTTTTCCTCGTCGGCAAGGGCGCCGTCCCGAAGCTCCATCAAAAGCCGGTGTTCGGGACTGTCCACCACCTGTTGGGTGGAAAATTCGAGGGAGATCAGATTTTTGTCCACCGTGCCGGAGAGGCATTTTTTGAGGAGGGCAAAATAGCGTTCCGCCTCGGATTGGGGCATCAGCGCGACGGATTGTTCCACCGTCGAGATGATCTCCTTTTTCTGGTTGACAAAACAGCCGTAAATTTTGGTGATCCGGTTTTTGTCCGTCGCCATGCGGCGGCGAAGCTCGCCGATTTCTTTCGCGTTCATGGTTCCTCCGCTCCTTCCCGGAAACCGGGAAATTTTCGTTGGCCTTTGGGGACCGGCGGTCCCGAAAAGGCGGTGACGGTTGTTATTATAGCGGGTTTCTGATGGATTTTCAAGGCGGGGTTTCTAAAAAGCTATGGATTTTTCCGCCGAAACCGTGTATGATAAACACAGAAAACAGAAAAAGGAGAACACCATGTTTACCTTACGGAAAACCGAGGGAAAAGCCCGTCGGGGCGTTTTGGAAACGCCCCACGGCGAAATTGAGACGCCGGTCTTTATGAGCGTCGGCACCACCGGAGCCATCCGCGGCGGCGCTTCCACCGACGACTTGCGCGAAATCAAAACGCCGGTGGAGCTTTCCAACACCTATCATCTCCATTTACAGCCCGGCGAGGAGGTCATCGAAAAACTCGGCGGTCTGCATAAATTTATGAACTGGGATTTGCCCATTCTGACCGACAGCGGCGGCTTTCAGGTCTTTTCGCTCCAGAAGATCCGCCGCCTTAAAGAGGAGGGGGCGACCTTCACCTCCTACCTTGACGGACGGAAAATTTTTATGGGGCCGGAGGAATCCATGCAAATTCAGGTGGCCCTCGGTTCCGATATCGCCATGGCTTTTGACGAATGTATCGAAAACCCGGCGCCGAGGGATTACGTCGAAAAATCAGCGGCGAGAACGACCCGGTGGCTCCTTCGGTGCAAAGCCGAGCACGAGCGGCTTTGCGCTCTTCCGGAGACGGTCAACCCCGGTCAGCTTCTTTTCGGCATCAACCAGGGCGGCACCTATGACGATATCCGCGTTGCCCACATGAAGGAGATCGCCGCGTTGGATCTGGACGGCTACGCCATCGGCGGTCTTTCCGTCGGGGAAAGCGCCGAAGAGATGTACCGGATCATCGAGGCGGTGGAGCCTTTTATGCCCGCCGACAAACCCCGGTACCTCATGGGCGTCGGAACGCCCCTCAATATTTTGGAGGGCGTCTATCGGGGCGTCGATTTTTTCGACTGCGTGCTTCCTTTGCGGAACGCCCAGCACGGCAACGTCTTTACCTGGTACGGAAAAGTCCGGCTTTTGCGGGAAAAATATAAATACGACGGCAGCCCCATCGACGAACATTGCTCCTGCCCCGCCTGCCGCAGTTACAGCAAAGCCTATATCCGCCACCTTCTTAAAGCGGACGAACGGCTCGGGATGCGGCTCTGCGTTCTCCACAACCTCTGGTTCTATAACGAACTGATGGAAAGGATCCGGAAGGCGCTGGACGAAGGGACGTTTATGGAATTTTACGAAAAATACCGTACGATTCTGGACGAACAGAATTAAAAAAGAATATTTTTCGAAAGCGGTTGACTTTTGTTCTATGCCAACCTATTATAAAGATATAAAACAATAAACTTTTTGCTGCGTTTTGCCCGATTCCGGCAAAGGAAAAGGAGGAACCACCCATGGAGAAAAAAACGCTTATCATCGGCGTCATCGGCGCCGACGTTCACGCCGTCGGCAACCGGATCTTACAGTTCGTGTTCACCGAGGCGGGCTTCAACGTCGTCAACCTCGGCGTCATGGTGAGCCAGGAGGAATATATCGCCGCCGCCATTGAAACCAACGCCGACGCCATCGTCGTTTCGTCCCTCTATGGGCAGGGCGAGCTGGACTGCCGGGGTCTTCGGGAAAAATGCGACGAAGCCGGTCTTATGGGGATCCCGCTTCTGGTCGGCGGCAACGTCGTCATCGGGAAACAGGTCTTCGAGGACGTGGAAAAACGCTTCAAGGCCATGGGCTTCGATTACGTCTTCCCGCCCAACACGCCGCCGGAGACGACCATCGCCGCTTTGAATGAAATTTTTGCCCGGAAAGAAGCGGAAAAAGCATGAGAGCCGTTCTGCTGATCGATTTTGGGAGCACCTATACGAAAGTTACCGCCGCGGACCTCGATTCCGAGACCATTCTCGGGACGGCGAGCGCCTATACGACGGTGGCGACGGATATCAACGAGGGTCTGCATCTTGCCCTTGCCCGGTTGGAGGAAAAAACCGGGCCGCTTTCCTATGAAAAGCGGCTGGCCTGTTCCTCCGCCGCCGGCGGTCTTCGGATGGTGACGGCGGGACTTGTTCCGGAGCTTACCGCGGAAGCGGCCCGACAGGCCAGCCTCGGCGCCGGCGCCAAAGTCGTCAAGGTCTATTCCTATGAACTGACCGAGGACGATATTTCGGAAATTGAGGCTTTGAAGCCGGATATTTTCCTTCTCTGCGGTGGCACCGACGGCGGCAACAAAGCCTGCATTTTGCATAACGCCGAAATGCTTTCCCAGGTTTCCGGCGATTTTCCCATTATTTTAGCCGGAAACCGTAGCGCCGCGAGGGAATGCGAGCGGCTTTTGGAGGGAAAAGAAGTCCTTCTTTGCGAAAACGTCATGCCGAAATTCGGCGTGCTCAACATAGAACCGGCGCAGAAAAAGATCCGGGAGGTCTTTTTGCGGCGGATCGTGGAGGCCAAGGGCTTAAGCAAAGCCGAGGGCCTTCTGGACGGCATTTTAATGCCGACGCCCTCCGCCGTGCTCAAAGCCATCACCCTTCTGGCCGACGGAACAAAAAATGAGCACGGCATCGGGGAACTGATCGCCGTGGACGTCGGCGGCGCGACAACGGATATCTATTCCATCGCCTCCGGTATGCCGACCCATTCGGACACCGTCTTTAAGGGACTTCCGGAACCTTACGCCAAGCGCACCGTCGAAGGCGACATCGGGATGCGGTACAGCATCGGCGGCATTGTTGACGCCGTCGGCATGGGCGTCATCGCCGCCCGTTCCGGTCTTCCCGAAAGCCGCTGTGAGGAGATGGTGGCGCACCTTGCGGAAAACACCGAAAAAGTGCCCGACGGCGGCGATTGGGAGGCGCTCGATTTCGCGCTTGCTTCCTCCGCCGTGGAAACGGCGGTGACCCGTCACGCCGGCACGATGGAGGAAGCCTATACGCTGATGGGTCTCACCTACGTCCAAAGCGGCAAGGACCTCACCGGCGTTTCCAAAATCGTCGTTACCGGGGGAAGCCTGATCCACACGAAACGCACCAAAGAGATCGCCGCTCACGGCCTTTATAACCCGGCGGCGCCTCAGTCCCTCAAACCCAAACGGTCGGAAATTCTGGTTGACCGAAGCTATATTCTTTCGGCGATGGGCCTTCTTTCGGAGAGTGAGCCGGAGATCGCCCTGCGCATCATGAAAAAGGAGCTGGAGAACGATGGAATTGCAGAATAAAAAGATCCCCGAAGGGGAATTTATGGCGCAGCGGGCCGAAGTGCTGACCCAATGGCCCACCGGCCGTGACGTCGATTTAGAGGAAGCCGTCGCCTATCATAAGGCTCTTCCCGAAAACAAGATTTTCACCGTGAAACTCAACGCCGCCAAGGCCGAGGGCCGCACCCTTATTCAGCCGAGAGCGGGCGTTCCGGTCATCGACGAACATATCAAACTCTTAAAATATCTGCAGGATAACGGCGAAGCCGACCTTTTGCCCACGACCATCGACAGCTACACCCGCCAGAACCGCTATGAGGAAGCGGATAACGGCGTCAACGAGTCCCTGCGGCTCAACCGCGCCATGCTCAACGGCTTTCCCGCCGTCAACCACGGCGTTTCGGGCTGTCGGCAGATCATCGAGGCCATCGACGTGCCGGTGCAGGTCCGTCACGGAACGCCGGACGCCCGGCTTCTGACCGAGATCTGCTACGCCGGCGGTTTTACGAGCTATGAGGGCGGCGGCATCAGCTATAACCTGCCCTATTGCAAAAACGTGCCCATCGAGCGCACCATCGCTGACTGGCAGTACGTCGATCGGCTCACCGGTCTTTATGAGGAGATGGGCGTTCCGATCAACCGGGAACCCTACGGCCCTCTGACCGGCACGCTGGTACCGCCCTGCATCAGCCACGCCGTCGCCGTCGCCGAGGCGCTTTTGGCCGCCGAACAGGGTGTCAAGAATATCACCGTCGGCTACGGTCAGTGCGGAAACATCGTCCAGGACGTGGCCGCCATCCGCTCGCTGGAGGAACTGACCGAGGAATATCTCCATAAATTCGGCTATAACGACGTTACCGTCACCACCGTTCTCCATCAGTGGATGGGCGGTTTCCCGGCGGACGAGGCCAAGGCCTTCGGCGTCATTTCCATGGGTTCCGCCATCGCCGCCCTTTCCAAAGCCACCAAGGTCATTGTCAAAACGCCCCACGAGGCCGTCGGCATTCCGACGATGGAAGCCAACGCCGAGGGACTTCGGGCGACGAAACAGGTCATCAATATGCTTCGGGATCAGGAATTTTCCGGCGCTGAGGTCGAGGCCGAAAAAGAGATCATCCGGGCGGAGACCGTCTGTATTCTTGAAAAATGCCTGGAGCTCGGCAAAGGCGATATCGCCGTCGGCGTCTGCCGCGGCGTGGAAGCGGGCGTTCTGGACGTACCCTTCGCGCCCTGCCGCGCCAACGCCGGACTGATGCTTCCGGCAAGGGACAACAACGGCGCTGTCCGGATCCTCAACACCGGCAACCTGCCCTTTACCGACGACCTCAAGGATTTCCACCGGGAAAAACTGGAAGAACGGGCCAGAGCCGAAAAACGGGCGGTCAACTTCCAAATGGTCATTGACGATGTTTACGCCATCGGCAAAGGCTGGCTGGTCGGTCGGCCGAGACACTGATTATTTATTAAAGGCGGCTTTATTAAAATAAAAGCGAACCGCAAAGCCCCTCATCCGTCAGCCTTCGGCTGACACCTAACTCTTGCGGTGCCCGAAAAAATCTTCGGACTTACGTTATTCCTCGATTTTTTCGACCGCTACGCCAAACCCCGCTCGCTGTACCCGCCACTGGCGGCGCTCGCAGGCTTTGCTCCCAAGGGGGAAGGCTTCTTCGGAAAATTTACGCAAAGAAGGCTTAAAAATGAAAATTATTGACGTTGTCTGCTCCGCCGGACGCACCGGTTTCTATTTTGACGACCAGAGAGCCATCAAAAAAGGCGCTTCCCACGACGGGATGTTCTATGCCGGCGAAACGGTGACGGAAGGCTTTACCGCCGTTCGTCAGGCCGGCGAATCCATTTCCGTGATGCTTCTTCTGGAGAACGGACAGGTTGCCTACGGCGACTGCGCCGCCGTTCAATATAGCGGCGCCGGTGGTCGGGATCCGCTTTTCCTGGCAAAGGATTTTATCCCGCTGATTGAAACCTATATCAAACCGCGGCTTGTCGGCAAAGAGGCCGACAATTTCCGGAAACTGGCCGCCGATATGGAAGCCATCACCGTTGACGGAAAGCGGCTGCATACCGCTTTGCGCTACGGTCTTTCCCAGGCGCTTCTGGACGCTGTCGCCAAAGCGACGAAACGATTGATGTGCGAGGTCGTCGCCGATGAGTACGGCTGCGCCGTTTCCGAAACGCCCATTCCGATCTTCACCCAGTCCGGCGACGACCGTTACGCCAACGCCGACAAAATGATCATCAAAGGCGCTCCGGTTCTGCCCCACGCCCTGATCAACAACGTCGCCGAAAAGCTCGGCGAACACGGCGAAAAGCTGTTGGACTATATCGCGTGGCTTCGGGACCGCATTTTGGAAAAACGGCAGGACGAAAGCTATAACCCCGTTCTTCACATCGACGTTTACGGCACCATCGGCGCTGTTTTCGGCAATTTTAACTTCGAGGCCATGGCCGATTATCTCGCCAAAGTCGAGGAGGCGGCGAAGCCTTTCGCCATCCGCATCGAGGGACCGATGGACTGCGACTGTGACCGGGAAACGCAGATCGAGGCGCTTTCCGGCCTCACCGCCGAACTGGACCGCCGGAACATCCACGTGGAGCTGGTCGCCGACGAATGGTGCAACACTCTCGAGGACATCAAGCTTTTTGCCGACCGCAAGGCAGGTCACATGATCCAGATCAAGACCCCGGACCTCGGCGGCGTCAACAACACCATCGAAGCGGTGCTCTACTGCAAGGAAAAGGGCGTCGGCGCCTATCAGGGCGGTACCTGCAACGAAACGGACCGCTCGGCGCAGGTTTGTGTCCATTGCGCCATGGCGACAAAGCCGGCGCAAATTCTGGCGAAGCCCGGCATGGGCGTGGACGAGGGCTTTATGATCGTCTATAACGAGATGAACCGGATCCTGGCCCTTCGGAACGCGAAAAAAGCCAACGGCTGATTTTTCATAAAACAAAAGGGACGGCTTTAGCCGTCCTTTTTTTGTGAAAATTACCACTGCCCTTTTAGGGAGAAAAGAGATATAATAAAATAGAAAAAGAGCCGGCTTCGAGGTTGACAAGGCTCTTTTTGGGGGCTATGATAGAGTTCGTGAGTACCGGTTGAAAGGAGGAGATGTTCGTGTCTGATTTTGATGAAAGATACGATGAAATTTTGGAAAATATCGAGGATCTCTTCCGAGAACGACGGTATAACGACATCCGCAAACTCTTCCTGGAGCTTTACCCCAACGATATCGCCATTCTGTTCGATGATCTTCCGGGAGAATCCATTCCGGTGCTGTTCCGGCTTCTTTCCAAGGAAAAGGCCGCCGACGTCTTTGTCGAACTGGACAGCGACGATCAGGAGCTTTTGATCAAGGGCTTTTCCAACACCGAGCTGGAGGCCATTCTGGACGACCTCTACCTCGACGATACCGTCGATATCATCGAGGAGATGCCCGCCAACGTCGTCAAACGGATCTTAAAATATTCCGACCCGGACACCCGGAAGGACATCAATAAAATTCTGCAGTATCCGGAGGATTCCGCCGGTTCCCTTATGACGACGGAGTTCATCCGCCTGCGGCGGGATTATTCCGTTGCCGATGCCTTCGAGACCATCCGCAAAAAAGGCGATGACGCCGAGACTATCAACGTCTGCTACGTCACCGACGAAAGCCGCCATCTTTTGGGTTACGTCACCATTCGTACCCTGGTTCTGGAAAAGGACACCGGAACGAAGATCGGGGACATCATGGACTCCCAGATCATTTTCATGCACACCCACGACGACAAGGAAGACGTGGCGCAGGAAATGAGCAAATATGACTTCGACGCCATGCCCATCGTCGATTCCGAGGAACGGATCGTCGGTATCGTCACCTTCGACGACGCCATCGACGTCATGGAAGAGGAGGCCACCGAGGATATCGAAAAGATGGCCGCTATCACGCCGTCGGACCGTCCGTACCTTAAAACCAGCGTCTGGGAGATCTGGAAATCCCGTATCCCGTGGCTTCTGATCTTAATGATCTCCGCCACCTTCACCGGGATGATCATCACCGGCTTTGAGGACGCTTTGGCGTCCTATGTGGCGCTGACCGCCTTCATTCCGATGCTGATGGATACCGGCGGTAACTGCGGTTCCCAGGCTTCCGTCACCGTCATCCGTGGTATTTCGCTGCAGGAGATCGAGTTCGAGGACATTCTGAAGGTCATCTGGAAAGAGGTCCGGGTGGCGTTTTTCTGCGGCCTTACGCTGGCGGTGGTGAGCTTCGCCAAGCTGCTGATCTTTGACGGTCTTATCATGGGCAACGCCGCCGTGACGCCTTTGGTCGCCGCCGTCGTTTCCTCGACACTTCTCTTTACGATCCTCTGCGCGAAGGTCGTCGGCTGCGCCATGCCTCTTTTGGCGAAAAAGATCGGCGCCGACCCGGCGGTGATGGCGTCGCCGTTCATCACCACCATCGTGGACGCCCTTTCGCTGCTGATCTATTTCCAGTTCGCGAAAATGATTCTGGGGATCTGATTTTTCTACCATAAAAAAAGCCGAAAGGAATTTCCTTTCGGCTTTTTTATATGGAAATTACGAAAACGAATCTCAGGACGCTTTTTGCGACGGCTTTTCGGGAAGGTCGCTGAGCACGGCGGAACCGAGGACGAGCACGGCGCCGATGGCGGTGAGCACTGTCAGCGGCTCTTTTAAGAACAGCGCCGAAAGCAAAACGGCCACCACCGGGTCGATGTAGCTGAAAAGAGCCAGAATCGGCGCCGGAAGATGCTCCACGGAGCGGAAATAGAGGGCGTAGGCGACACCGGTATGGATGACGCAGACGATGAGCGCCAAAAGGACGGTGAGCGGTTCCCAGATAAGACCGGAGAATTCGCCTTTGAACAAAACGTAAAAGCCAAGAGCCAGCGCCGCTCCGCCCAGCTGAAAAACGGTGCGTTCCAACGAGGGCATGGGCTTCATTTTTTTGTTCATCAGAATGACCGAGGCATAGAGGACAGCGGCGCCGAGGCCATAGACTACGCCGACAAGTTCCGAAAGACCGGAAAAGCCGGTCTCCAGAACGCCGCTGACAAGGACCATGCCGGAAAGAGCGGCTAGAACGCAGAAGAGCCGGCGTTTTGTCAGCTTTTCGCCCAAAACGAAAGGCGAAGCCAGAAGGACGAAGATCGGCGCCATGTAATAGCAAAGGGTCGCCGTGGCGACGGTGGTGTAGTTATAGGCCTCAAAAAGCAGGATCCAGTTGAAACCGATGACGATTCCGGAAAGAAGCAGGAGCGGGATGTTTTTCTTTCCGGCGGCGGAAAATTTTTCCCGCCGGAACGCCATGACAAGCAAAAGGAACAGAGCGCCGATCCCGCCCCGCAAAAACGCCAGAAGGCCGGACGGCAAAGGGATGGACCGGCGAAAAAGGCCGATGGTGCCGAAAATGACCATGGATGAGCAAAGGGCGATCAGCGCCCGGGAACGGTCTTTCATTCGATCACTCCTTTCCTGAGAACGGTTTCAGTATAGCACGGCGGGAAAAATTTCGCAACAGGGAAAAACGGCGGAAAAATCGGGAAAACGGCGGCTTGTCAAAAAAAGATTTTTGAAAATGGGAAACGAGAAAACAAGAGAAAACGAGCGAAAAGAGAAGAAAAACGGAGTATTCTATTTTTAAATTAAATTTCTTTCAAAAAGTCGTTGACAAGGGCTTTTCCATCCGCTATAATAACCCTTGTCGCATTCTGAACGAATGAAAAAAATTAAAGGAAATACAATCGGAGGTAACGCAATGTCCACTACTATGCCGAAAGCCGCTACGATCGAGCGCAAATGGTATATTCTTGACGCGGCCGGAAAACCCCTTGGCCGTACTGCTGTCACCGCGGCAAATCTTCTTCGTGGCAAACACAAAGTCGATTTCGCTCCGCACGCTGACTGCGGCGATAACGTTGTCATCATCAACGCCGCCAAAGCCGTTCTGACCGGCAACAAACTCATCCAGAAAAAATATTACCATCACACCGGTTATGTTGGCCACCTCAAAGAGGTCAACTACAAGACCCTGATGGAAAAGAACCCCGTCTTCGCCATGAAGCTCGCCATCAAAGGCATGCTTCCGGGCAACAGCGTAGGCGCCAAGAGCCTTACCCGCTGCCACATCTATGCCGGCGCAGACCACAAACAGCAGGCTCAGGCTCCTGAGACCTGGGAACTTTAATTCGGAAGGAGGACGTAAACCATGTATGATTCTAACCCTTACTTCTACGGTACCGGTAGAAGAAAAAGCTCTGTATCCCGCGTCCGTGTCTATCCGAACGGAACCGGCGCTATCACCATCAACGGCCGTGACATCGAAGAGTATTTCGGCCTTGATACCCTGAAACTCATCGTTCGTCAGCCCCTTGAGCTCACCGAGACCACCGGCGCTTTCGACATCGTCTGCACCGTCACCGGCGGCGGCGTTACCGGCCAGGCCGGCGCCATCCGTCACGGTCTTTCCCGTGCTCTTCTTCAGTACAACGAAGAACTTCGCCCGCTTCTCAAAAAAGCCGGCTTCCTTACTCGTGACCCGAGAATGAAAGAACGTAAAAAATACGGTCTCAAAAAAGCTCGTCGCGCACCGCAGTTCAGCAAGAGATAATTGCTCAACAAGACCCACTTTGTGGGTCTTGTTTTTTTATATCTCTTGCTTCCTGCGGCGTCCTCGCGGCAAAGCCGCTGCGGTCGGGGCTGAAAACAGCCCAACGGGCTGTTTTTTTAACGCCTCGAAAGTTCTGCAAACGTTAATTTTGCGAAGCAAAATCACAAAAGAAGGTGGTAAGTAACCCACAAAATAATCCGGCAACAGAAATCTTATCCCCAAGTATCCCCCGTTTCTTTGCGCCGTCAAAGAAACGGGGGGGTATATTCCGCTTTACGTCCCTCGTCAGAGGAAGCGCGAAGCGCTCGGCGCGGTAGTGAATGACCGTCCGGTG
>CALCUE010000056.1 GCA_937906945.1 uncultured Clostridia bacterium | reverse complement strand
CCGATTTTGGGCACCGCAAGAGGGGAGAATATTTGACCGTGGGAATCTTTTTGTTATCCTTGTCGGGGATAAGATTGCCACGGCTTCCTGCGGAAGCCTCGCAATGACAATTCTGATTTACCAAAATCAGATTCGCAAAGCCCCTCATCCGTCTCGCTTCGCTCGACACCTTCCCCCAGGGGGGAAGGCTCTTTATAAAGAAACCATTTTTCCCGAAAGGAGAATTTTCGTGATCCAATTTTCCGACATTGTTTCCATGCTCGGCGGGCTGGCGCTGTTCCTTTACGGTATGCACATGCTCTCCGCCAGCCTTGAAAAAATCTCCGGCAATAAACTTTCCGGTATTCTGGAAAAGCTGGCCGGAAGCACCTGGAAAAGCGTCCTTCTGGGGGCTTTGATCACCGCTCTGGTACAAAGCTCCAGCGCCGCCACGGTAGTCACCGTCGGTTTGGTCAACTCCGGGATCCTGAAACTCGGACAGGCCATCGGCATCATCATGGGTTCCAACATCGGAACTACCATTACCGCCCATATCCTGCGCCTTACGGATATCGGCGGCGGCAGCTTCTTTATGAGCCTTCTCAATCCTTCGACCTTCGCGCCCATTTTGGCTCTTTGCGGCGCGGCGCTTATTATGTTCAGCAAAAAATCCCGTTTTCGTTCCATCGGGGAAGTGCTGACCGCTTTCGGCATCCTTTTCATCGGGATGCTGACCATGGAGGACGCTATTTCCGGCCTTAAAAATTCGCCGGTTCTGGCGGAGCTTTTCCGCACTCTCGGCCAAAACGCCATCCTCGGTGTGCTTGCCGGCGCCGGCGTCACCGCTCTTTTGCAAAGCTCCAGCGCCTCCGTCGGTATTTTGCAGGCCATCTCTTCCACCGGCGCCATCAGCTGGGCGGCCGCTGTTCCCATCATTCTCGGTCAGAACATCGGCACCACCGTCACCTCTATGATCTCCGTCATCGGCGCCTCCAAAAACGCCAAACGCACCGCCCTTTCCCACCTCTATTTCAATATCATCGGAACGATCCTTTTCACCGTCGGGATTTTGATCATCCGCTCCCTCGGGGTCTTTGATTTCTGGGAAGAGGCCATTGACAAAAGCGGCATCGCCAATTTCCACACCATTTTCAACGTCACCATGACGGTCCTCTTTATGCCGTTCATTAAACTTTTGGAAAAGCTCTGCGTTCTCACCGTGCCCTCCGACGGCACCGAGATCGACTCCGATACCTCCGCTTTGGACGAGCGCCTTTTCGTGACCCCGGCGTTGGCGGAAAAAAGCGCCGCTACGATCCTTGAAAAGATCGGCGCTTTGACCGAAACGGCCCTTGGTCACGCTTTGGAACGGCTCAACGGCGACACCAAAACTTCGTCCGACCGGGTCCATGAGGAAGTGAACGCCATCGGCAAGATGGAAAACGCCCTGCAAAGCTACCTCCAGAAGCTCTCGGAACAGGATCTTCTGGATGAGGAAGCCCGCGCCGTCACCGGTCTTATGACAAGGGCGCAGGACTGCTTCCATATCGCCGACCACGCCCTTCGGATCAGCGACACCGCCGAGGATCTTTCCGCCAAAGGCAAAGGTCTTACCATGGCCGGTAAACGGGAATTCGCTCTTTTGAGCGCCGCCGCCCGGGAGCTTTTGCGCCTTTCCGTTACCGGTTCCGCCGCCGACGACAAACGAGCCAGTGCCGGGATCGAGCCGCTGTACGCCGTCATCAACGAGATGACCGAAACGATCCAGAGCCGCCACACCGAGCGGCTTAAGAGCGGGGAATGCTCCTACGAGGCCGGTTCCCTTTTCGTCGGCACGCTCATCGACATCGAGCGCATTACGAAGCATTGTTCCAGCATGGGCGTCTCCCTTGCCCTTCAGCACAAGACCAATTCCCTTTCCGACGACGAGTTTGCCCGGCGCATCCATCGGGGCGACACCGAGCATTTCGTGGAAAAATATATCCAATGCAAGACCGATTATTACGCGCCGCTTATGAACGAATAAAACAAAAAAACCGCCGAAAGGCGGTTTTTTTTACGGGAAAATTTCGGAAAGAGAAAGCGGAACGGGGCGAAAGGAAAGGTCCTCCGTCTCCCCGAAAAGTTCCGAAACGGTTTCGGGCTTTCGGAGAAAGGCAAGCTTTTGTTCCCGGGAAAGGCGCTTGAAGCGGGCTTCAAGCCGCAGAGCGGCGCTTTTGTCCGGCGCTTCCCAGACCGCCTCCACCGAGGTGACCGGGTGGCTTTTGGTATATTTCGCCGCCGAGGAAAGACCGAGGACGTGGGCGCGGACGCGCTTTTTCGGGTCCTTGGCCGTTCCCGTATAAAGAGAGTGGTCGGCGCAGCCGACCACATAGACGTAATACATATTAAAGATCCATGACGGCGAGAACGTTGCCGTCCTCGTCCGGCGCTTTGGCTTCCATGCCGAGTCCGGCGAAAAGAGCCGCGGCGGCGGTGTTGTCGTCGGTATAGGCGGCGCAGAATTTGTCGGCGGAGCCGAGCGGGCGCTCCTTGACGAGCTCCAACGCTTTCAAAAGCGCCTCTTTGGCGTAGCCCATCTCCTGGCAGTTGGCGTCGGTCATGATCCGCCAGACGCAATAGAACGGCTCCGGCAGGTCCTCGTCGCCCTCTTCGCAGTAGCCGAGCATCAGAAAGCCCACCATCACGCCGTTTTCGGCGTCGAAGACGCCATAGGGCATCGGGACGGTGTTGCCGCTGGTCATGGCGACATAGGCCTCCGCCAGACTGCAGATGTTTTCGGCGATGAAATCCTGCTGTTCCTCTTTGACGTCAAGATTGACGCATTCCTCAAAATTTTCCTCGGTGATCGGTCTTAATTCGATCATGGTTTCACCTCATTCCAGGACATAGACGTCCACGTATTTTAATCCGTTGAGCACGCACTCATAGTACGTCTCATAATAAAGGTCCACAAAGTTTTTGCCGCTGAGCATGGCGCCGCCGGTATCGGCGGCCAGCGCGTAGCCATAGATAAAAGTGCTGTCACCGTGACCGACGATCCAGAGCTTGGTGCCGTAGGGGATGATCTTGGGATCGACGGCGACGTAACCGAGCTGGGCTTTCCGGCCGGAGGCGGTTCCGGAACCGGCTTTGGCGTAATAGCCGGTGGCGCGGACGTTTTCATAGACGGCGGTGTAGCCGGAGGGAACGCCGCCCTCGATGGTATAGCCGTAATCGAGCGGTGAGACGGCGGAGCCGTCGCCGGTGATATAGAGGTCGTTGACCGGCTTTTTGATGACGTCCTCGGAGACGAGCACCCGGTCCTCCTCCACGCCGTCCACGATCTTCTGCTCATAGGTTTTGAGCATGACGCCGTTTTTTCCGGTGGAGAGAAGCACGGTGCGCCCGTTCTTCAGAAGGGAGGTACCGCGGACGGTGCTGTCCCTCGGGATGGTCTCCTCCTCGGTGGTCATCACGTAATCGACCCGGGTGATGGTGATCCGCTCGCCCGGTTCGACGATCTTTTCGGAAGCGGTATCGAGAAGGTCCGTTTCCCGGACGGTGAGCCCGGAGGTATAAAGAGCGTCGCCGACGGTACTGCCCTCCGCCACGGTCACGTGGTAGAGCAGGTGGTCCGCCGTGATGGTGACGTCAACGGCGCTTCGTATTTTGATTTCGGCAAGGGTATCTTCCGGATTCCCGAAAAAGCCGCCGCCGAAGCCGGTGGTCGTGACGCGATCGTCGCTTTCCAGTTCGATGTCCAGTTCCCGAAGGATATCGGCGGGATCGGAAAGGGCGGTGTGGAGCGTCGTGACGGTTCCGTTATAATCGACTTTGACGGTCTTGATCCGGGACGGGATCCAGAAGGCGAGGAACGCGACCAGAACGGCCAGAAGGCCGAAAGCGAATCCCCTGCTTTTCAAACCGGCGGAAACGGCTTTCCAACCGGCAACAATGTTTTGCATAGAGCCACTCCTTTTTTGCACTGTCTATTATAGGCAAAAGAGGCGGGCTTGTCAAATTTTCCCGGGATTTTCCCGGATTTTTTGATAAAATCCCGGATTTTTTCGGGATTTTTCGGCTTTTTTCCCCACCGGGCGGGATTTTGGCAGAAAGTATGTATTTAGGGTGACGGGTTTGGGTCCGCCGCACACAAAAAAATCAAAGTCCGCTTTGTTTTTATATACGAAGAAGATCAAAGGGCCTTCGTTTTCCGAAAACATTCTATCATTTTTATCAGGGAAAATCCAGTTTTGCCGCCAAAAATCCTTGATTATGCCGGAAAAAGGAATATAATAAGGATAATCATTTCGGACTTTGCCCGCTTTGAAAAAAATTCCGGAATTTTTTTCAAAAGTGGTGGCCACGCCCCGGTTTTTATCGTATAAACCGGTGAAAGCGAAAAACAAAACCGAACGCGCAGGGAGGAAAACGCCATGAAAACCAAAGAAGAACTGAACGCCCTTAAAAACGAGGTCGAAGCGCTGAACCAGAAGCTGGCCGAACTTTCCGACGAGGAACTCAAAGAAGTCGCCGGCGGCGACTGGTACGATTTCCGGTCCACCGCCGATCCCGACAAAAACACGGTCGTTCCGAGTTTCATCCCCGTGTTGCCCATCGACAGATAAAAACACCCGATTCATAAACAGGAGGAACAGAATTATGAAAACCAAAGAAGAACTGAACGCCCTCAAAACCGAAGTGGAGGAAATGAGCGCCAAACTTGCCGAGCTTTCCGAAGAGGAACTGGACGAAGTTTCGGGCGGTGTTGCCCCCATCCGGGCATTCATCGGACAGATCTCCGGTCTTTGCGTCGGAAACGTCATGGCACCGATTTTTGCCGGAACGGATTCCACGAAACCGCGCGTTGTCTCCGAAGACAACATCAAACTCGATTAAGAGAAATCGAAAGTCGTTTTCAAAAGACCGCCGGAAGGGATGATCCCTTTCCGGCGGTTTTTTGAAAATATTCCAACATGGCAGATAAGCGGCGAAAAGGCCGGTGTCTTGCCATTCCCCGTTTTATGTAATATAATAGGAAAAAAGCGCTGTTCTTTTTCGCTTTTCCTTCGTATATACGAAGGAAAGAACTTTTCAGGGAGGAAAACCACATGAAAAAAATACTCAGCCTGCTTCTCGCCGCTTTTCTGCTCCTTTCGGTCATGGGCACCACGGCGTTGGCAAGTCTCCAATCCTCGTCCCCCTATACGGAATTTACCGAGACCTTTACCTGCGACGGGACCTATACGACGGTAGAAGGTCAATATTTTACTTTGAGCTCCCCTTTTATTTCACACGGAGGATGGGAAGGCGGCTTGGAAGCCTATCCGCTCAAGATCACCGCCCGTGACAACAACGTCCATATCACCCATGTCGAGGCCCACGTCTGTTTCTACGGCAACCTTTATTATGACGTCGGCGTCAGCAGCGGCACGAAAGTTCCGGAATCGCTCGGTCTTACAACCACGGGAGACGTCGCGGTAATTGACGTCGATGCCCGGGATTTTGCCTTTACGAACGGACGCATTTCCGTTCCCTTTGACAGCGTCACGGTCTATTTTACGAACTGCGGCAGAGACGGTCACGCTTTTGACGGGCGCAGCAACGTCTGTCCCAAATGCGGTCAGACCCACTGCGAAGCCGAAGGACACCAGTACGGAGGAAACCACGTGTGCCTAAATTGCGGCAAGAGCCAGTGCGAACTGGAGGGACACAGTTTCGCCTGCACCGTCTGCGGACAGAAAACGGACGGCGTCTATGAATGTAAAGAATGCGGCGCGGTCATTGATCTTACGAAAGAAAACCCGCCCATGACCGGTTCCGCTTTTTCGGAAGGCAGCCTTGCCGTTCTTGTCGGTGTCGCCGGTCTTGCCATCGGTCTTGTCGCCGGTCTTCTGATCGGGAAGAAAAAGCCCGTACCGGTGAGCGGAGAGAACGAATAATTTATAATTTATAGCAAAAACAGCACCCCCGGTTGGGGGTGCTGTTTTTTGGTGCGGGAGCACCGGCGGCGTGAAACGCCGCCTTCTGCACCGAGGGCAACTTTTAGGAATAGATCGAGTTTTCTCTGTGGCTTCGGCGCGGGAGCGCCATGATATTGTTTGTACCTTGCTTTCGCCTTGATCCTATAGCGTTCGCCTTTCGCTCTTTTTATTCCTGCCGCGGTTGTCCTTGTTTGGAAAACCGGTTTGCGGCAGCAAACGGGAAAGACGGTCAAAAAGGGTCCGGGAAAAAACCCGGTTTTCCCGGGACTTTTCTCTCCCGTCCACACCGTCTCTTTTGGTCTCAAAAGAGATGGGGTGGAAACAAAAAGGCTTCCACCTTCTTCTGTCATTCCGGGCAAGGCTTGCGAGCGCGTCCTGTGGACGAACCAGCGAGCAAGGCTTGGCGCCGCGGTCAAAATCGGCAACGGCGAATGCCGTGTCCGCCGATTTTGGGCACCGCAAGAGGGGAGAATATTTGACCGTGGGAATCTTTTTATTCCCATCGTCGGGGATACGATTGCCACGTCGCCGCTTTGCGGCTCCTCGCGATGACAACTGTTTTTGAACGAAATTAAGTTTATACAGCCCCCATCTACCTCTCTGACGAAGGAGACTTCCATATTTCCTTATTTCAGCTTCCGCTTTTCCAACACCGCCTGCAGCCGCTCGTCCAGATAATAAAGCGACCCCTGGTCCGCCTGATAGGAACAGAGCACAAGGATGTGCCGGGCGGAGAATTTTTCCAGAAGGGAAACTTCCTTCACCGAACAGAAATTCTCGTAGTTCGCCGGAACAAGGACGGCGTCCTTTTCCTCCAGATAGGCCGCCAAATCGCCCTGCCCGAAGAAAAAGGCGGCTTTCGGAACGGCGGCGGCGGTATAGCTTTTCATGACCTCCGAAAGAAGCTCGAAAAACCGTTCGCTTCGACAACAGACGCCGACTTTGGCGTTTTCGTTCAGCTGGGCGATGTTCCGCACACACTGGGGCCGCATGGCCAGCGCCATTTTGACCAGATTTTTGCTGTTCGGCAGCGCTTCCTCCAAAGCGGCGGCATGGGTCGCCGAGGTGATGACAAGGTCCGTGTCGTCGGCAATTTTATAAGGGTAGCGCAAAATGTCCTCCAGAAGATAAGGACTGACCTCGATCTGCGGATACTCCCTCAGCCGGTCGGCGATCTGCCCTAAAATTTCCGGACTGCACTCCACAAAACCGATCCGGACCCGGTTTCCGTGCTGAAGGCACTCCCGAAGCTTCAATTCCACGAAGATCCGCATTTCTTCCGGCGAAAGGGAAAGTTCCCGCAGCGTCTCAAGCATCTGGTCGATGGCGGCCATCGCCCGCTCTTTCCGGCTTTTGCTGTTCATGGGGCGATAGCGGACAAAAGTCCCCCGTCCCTGGGTCATTTCGACCAGATCCTCCCGGCAAAGCTCGTCATAGGCCCGTTTGATCGTTCCTTTGGCAAGACATAGTTCCTCGGCCAGATCCCGCACCGTGGGAAGCTTGTCCCCGGGCTTCAGAACGCCGCTTTTGATATCCGAAGCGATCCTGTCCGAAAGCTGCTGATAGATCGGAATGTCGCTTTCGCTGTCCACTTTATAGGTCGTCACTTTTTGCCTCCCAAAGCCGATAGGCTTTCTGTCCACTTTCATAAAGGTCGTTTCCCTCCGCGTCGATGACGACCGTCACCGGAAGATCGACGACTTCGAGCCGCCGAATGGCCTCGGCGCCAAGGTCCTCATAGGCGACGATCTCCGCCTTTTGGACACAATGGCTCAAAAGAGCGCCGGCACCGCCGATGGCGCCGAAATAGACGGCGCCGTGCTGTTTCATAGCCTCAACGACGTTTCCGCTTCGTTTTCCTTTGCCGATCATGCCGGTCACGCCGGCTTCGATCAGTTTCGGCGCGTAGGCGTCCATGCGGTAGGCCGTCGTCGGACCGGCGGAGCCGATGGGTCGTCCGTCTTTTGCCGGCGTCGGGCCGACGTAATAGATGACGGCGTTCTGAAGGTCGATGGGCAGGGGTTTCCCCGCCTCCAGAAGTTCACAGAGCCGCTTATGGGCGGCGTCCCTCGCCGTATAAATGACGCCGGAAAGAAGCACCGAATCGCCGCTGTGAAGCGTCCTCGCCGTTTCCGGCGAAAGGGGCACGGTTATTTTTTTCGTCACTCAAAGCACCTCCGTTTTGTGTCTCGCCACGTGGCAGTTGAGGTTCACCGCCACCGGAAGCCCGGCGATATGGGTGGGCATGGATTCGATATGCACCGCCAGCGCCGTCGTTTTTCCGCCGAAACCCTGCGGCCCAATGCCGAGGGCGTTGATCTCTTTCAAAAGCTCCCGTTCGAGGTTCGCGTAAAAGGGTTTTTCGCTCGGTTTCCCCGTTTCCCGCAAAAGGGCCTTTTTCGCTAAAAGCGCCGCTTTGTCGAAGGTACCGCCGATCCCGACGCCGACGATAATGGGCGGACAGGGGTTGGGACCCGCTTCCTCCACCGTTTTGAGCACGAAGGCTTTGACACCCGAAACGCCGTCGGAAGGTTTGAGCATCGTAAGGCGGCTCATGTTTTCGCTGCCGAAGCCTTTGGGCGCGACGGTGATTTTGACGTGCTCACCGGGCACCAGTTCGGTATAAAGCATGGCCGGGGTGTTGTCGCCGGTGTTGACCCTGTCGAGCGGGTCCCGAACGACGGATTTCCGGAGAAAGCCCTCGCCGTAACCCCGGCGGACGCCCTCGTTGACCGCTTCGGTCAGATCGCCGGTAATATGCACGTCCTGCCCGATCTCCAGAAAGACGCAGGCGACGCCGGTGTCCTGGCAGATCGGAATTTCTTCCGTCTCGGCGATGCCGTAATTTTCGGTGATGCGCTCCAAAATCTCTTTGGCCGGAGCCCATGGCTCCTCTTCGCTTTTTTCGGCGAGGCAGCGCCGCACGTCTTCCGGCAGCCGGATGTTGGCGTCAACGCAAAGCTTCGCCACCGCTTCGGCGATCGCCGAAGCCTCTATTTCACGCATGGGATTCCTCCTTTACGGATAACATATTTTTTCGTTTTCCCCGGTTGGGAAATATTTCGCTTCGGCGCGAAGCGCCGGCGGCGCATAGAGGCTCCCTCCGAGAGGGAGCTGTCGAGCGACAGCGAGACGGAGGGAGATTGGCGACCAGGGAAACGGTTCGCAGAAACGAAAAGACAGAGGCAGTTTTTTTATGTTCCGTTTATCCGACGTTTCATCCGATTTTATCGTTGGTCGCCGGGCTCCTTTCGGCATTTTCGGCAAAGCCGAAAATGCCACCTCCCTCCGGTCGGGAGGCTTAGAATGCTCCCATTTTCCCAGAATCACAGCAAAAACTTTATTCTTTCCCGTAAATGACGTCCTGCAAATTGCCGCTTCGGTCCCAAACCTCCGCCACGATCCGTTTTCCGTGGGAAAGAGGGGCGGGAACGCCGGTGAGGCGCTCCGCTTTCTCCTTGAGCGATTCGATGGAACAGACGGGAAGCCCGGCGTCCGAAAGGCGCTCGGCCAATTCCCGATCCTTCGGGTTGACGGCGATGCCGTACTGCGTCACCAGAACGTCGATATCGTTTCCCGGGGTGGAAACGCAGGTCACCCGGTCGGTGATGATGGGCTGACGGGCCCTGAAAAGGGGCGCCACGATCATCGAAAGCTTCGCGCCGGCGGCGGTATCGCTGTGACCGCCGGAACCGCCCATAATGGCGCCGACGGAATCGGTGTGCACGTTGACGTTAAAGTTCGTGTCCACTTCCGTCGCGCCCAGAATCACCACGTCAAGACCGTTGACGGCGGCGGCGGGGTTGTCGGGCGAAGCGTATTCAAAAGCGGAAATCTCCCGGTGGCGGGGATTTTTCCCAATGGATTCCACCGCCTTGAGGTCAAAGCACTGCACGTCCCGAAGTTCCCGGAAAAGCCCCTCGCTCAGCATATCCACCAGCGTTCCGGTGATGCCGCCGAGACCGTAGCCGCCCTCGATTTTTTCCTCTTTCATAATTTCCCGTAAAAACTGCGCGGCGGCAAGAGAAGCGCCGCCCGCTCCGGTCTGAAAATTGAAACCGTCCTTGAGAAGACCGGAAAACCGGATCACGTCGGCGGCGTCCTTCGCCATCACAAGACCCACCGGGTCCCTTGTGATGGCGGTGGTGCCGGAAACGATCCCTTTGGGGTCGCCGATCTCGTCCACCGAAACCACAAAATCCACCCGCTCGCCGGGAATGGAAACATCGTCCAGTTTTTCCACCAGTTCGTCGGTGATAACGACGACCTTTTTCGCCTTTTCGGCGTCGGCAAAGGCGTAGCCGAGGCTTCCGCAGGCGCTTTTTCCGAATTTTCCGGTGGCGTTCCCGAATTGGTCCGCTTGCGGCGCGGCGATGAACGCCACGTCAATGGGGGTCTTCCCGGAAAGAATGGCGGCGGGTCGTCCGCCATGGGTCATGAATTTCACCGGTTTTTCCAAAATTCCGGCGGATATGGCTTCGCCGAGGCCGCCGGCCATATAGTCCGTATAAATTTCCGTCACGACGCCGTTTCTGATGTGCTCCAAAAGGGGTCGATGCGTGTCGAAAAGGGAACTGGCGTTGAGGGTGAGGTTTTTGATCCCGAGGGAGGCGATTTCTCCCATCACCCGGTTGAGCACAAAGTCGCCGTTTCGCAGGTGGTGGTGGAACGAAACGGTCATCCCGTCGGAAAGACCGGACGCCAGAATGGCGTCCCGAAGGCTTTTCACCACTTTATTCTCCACCGAAACCGCCCCGCTTTCCCATGGCTTTCGCCGCCTCCAGCGTCTGTTTCGCCCGCTCCACAATGGGCGGGTCGATCATTTTGCCCCGCAGGGAAACGACGCCTTTTCCAAGGCGCTCGCCTTCGGCGATGGCCGCCAACACCTCTTCGGCATAGGCGACTTCCGCCTTCGTCGGGCTGAAAATTTCGTTGATAGCGGCAACGTGCCGCGGCGCCACCGCCGCTTTCCCCGAGAAACCGAGGCTTTTGGCGAATTTCGCGTCGGCAATAAGTCCCTCGTCGTCGTAAGCGTCGGTGAAGGGCGTGTCATAAACTTCCACACCGGCGGCTCTGGCCGCCATGACCATTCTTCCTCTGGCATAGAGAATTTCCTCGCCGCTTTTGGTGCGGCGGCACCGAAGATCGGCGGAAAGATCCTCGCCCCCGAGGAAAATTCCCACCACTCTCGGCGACGCCGTGGCGATGGAAAAGGCGTTTTCCACGCCGAGGGCCGTCTCGATGAGGGGAATGAGTTTTATTTTTCCGACGGGAAGACCGTTTTTCTCTTCCAGTTCGGTCATTTTTTTATCCAACCGCCGGATGCCCTCGGCGGTGGCCGATTTCGGCGGCATCAGAATATCCGGCGCGCAGGGAACGATGGTCGCAAGGTCCTTTTCGCCGAATTCGCTCTCCGGAAAATTGATCCGGACAACGGTCTCACAGCCGAAATCCAGCGTTTGAAGGGCGTTTCGCACCAAAAGCCGCGCGGCGTCCTTTTCCGTCGGCGCGACGGAATCCTCTAAATCCAAAATAACAGCGTCCGCGCGCAGGGTGCCGCCGTTGATGAGCATATTGGGCGTGTTTCCCGGCAGAAAAAGAAGGCTTCTTCTCATAATTCCTCCTCCTTAGCCCGAAGGACGGCGGCTTCGATCCGGGCTCTCAGTACGCAGTCCAAAGCGCCCCGGTCGGAAATTCTCACCACGGCTTTTTCGACCCCGAGGCGGGAAAGCTCGTCCCTCGCCGTCTTTTCAATGGCCTTGCCGAACCGCTCCATCACAAGGGAGGAAAGCTCCAGCGAAAGATCCGCCGCCGGAACGATCTCCACCAGAGCGTCGCTGGATTCCAGCGTTCCCGCCGACGCTTTTCTCACGATCTTCGTCATCGTTACTCTCCTTATTTCTTCTTTTTGATCAGAACCGCCGCCAAAACGGCTGCCGCGGCGACGATGACCGCGACGATCCCGATATTGCCCGCGGAAAAAGTAGAACCGAATATCATCGTTTTTTCCTCCTTTATTACTTCTTTTTGATCAGAACAGCCACGGCAATAGCCACAACAGCGACAATAGCGCCGACGATCCAGACGCTGCCCGCGGAAAAAGTGGAAGCGACTATCATGATTGATCCTCCTTTATTATTGTTCTATTCTTTGTACTATATCAATTTAATTTCATTATAAATCAACTTTTTTTCACTTTCAAGCCCTTTTTTGACCTTTTCTCCCTTTTCAAACGGCGCTTTTTTGGTTATACTACCATTAGAACGCAGGAAAGGAGCGAACGCCCATGGAGATCGAAATACGAACCGGTCTTTCCCCCGAGAAAGAGACCCTCTGGCTCGGTTTTCTGAAAGACCGCGGTCTTTTTCCGGAAGAAATTCCCGAAACGGTCTTTTTCCTTTGGGAAAACGGCGTCCTTCTCGGCACGGCGTCCCTTTCCGACGACCTCATTCGCCATTTCGCCGTCGATCCCGCTCATCGGGGCGAGGATCTTTCCGCCCGTCTTTTAACCGCCATCCGTTCCTTCGCCTTCGAGCGGAACGTCCCGAGGCTCTATCTTCTGACGAAGCCGGAAAACGAACGCGTTTTCCGCTCCCTTCTTTTCGAACCTGTCGCCGAAACGCCCTCGGCGGTCTTCATGGAATCCCCCGGCGGCGGCCTTTCGGAGCTTCTTTCGCCTTTTTCGTCCCTGCCAAAAGGGAAAAACGGCGCCATCGTCCTAAACGCCGACCCTTTCACCCTCGGCCACCGGGCGCTTATTGAAAAAGCCGCCGCTTTGTGCGACGCCGTTTTCGTCTTCGTCCTCTCCGAGGAAAAAGGCCGCTTTTCCGCTTCTGACCGCCTTTCAATGGTAAAAGCCGGCGTCGCCGACCTTCCGGGCGTTTTCGTCCTGCCGACGGGACGGTACCTTGTTTCGGCGGCCACTTTCCCCACCTATTTTTTGAAAGACAAAGCCGACGGCCAAAAAGCCGCCTGCGAACTGGATATCGCCGTCTTTTCCCAGAAGATCGCGCCCGCTCTCGGGATCACCGTCCGCTTCCTCGGAAGCGAACCCTTCGATCCCGTGACGGCGCAGTATAACGAAGCCCTTCAAAAAGAGCTTCCCAAGGCGGGCGTTTCCGTCTCCGTGATCCCACGGGCGGAAAAAGGCGGAAAGCCGATCTCGGCCAAAACCGTCCGCGCCCTTCTTGACCAAAACGACCTTTCGGCGGCTTTTTCCCTTTTGCCGGAAAGCACGGTCGCCTATCTTAAAACACTTTTGTCCGACTGAACCGGAGGTGACACCATGTCCTATTCGAACCGTATGCAGAAAAACCACGTTTTCAGCGAATTTCTCTGTCCCCGTGGCCGTGACCGCATTTATGACCTCGGCATCCAGATCGCCCAGCTCTATCTGAGCCCCTTCGACCGGCTCATCGGCATCATCGGTGAGGCCGGTTCCGGAAAAAGCGCCCTTGTCAAAGGGATGTTCCCGGGACTGGAACTTACCAACGACGACGACGGCGTCAACGTCCGTCCGCTTCCTCTTTTGGAACAGGACGAGGAGACCGGCTTTTTTAAGCCTCACACCTACCACCTCGACGTCCGCTTCGAGTCGGCGTTCACGTCCATGCCGGTTCTGGCGGAAGCCATTATGAAAGCCGTCTATAACGAGCGGCGGGTCATCGTCGAGCACTTCGAGCTTATTTATCCCTATCTTCCCATGAACGCCCATCTGCTCATCGGCGTCGGGGAGGAGATCACCATTTCCCGCCCGACGATCTTCGGCCCGGAACCCAAAGAGATCGCCGACCGGGTCTTCCATTCGCTGCCCTACCGCCTCATGGCCCATTCCGCCGAGGATATCTGCGAACTTTATATCTCCGAACTGGAACTTTCCAAGGCGCAGCACGGCGACATCCGCCACGGCTTCACCATGATCTTCGACAAACCGGCGGAGATCGACTTCGACGACATGGAGCGCCGGGTCAACGAACAGATCGCCGCCGACCTTCCGATCTCCTATAAGGACGACAACCACATCACCATCGGCGACACCGTCCACCGCTGCCGCGGTCCCCGCACCCACGTTTCGCGCACGTCGGAGATCCGGGGTTTCCGGCTTTTCCACCGCTTCGTCTATGACGCGTTCAACAATAAATACCTTCTGGTCGGCTTTGTCGGCGAGGATTCCGCCGAGCGGCTGGCCGCTTTGGAAAAGAAGGTGCTTCGATGAACGCATCGTTAGAGGATATCCTTTCCTTCCGTGACAAAAAAAGCGCCCGGCGACAGGAGCTGACCGAGCAATACGGTCTTTCCGTCGTCAGCTTTTCGCTGAACCTTCCCGGTCCGGAAAAGCGGAGCTTTCTTTCGGACTTCGCCTTCGAAAAGGCCGTTCAGAAAGCCGTCGCCGTCTTCGGACCGCCCGTCTTCTCGGAAACTCTTTCCGAAAAAGGCGGCGATTCTGCCTTTTTCGTTTTCGATTCCCCGGCGGAGGATTTGAAACGCCGGGCTATGGCGTTGGAGGATTCGGCCTTTGGCCGCCTTTTCGATTTCGACGTCTATGACGAAAAGGGCGAAGCCCTTCACCGGAAAACGCCCCGCCGCTGTCTGCTCTGTGAAAAACCGGCGGCGGAATGTGCCCGAAGCCGCTCCCACGACCTTTCGGCGCTGACGGAAAAGACCCGTTCGCTGCTGCTCGAATTTTGCGCCGACACCCTTTCCGGCGAAGCCGTCGGCGCTCTTTTGGAGGAAGCCGGTTTCACCCCGAAGCCGGGGCTCATCGACGAAAATAACTGCGGTGCTCATTCCGACATGACCATGCTCAATTTGGAGCGAAGCGCCTATTCCCTGGAGCCTTTCTTCAAAAACGCCGTGCTCATCGGCTTTTCCGGCACGATGGAAGCGCTTACCGAAAACGGAAAAGCCGCCGAAAAGGCGATGTTTGCCGCCTCGGGCGGCGTCAACACCCATAAAGGCGCGGCCTTCCTTTTAAGCCTTCTTCTGGCCGGGATCGGACGGTATCTGGCGACGGGTACCGATCCTTTCGAGACGGCGCGAAGCTGGGCGAAGGAAAAAAATCCCGCCGAAAACACCCACGGCGCCGAAGTCCGGGAAAAATACGGCGCCGGCGGCGCTCTTTTTGAAGCCGTTTCCGGCTTCCCTTTAGCGAAAGCCACCTATGAGGCTCTGGACAAAGAGGACGAACTCTTCGCCCTTCTGACCGCCATGAGCCTTTGCGACGACACCAACCTGCTCTATCGCGGCGGTCCAAAGGGACTTTCCTTCGTCCAAAGCGAGGCGAAAAAAATCCTTGCCCTTCCTTTGGAAAAGCGGCTTTCGGCGGCAAAGCGGCTCGACAAAGCCATGATCCGGAAAAACTTAAGTCCCGGCGGCGCCGCCGATCTTTTCGCGCTGGCGCTCTTTTTCCGCTCGGAAGAGCCGCTTTTTTTCAAAAAAGACCGGTCTTTCGGTGACTTTTTTACATATTTAGCGATTTAGGTCCATATTTTTATAAAAAACACTTGCAAAAGAGACAGAAATATTTTATTATTTAGAGTGTAAAAAAATGCGCAAGCATTCTTATTAGGAGGTTAAATTTATGGTTTCTGCAGGCGATTTCAGAAACGGCGTCACTTTTGATATGGATGGTTCCGTTTATCAGATCATCGAATTCCAGCACGTAAAACCCGGCAAAGGCGCCGCTTTTGTCCGTACCAAAATCAGAAACGTTATTTCCGGCGCGGTAACGGAGCGTACCTTCAACCCGACCGAGAAATTCCCGACCGCTTTCATCGAGAGAAAAGAAATGACTTATAGCTACAACGACGGCGATCTTTATTACTTCATGGATCCCGAAAGCTATGAAATGATCCCGATCGAAGAAAAATTCCTTGGCGATTCCTTCAAATTCGTCAAAGAGGAAATGATCTGCAAGATCCTTTCCTACAAAGGCAAGGTCTTCGGCCTTGAAGCTCCGAACTTTGTCGAACTGGAGATCACCGCCACCGAACCCGGCGTTCGCGGCGATACCGCCACCAACGTCACCAAACCCGCCACCGTCGAAACCGGCGCCGAAGTCCGTGTCCCGCTCTTCATCAACGAAGGCGACCACATCCAGATCGACACCCGTACCGGTGAATACATCGGCAGAGCTTAATCAAACCACGATTCGGTCTTTCTGACCAAAGGAGAAAATTATGACCATTTCTGAAAAAGTTGCTCATCTCAAAGGCCTGATGGAAGGCCTCAACACCGACGACAAAGTCATCGCCGCCATTGCCGACATTCTTCAGGATCTCGCTTATGACCTTGAGGACGTCCAGGATTCCCTCGCCGAAGTCGGCGAACAGGTCGAACTCATCGACGAAGACCTCGAAGCCCTCGAAAACGACTATTACGGCGACGAAGACGACGAGTGCGATTGCGACGACGATTGCGACTGCTGCGATGACGACGATTGCTACGAGGTCGAATGCCCGGCTTGCGGCGAGACCATCTGCATCGACGGTTCCATCGTGGACGAAGGCGAGATGGATTGCCCCAACTGCGGCGAACACCTCGAATTCGACTATGACGAGGACGAAGAAGAGGAAGACGAGGAATAATTCCTCCCTCAAAAATAATCCATGTTTCGGGGCAGGGTGAAATTCCCTACCGGCGGTGATGCGGCCTTTGGCCGACAAGTCCGAGAGCTTTTTGCAGAACGGGTGTGAATCCCGTACCGACGGTGTCGCGGCCGAAGGCCGCCGAGTCCGGATGGCGAAACTGCGTTCAAAAACAGTGCTCCGCGAAAAATCGCGGAGCCTTTTTTGTTTTTGGACCCGTTTTTGCCTCTGTTTTAAGACTTTATTCATACTGAATTAAAAAAGAGGTAGTATTATGAAATTCACCACCAAAACCTTGACGAGCCTTGGCGTTCTGGCCGCCTTTTCCGTTGTTCTGATGCTGGCTGTCCGTATCCCCTTCCCGCCGGCTCCTTTTCTGGAATATGACCCGGCGGACGTTCCGATCCTGATCGGCGCGTTCCTCTTCGGACCGGTGGGCGGGCTTATCCTGACGGCGCTGGTCTCCCTTTTACAGGGGCTCACCGTTTCCGCCGGTTCCGGCTTCATCGGCATTATCATGCACTTTGTCGCCACCGGCTGTTTCGCCGTCTTCGCCGGCTTTGTCTATCAGAAAAGCCGCACCCGCAAGACCGCTTATATTAGCCTTGCCGTCGGCGTTCTGATCCAGACCGTCCTCATGGCGGGAATGAACCTCTGGCTGACGCCGATCTATATGGGTACGCCCCGGGAGGCCGTTCTTTCGATGATGCTCCCCGTCATCGTGCCCTTCAACCTTCTCAAAGCCGGTATCAACGCCCTTCTGACCGCGTTCGTCTATAAACGCATCCACCAGCTTCTCACCAAGCTCAAGCTCATCGACTGATTTTTGCAAAGGCTGTGATCTTTTGAACATCGACCCTTCGTGGCCCTCTCTGACAAGTGCCGAAGCCAAAAAGCTCGCCGCTGAGGGAAAAGCCAACACACCGCCCCAAAGCGCCGCCAAAACGACGGGGCAGATCTGGTTTTCCAACCTTTTTACCTTTTATAATATCCTCAACATCGTGCTTGCCGTACTGGTTTTTACGACGGGCAGCTACCGCAATATGTTTTTTCTCAACGTCGTCCTTGCCAATTTCCTCATCGGCACCATCCAGGAGCTTCGGGCCAAAAAAACGGTGGAAAGCCTCTCCGTTTTAACGTCCCCCGCCTTCCCGGTGATCCGTGACGGAAAAACCGTCGTTCTGCCGTCGGCAAAGCTGGTTCTGGGCGACGTTCTTTTTGTCGGTGCCGGCGATCAGCTCACCGCTGACGGGGTACTGCTTGCCGGGGAAGCCACCTTTAACGAAAGCCTTCTCACTGGCGAAGGCGACGCCGTCTCCAAAAGGCCCGGCGATCCGCTTTTTTCCGGCAGTTTCGTCGTCTCCGGCGAAGGCGCCGTCAAGCTTACCGCCGTCGGCGCCGACTGTTACGCCGAACGGCTCACCGCCGAAGCCCGGCGCTATAAAGAGGCGCAGTCCGTCCTCAAAACCACGATGACGAAGATCATCAAAACCCTTTCGCTGTTTTTGATCCCCTTCGGCCTTGTCACGTTCTATAACCATTTCGTCGTCCAGGGCCTTTCCTATGTCGATTCCATGCTGCCCTCCGTCGCCGCCACCATCGGCATGGTGCCGGACGGGCTTTATCTTCTGACCGGCATGAGTTTCGCCCTCGGCGTCATCAACCTCGCCAAAAAGCGGACTCTTGTCCAACAGCTCTATTCCCTCGAAAATCTGGCGCGGGCGGACGTCCTCTGCCTCGACAAAACCGGCACCATCACCTCCGGGCGGATGACCGTCCGGGGCGTTCTGCCTCTTTCCGACGGGGATATCGGGCGTAAAGTGGCGGAGCTTTTCACCGCTGTTCCCGCCGACAACCCCACCGCCAAAGCTCTTGTCGCCGCTTTTTCCGGAAAGGGTGACCCGAACCGGAAAGCGGTCCACACCCTGCCCTTCTCCTCGGCGAAAAAATATACCGCCGTCACCTTTGCCGACGGCGAGGCGCTGATGCTCGGCGCTCCCGCTTTCGTTCTCGGCGACGGTTTCCCGGAACTTCGCCAAAAAGCCAAAGAACTTTCCGCCGACGGCACCCGGGTTTTACTTCTTGCCGCCGCCAAAAACGAAGGAAAATTATACAAAGCGGATAAACCGCTCGGTTTTATACTCATAGAAGACGAGATCCGGCCCCACGTCGCCGACACCTTCGCCTATTTTGAGAAAAACGGCGTCTCGATCAAGGTCATCAGCGGCGACGACCCGGGCACCGTCTCCGCCATCGCCCAAAAAGCCGGCGTTTCCGGCGCGGAGCGCTTTGTGGACGCCTCCCGTCTTTCCGACGAGGAACTTTTCGCCATCGCCGACGAGACCGTCGTTTTCGGCAGGGTCGCTCCGGAACAGAAACGCCTTTTAGTGAAGGCGCTCCAGAAAGCGGGGCACACCGTCGCCATGACCGGCGACGGTGTCAACGACGTTCTGGCGCTCAAGGACGCGGACTGTTCCGTCGCTATGGCAAGCGGCGCCCAGGCCGCGCGGCACGTTTCCCAACTGGTGCTTCTGGATTCGGATTTTTCCGCTCTGCCAAGCGTCGTTCTGGAAGGACGCCGGGTCATCAACAACATCCAGCGCTCCGCTTCCCTTTTCCTGATGAAAACCACCTACGCCGTCCTTCTGGCGGCGACCCTTCTCTTTGTGCCGCTGACCTATCCCTTCGCGCCGATCCAGCTGACCCTCATCGGCGGCCTTGTTTCCGGAATTCCGGGCGTTCTTCTGGCGCTGGAACCGAACTTCAAACGGGTGCCGGATCACTTCATGAGCACCGTGCTCAAAAAGGCGTTCATAAGCGGCGGTTTCATCTTTCTCGGCATTTTAGCCGTGCTCATTTTTGGCGGACGGTTCGGTCTTTCCGACGAAGAAATCTCCACCGTCGCCGTTCTCTATACCGGCACGGCCAGTCTTCTGGCGCTTCTTCGCGCCTGTCAGCCGCTCAACAGGCGCAAGGCGATCCTTGTTCTCGCCTGCGCCGCCGTTTTTTTCTTCGCCATGGAATTTTTAGACGGTCTTTTCCTTCTGGTGCCTCTCGGAAAAGCGGCGCGCCTTCTTCTGCTGGCGCTTTTGCCCCTTGCCCTTCTACCCTTCCTTTTCGACCGTCCGGAAAAAAGCTGATTTCGGCGAAAAGTCCTCCTTTGGCGCATAGGCTCCCTCCGAGAGGGAGCTGTCGAGCGACAGCGAGACTGAGGGAGATTGGC
>CALCUE010000055.1 GCA_937906945.1 uncultured Clostridia bacterium | reverse complement strand
CTCTTGCGGTACCCGAAAAACGCGTCGGGTGCTTCGCACTCTTCCTCGCGTTTTTTGACCGCGGCGCCAAACCCTGCTCGCTGCTTCCGCCACAGGCGGCGCTCGCAGGCTTTGCTCTTTAACAAGGGGGCCAAGAATGTTTCCAATTGACCAAAATCAAACCGGAAAGGCCTTTCAGTGCGCCTCCCGCCACGTTTTCCCGATCTTTACGTCCACTTCCATGGGGACGGAAAGGGAAACGGCGTTTTCCATTTCGTACCGCAGAATTTCGGCGGCCTTTTCGGCGCAATCCTCCGCCGCCTCGACGATGAGTTCGTCGTGCACCTGCATAATGAGTTTCGCGGAAAGTTTCTCCTCCGAAAGCCGTCTGGCCACCCGGACCATCGCCAATTTAATGATGTCGGCGGCGGTGCCCTGGATGGGCATATTCCGGGCGACCCGTTCCCCGAAGGAACGGGTCGCGAAATTGGTGCTTAAAAGCTCCGGCAGGTGACGGCGGCGGCCATAGGTCGTGACGGCGTAGCCGTTCTTTTTCGCCGCCTCGATGGAATCCTTCATATAGCGGTCAACGCCGCTGTAGGTCGAAAGATAGTTTTTGATATAGTCCTGCGCCTCTTTGAAAGGAACGCCGATGTTTTCCGAAAGGCTGAAGGCGCTGATGCCATAGACAATGCCGAAGTTGACGGCTTTGGCGCGGCTTCGCATCTGGCTCGTCACAAAATCCTCCGGCACGCCGAAGACCTGGGAGGCGGTCTGGGTGTGGATGTCCTCGCCGGTGTTGAACGCCCGGCACATGGCTTCATCGGCGGAAAGATGCGCCAAAACCCGCAGTTCGATCTGGGAATAGTCCGCGTCGATCAGAACTTTCCCCGGTTCGGCAACGAAAAAGCCCCGCATCCGAGCGCCGAGTTCCGTGCGGATGGGAATGTTCTGCAAATTCGGCTCCAGGGAGCTGATCCGTCCGGTTCGCGTCTCCTTCTGGTTAAAACGGGTATGCACCCTTCCGTCCGGCGCCAACGCCGAAAGAAGTCCGTCCACGTAGGTGGAACGAAGCTTTGTGAGCTTCCGGTATTCCAGAATTTCGTCGATGACGGGGTGATAGGGTCTTAAATCCTCCAGCACGTCGGCGCTGGTGGAATAGCCGCTTTTGGTCTTCTTTTTGGCCGGAAGACCCAGTTTTTCAAAAAGCAGAACGCCGAGCTGTTTCGGCGAAAGAATGTTGAAAGTCTCCCCGGCAAGCTCATAAATGGTCGCCTCGTGCCGGTCGATCAAAGCGGTGAGTTCTTCGGAAAAATCCCGGATGCCGTCGGGGTCGATCCGGAAACCGGAAAGCTCCATGTCGGCTAAAACACCGGCCAGCGGCAGTTCGATGTCGGAAAGGAGGGCAAGTTCGCCGTCCGCTTCCAGCGCTTTTTTCAAAGCGTCACAGAGAGCCGGGAACGCCGCCGCTTTTTCCAAAAGTCCGGCGTGTCCTTCCGTTTCCCCGGAAAGAGGCATGGACGGGGTGTGATAGATAGCGGCCAGATGCAAAACGGAATAGTCGTCGCCGGAGACGTTGAGGATGTAACCGGCCAAACCGGTGTCCATGGTGACGTTTTTGATTTCAGCGTGGTGGAGCTTCGCCCAGCGCCCGAGGAATTTAAGGTCGTCCACCCGTTTTTCGGCGCTTCCGGCAAGGAAAGCGGCGAACGCCGCGTCGAAAAAGAAGCCGTCGTTTTCAAAAACGGTGACGGTGTTCTCCCGAACGAGGGCCACAGCGACAAGATCGTCCCCTTCGGCCTCAAACAGAACGTCAGTGAGCACGGTATCGGCAAGGTTTGCCAATGCCGAAGACTCGGCGACGGTCACTTTGGCTTCCGGCAGGGTCTCGACGTGCTCAAGAGGCGTTTCCGTTCTTTTGGCGGGGTCAAGCCCCAGTTTTTCGATCATTTTGAGCATTTCAAGGCGATAGAGAAGCGCCACCGCCGCTCCCTCATCGCCCTCTTTCTTCCGGTAGGCGGAAAGGTCGGGGTCAATGGGCGCTTTCCGGTCGATGGTACCGAGGGTCCGGCTTAAATAGGCGCTCTCTTTTCCGGCCTCGAGCTTTTTTCTCGCCGCCGGTTTTAAGTCCAATTCCTCAAAATGCTCATAGATATAGTCCACGGAATGATAGTTCTGAATAAGGTCGAGGGCGGTCTTTTCGCCGATCCCGGGAACGCCGGGAATGTTGTCGGAGGAATCGCCCATCAGCGCCTTGACCTCAATGAGATCTTTCGGCTTGACGCCGTACCGCTCGAAAACGGCGGCCTCGTCCATCATTTCGGCAACGGAAGACCCCATTTTCGTCGTGGCAAGACGCACCTTCGTGTGGGGGCCGATGAGCTGAAGGCTGTCCCGGTCGCCGGTGACGATGACGCAATCGTCTCCCTTTTCCTCGCAAAGGCGGGAAAGGGTGCCGAGGATGTCGTCGGCCTCCCAACCTTCCACTTCCAAAACCGGATAGCCGAGGTCGCCCAGAAGCTCCTTGATGACCGGGAACTGGTCGAGAAGCTCCGGCGGCGTCGGGTGCCGTCCGGCTTTATATTGGTCGTACATTTTGTGGCGGAAGGTCGGCGCGTGGACGTCGAAGGCGAAGACGACTTCGTCCGGTTTCACCTCCGAAACGGCGGAAAGCAGAATCGACAGAAAGCCATAGACGGCGTTGGTAAAAAAGCCGTCCTTAGTGGTCAAAACCTTGATGCCGTAAAAAGCCCGGTTCATAATGCTGTTGGAATCAACGGCCAGAAGTTTCATAAAAATTCCTCCGTGGGAATGGATTTCGTCTTTATTGTATCATCCCAAGCGCTCTTTGACAAGGGAGAAGGGGTCGGCGCTTTTGGTCACGAGGACCTTGCCGCCGAACTTTTCCAAAAGCGTTCCGATCTCTTTTTCGTTTTTCTTTTTATACCGTCCCATCCAGCGAAGAAGCGCCCAAAGGGAGGAAAAGCTCTCTTTTTTTCCGCTCTCTTTGCCGAGTTTCCGGCGGAAAAACCGCCGGATCACCCGAAAGCGGCAGAGCCAGAGGGGCGTTTTGAGAAAAACGATAAGATCCGCTTTTTGAAAGGACGGTTCGACCCAGGCGTAATAGACGCCCTCATTCACCCAGTTTTCTTCCGAAACCGCCGCCGCAAGAAGAGCGTTCCGCTCCTCTTCCGGTCGCCGGACGCCGTAAGAACCGCTGTTGTCCCATTGAAATTCGTCCAGATCGACGTGAGAAAGACCGTAGGTTTCGGCAAGCTGTTTTGCCAACGTCGTTTTGCTGGAACCGCTGCCACCGACGATATGGATTTTCATAGCGCTCTCACGAATTTTTCAAAGCCGGAAACGAAGACCCGAATGTTTTCCTCGTCAAAAACGGTGTCCCGGCTCGTGTGGATGCGGTCCAGATAAAGACCGAGAAAGCCTTTTTTGAAGGCCGCCGCGCCCACCGAGACCGGAAAACTGGCCTGGTCGGAGGGATAAAAACTGCCTTGGGAGGGACGGACGGTGACGGTTTTGGTCGTAACGCCGGAAAAAGCCTCCCGAAGAGCGTTTTCCAAATCCTGCGGAACTTTTTTCCCGAGAAGGAGCCAAAGTTCGTCCCCGTCGGAAACGCAGTCGGCGTTGATAAGAAGCTTTTCCTTCATCTCTTTTTTGTGCGCCTCATAAAACGCCGCCGAGCCGAAAAGCCCCAGTTCCTCGTTATCGAAAAGGACGAAGGCGGCGGTTTTCCGTTCCTCGTCGGAAAGGGAAGCGTAAAGCTCCAGAAGCGTCACAACACCGGAGGTGTTGTCGTTGGCGGTGTGCTGGTTGGCAACGCCGATATAGATCATCCAGATGAAAAGAAGGAGAGGCAGGAAGATCGCCAGTTCCGTAAGCCAGAAGCTGTCGGTGAACCGGCCCACAAGATAGGTCAAAAGTCCCATCAGAAGGCAGAGCGGAATCGCCGGGACGAAGCCGTAGAGGATCGAAAGCGGAACGCTTTTCGGAAAGACGATGTTCGGGAAAGGCAGAACGGCGCAGGTGTCATAGTGCGCGCCAAAAACCACCTTCGCCGACGAAACGTCCCCTAAAACGAGGTTCTTTCCGCCGAAAACGCCGCCCTTTTCCACCGAAAGTTCCGGAAGACGCTCCTTCAGAAAGGCGATGAATTCCGCTTTCTGCTTTTTGGTGTGGCGCACCTGCCAGTTTTCGAGAATTTCCCGGGAAAGGTCGGTCACGAAAAATCCACTCCCTGCAATTTAATAAGGGTGATGATGTAAATTTTCAGCGCCTCTAAAAGGTAGTCGATGGAAGCCGCTTCGTCCACGCCGTGGACCGGACCGGCAAAGGCCGGAGCGACCCGCTCCGGATGTTCCGGACCGAAGGAAACGGCGTTGGGGAAGTGGCGGGCATAGGTGCCGCCGCCCATGGTATAGAAATCGGCGTTTTCGCCGGTGACTTCGTTATAGGTGTCAAGGCAGGCGCGAATTTCCGGGCTTTCGGGGTCGATATAGAAAGGCTCCATGTCGCCGAGAACGACAATGTCGGCAGCCTCGCCGGCGGCTTTTTCGAGCTTTTCGGTGAGGAGTTTTCCGCTGGTGTTGGTGGGGTAGCGGCAATCGACGGTCTGGAAGAACCTGCCGTCCCGGATACCGATCATGCCGCCGACCATGGTGAGCGGCGAAAATTTTCCGTCATCGGCGGCGGCGTCAACGCCGCTTCCGTCCGTTTTGGCGTGGAGTTTTTTGAGCACGGCAAAATACCGTTCCTCCGCTTCGGAGACAAGGTGATTTTCCAGAATATAGTCAATGAGCACGGCGATGGCGTTGACGGTGCCCTCCGGCATGGAGGCGTGGCCGCCTTTTCCGAAGGCCGTCAGGGTAAGAAGGCCGTCTTCCTCCGAAACTTTGACGGAAGCGGTGCCTTCCGGTACCGGTCCTGTCAGCTTGAGCACCGCTTCAGCTCGATCGGGAATGGCGTTGGGCGCGAAGCCGCCTTTGATGGAAACCACGGTCTCGGGGGCGTTCTTCGAGACGATCAGGCTGTGATAAATGCCCTTTTCGCCGTTGCAGACCGGGAAATCGGAATCGGGGCTGAAGCAGAAAACCGGCGCTTCATAGTTTTCGAGGTAATATTCCACGTCGCCCATTCTCGTCTCCTCGTTGTCGCCCAAAAGCGCCCGGACGGTATAGCGAAGGGGAATGTTTTTCTCTTTCAGGTATTTCAGAGCGTAGAGGCAGAGGACGCTCGGTCCTTTGTCGTCCATAACGCCCCGCCCGATGAGGTAGCCCTCTTTTCCCCGGACGGTGAAGGGGTCTTCCTCCCAACCATCGCCGACAGGCACAACGTCCAGGTGCGTAATGGTGGCGATATATTTTTCCGACTCGCCGGCAAGCTCGGCGTAGCCGATATAGTTTTCGCAGTTTTTCGTCGAAAGACCCAGTTCCCCGGCGATGGCGAGACCCAGTTCCAGCGCCCGTTTCGGCTCTCTGCCGAAAGGCGCGTCCGGTTTTGGTTCGCCCTCGATGCTCGGAACGGCGACCAGCCGCGCGATGTCCCGGAGAATAGCCTCCCGGTTATCCTCGATGAATTTTTCGATCTCTTTGACGCAGATTTCCATGACGCGTTTCCTTTCTGTCGATATTTATATTGGATACGGACTTTTCGTTTTTTATTTTCGGTGCGGAAGCACCGGCGGCGCGAAGCGCCGCCCTTTGCGGCGAGGGCGACTTTTAGGAATGCGCGAGCTTTCCTTTGTGGCTTTGGCGCGGGAGCGCCATGATATTGTTTGTGCCTTGCTTTCGCCTTGATGCTATAACCTTCGCCTTTCGCTCTTTTCATTCCTGTCGCGGTTGTCCTTGTTTGGAAAACCGGTTTGCGGCAGCAAACGGGAAAGACGGTC
>CALCUE010000054.1 GCA_937906945.1 uncultured Clostridia bacterium | reverse complement strand
CGCAAAGAAACGGGTGGTACCCGGGGAAAGAAACGCCTCAAACCCCTGCGATAGCTCCCGCTATCGCTGTCCCCTTGTCTAAGGGGACAAAGCGGCTATTCTTTTCCGAGTGCTTTCTGATATCGACGAAGGCCGTTTAACCGGAAAGGTCCGGTCAGAAACGGCCTTCGCTTTCCGTAAAACACGGCGGCAGAAGGCGGCAAAGCCGCCGGTGCTTCCGCACCGAAAGCCTTCCCCCTCGGGGGAAGGTGGATTTTTGCCGAAGGCAAAAAGACGAATGAGGGGCTTTGTAAGTCTGATTTGGGGAAAAACAGCCTGTCATTGCGAGGAGCCGCGAAGCGGCGGCGTGGCAATCTTTTGCCTTCCCCCTCGGGGGAAGGCAACTGCCCCTCAGTCTCGCTTCGCTCGTCAGCTTCCCTTACGCAGGGAAGCCCCTTCCGGTACTCTCAAATTCCTTAAATCGCCCCGCAAAGCCTTTTTTATTCGTACAGGATTTCCGCCGTGAGGGGGCTCGAAAGCAGAAAGCCCTCCCGGGTAAGCCGAATGACGGCGTTCTCCACCTTCGTAAGTCCCGGCTTTTCATAAAGCCGGGCCCTCTCTAAAATCTCCGCTGTCGGCGCTTCGGGAAAGCGCCGGGAAAGCTCGGCGGTATCCAGTCCCTCGCAAAGCCGCAGCCGCAGCATGGCGAATTCCTCCCAGCCGCCACCGGGCCCTTCCTCTTTTTCCAGTTCGGAAAAAGGCTTTTCCATGAAGCCCTTAAGATCCCGGTCAAAATAGAACCGCCGCCCGTCTAAAAACGAGTGGGCCGAAGGCCCGAGGCCGAGGTATTCCTCCTGCCTCCAATATTTAAGGTTGTGCCGGGATTCAAAGCCCGACCTCGCGAAATTGGAAATTTCGTACTGCGAAAAGCCCTCTTTTTCCAGTTCCTCGCAGGCGAAAAGATAAAGCTCGGCCGCCTTTTCGTCGTCGGCGCAAAGAAAGCGCAGGTCGCTTTTCGCCAGCGGCGTATTTTCCTCGATTTTAAGAAGATAGGCCGAAAGATGCTCCACCCCGAGGGAAGCGGCAAATTGGATACTTTTCCGCAGACTCTCCTTCGTCTGATAGGGGATCCCGATCATCAGATCCAGCGAAAGGTTCGTAAACCCCGCTTCACGGGCGGCTTTCACCGTGTCGGCGGCGTCTTTCGCCGTATGGAGCCGCCCTAAAGCGGAAAGCTCCCGTTCGTCGGCGCTTTGTAACCCGAAGGAAAGGCGGTTGGCGCCCGCCTTCCGAAGCCGCGGAAAATCAATGGAACCGGCCACCGCCGGGTTCCCTTCGATCGTTACCTCGGCGTCGTCGGAAAGATCCTCCCTCGCCGCCAAAAGCAGCTTTTCCAGCTGTTCTTCCCCGAGGCACAGCGGCGTTCCGCCGCCAAAATACAGAGAGTTATAGCGCCTTGTCGCTTTTTCCCGGTACCACGAAAGAGCCTCCCAAAGCCGGTCCGCATAGGCGATCCCGTCGGTCTGAGGCGCCGGAAAGGAGTAAAAATCGCAGTACCGGCATTTGCTCCTGCAAAACGGGATATGTATATACAGTCCCGGGTCTGTCAAAATCGGCATGGTTCTCCTCTCCCGTCTTTCCGTGGCGTTTTTTTGATTTTCCACCGCCATTTTTCGTTTTTCTTCCGGTTTTTTTGTGCTCAATCGCATGAGCAAGCGGTTTTTATGAGCACTTTTCCACTCTTTCCACCATCCAATTGTGGAAAACTCACCGGTTAGCCTCTCCAAACTGTGGAAAATCCGATGTTTTCCACCTTTTCCACCGAGTAATCCACAATTTTGCGTAATCGTGGGCTTTTTTGGCTCTGCCGCCGGTGGAAAGCGGCTCTTTCATACTTTGGGGTATATTTTTTCTTCAAAAAGGAAATTTTTTCCTCTTTTGCATACCGTGTTTTTCTATTCACGGAGCACCGGATTTTATGCAGTTTTTTGCATTAGCTCCGCTCGTGCTCCGCCGCCAGGAGCACCTTGTCAATAAGGCGCTCCAGGTCCTCGGCGGTGGAAAGCTCCCCGCATTCCCGGCGGAATTCCGCCGCGCCACGCATCCCTTTGATATACCAGGAGGAATGTTTGCGGGCTTCCCGCATCCCGATGACCTCTCCTTTATATTCACAGAGAAGGTCAATGTGTCGTTTGAGGACGGCCATCCGTTCCTCGGCGGTGGGTTCCGGCAAAAGCTCGCCGGTCTCCATGTAACGCTCGATCCGCCGGAAAAGCCAGGGATCTCCCATGGCGCCCCGTCCGACCATCACAAGGTCGCACCCCGTTTCGTCATACATCCGCTTGGCCGCCTTTGGGGAATCCACGTCCCCGTTGCCGATGACCGGGATGGAAACGGCCTCCTTGACCGCCCGGATGACGGAAAGATCCACCGGCGGCGCGTACATCTGCGCCCTTGTTCTTCCGTGAACGGTCAGCGCCGAAGCGCCGGCGCTTTCGCAGACTTTGGCGAATTCCACGGCGTTGATGTGTTCGCTGTCCCAACCGGCCCGGAATTTGACCGTCACCGGAACGGGCACCGCCGCCACCACCGCCTCAACGATCCGACCGGCCAAAGCCGGGTCCTTCATCAGCGCCGAACCGCCGCCGTTTCCGGCGACCTTCGGCACCGGACAGCCGAAGTTGATGTCGATGGCGTCGGGTTCGTATTCCAAAGCCATTTTGGCCGCTTCGGCCATGACCTCCGGTTCGCTTCCGAAAAGCTGTAAGGCCGTCGGCCGTTCCGCCTCGTGAAGGGAAAGAAGCTCGGCGGATTTTTTGCTTCCGTAGGAAAGGCCTTTGGAGCTCACCATTTCGCCGACGGTCCAGCAGGCGCCGAATTCCCGACTGATCTCCCGCATCGCTCGGTCGGCGACGCCGGCCATCGGCGCCAACGCCGCCGTCTTCGGAAGCTCGATGTTCCCGATTTTCATTTTGTACTCCCTTCCTTTCCGAAGGCGAAATCCGGCCTTGTTCCCACAAAGGCCATGGGATCGACCAAAGCGCCGTTGACGCTGATCCCGAAATGGAGATGGTTGCCGGTGGAAAGGCCGGTGGTACCGACCGCACCGATCTGGGTACCGCCGGAAACGCCGGCGCCGGTCTCCACCGAAAGGGTCTTCATGTGATAATACCAGCTGATGACGCCGCACCCGTGGTCTAAAATGACGGTGTTGCCGGTGAGCTTCAGAAAACCGGCGTAAAGCACCGTGCCGGAGGCCGTGGCATAGACCGGCGAACCGCCTTTGGCGGCCATGTCGATGGCGTTGTGCCATTCGGTGGAGCCGTTGGAGAAGGTGCGGAAGGTGCCGTAGGTCGTCGTCTCCTTATAAGTCACGGTGAGCGGCAGGATAAAATCCCCGTCCCAGAGGGGCGTCGGGGTAAAGGTGTATTTAAGCGGCGCGGCCACGTTGTTATATTCCTCGTTGGCCGCCTGGTTTTCCAGCGTTTCGCTGAGCGTTCCTTCCTCCACCTCGAGGTACTGGGTATCGAAGGCCCGGAAGGTGACGGGAACGGCATAATCCATGGAAAAATCGCCGCTTTTCAAGGTCAGCGTATAGTCGCCGACTTTGATGGAGGGCTTGACCGGAAGGAAGAGGAATTTTTCGTCCTCCACCGGGAAAAAGGGCACTTCCTTGCCGGAAAAATCGGTCAGCGTGGCGTTTTCGTCAAGATTTTCTCCCCGGACGATGAGGAAGCTTCCCTGTTCGACCTCTTCGGCGGAAAAGACCAGAACGGGATCGGGGATCGGTTCCGGTTCCGGTTCCTCCGGTTCTTCCGGTTCCGTCGGAAGCTCCTCCGGCTCTGTCACCACCGGCATGAGCGGCTCGTTCCCCTCGATGACAGGTTCCGTCCCGGGTTTCGCGCAACTCACCAACAGAAGAAGCGCCAGCCAAAGCGCGGCCATTCGATTTCTCCGATCTTTCCTCATTCTTTTTCCCTCAGCGTCCATAAAAATTTTCATAGGATAATTATAGCATAGAGTGGACTTATATGCTATAATCATTCTATAAAAAATATTCCGGAACTTCCTAAAAAGAACGTCCCCCGAAAGGAGCGCCGCTATGTCCAACGAAAACACCCGGCAGAAACTGATGGGCGCCATGCGCAAAGCCATCGAGGATTACGACATGATCTCTCCCGGCGACCGGATCGCCGTCGGCGTCTCCGGCGGCAAGGATTCCGTCGCCACCTTGGTGGGGCTTGCCGGGCTTCGCCGCTTTCTCGGCGTCGATTACGAGGTGGTCGCCGTCTGCCTCGATCCCCAGTTCGGCGGCGTTCCCAACGACTATTCCGCTTTGGAAACTCTCTGTGAGGAACTGGGCGTGCCCCTCGTTTTGAAGCGCACCAACATCGGCACCATCATTTTTGAGGACCGCAAGGAAAAAAATCCCTGTTCTCTCTGCGCCCGGATGCGCCGGGGACTTCTCCACGACACCGCCAAGGAGTGCGGCTGTAACAAAATGGCCCTCGGCCACAACTTCGAGGACGTGGTCGAGACCTTCCTGATGAACCTTTTCGACGAGGGTCGGATCGGCTGTTTTCCTCCAGTAACGTGGCTTTCCCGCAAGGAGATCACCGTCATCCGCCCTCTCATCTATTGCCACGAGGACGAAATTATCAAGATCGCTTCCCACGAGCGTTTCCCCATTGTTCCAAGCCGCTGTCCGGCGGACAAGCACACCGAGCGTGAGCACGTCAAGGAACTGATGGAACGCCTTGAGCACGAGGAAGGCTACGACTGCCTCGGAAGCAAGCTCCTCGGCGCTTTACAGCGAAGCCGCCTTTGCGGTTGGGGCTTAAAAGGCGACGACAGCCTTGAGCGCTACGAAAAAATTTAGAACGGAGGAACAGGTTTTGGATCTTCCGACCCGAAAAAAACTGGCGGAAAAAGCGGAAGAACTGGCCGTTCTTCCGTTCCACGGAACGTGTGGCGAAACGCCTTCCAACCTTGCCCCTCTCGTCGCGCCTTTTCCGAAATGGAACGTGGAAGCGGCGGAAAACAGCTGGTGCGCCGCCTTCGTCTATTATTGCTGTATGAAAGCCGGTTTTTCGATCCCCTACAGCCCCGACGAGTGCGTCACCTGCAGTCTCGCCGGTTGCGGCGGTTGGGAGGAATTCGCCAAGGGCGATCCCCGGATCGAATACCACCGAACCGACGGCTTTCTTCCCGAACGTGGCGATATCGTCCTTTTTGACCGTGTCTTCTGCGGTGTGGAGCACGACCACATCGGGATCGTCCTTTCCGTCTCCGCCGATACCATCACCACGGCGGAGCGCCTTGTGGGACCGGAAAACCGTTCCGGCATCGTCACAAGACGCCGTGACGACCATATAAGGGCCTATATCCGTCTCCCGGACGGCTTTATTTACCGATAAAAAAACAGCCGGAAAGAAACTTTCCGGCTGTTTTTCTGTTTTTTGATCAGTCCCAATGAAGAATGACCCGTCCATCGGTGAACGGAAGCTCCTTAGCTTCGCCCTTGCAGGCACGGATAATGCCCATGATGGTGAACACAAGGACCGCGATGCTGCCGACAAACCCGGCAAGCCAGCCGATGACCGGCACGATACAGACAACGCCGCAAATAATGGCGATGATGTCAAGGATCAATACCTGGTTGAGGTGGAAGCGGATGAATTTGGAATTCGGCTCGGCCAAAAGTCCGATGATGCCGAAAAGAAAGCTCAGATAACAGAGAGCCGCCAGATATTTGGTGCGCTCCCGGTCCGTCGCCTCAATTTCGGGATGTCCCTGCGGGGCGACCGTTTTTTCAACGGATTCGCCGCAGTTCGGGCAAAAGGCGTCTCCCTCGGGAATGTTGGTTCCGCAGTTTCTACAAAAAGCCATAGTGTCGGCCTCCTTTTTTGAATTGGAAAAAAATTTCCCGCTTCCATTATACCATGGAAGCGGGAAAAATACAACTTATTTCGTGAACCAGCGGCAAAGCTCCTCCGCCGCTTCGTCGGTGGTGGCCCAGGAAGTGACAAGGCGCACCGCCGTTTTTCCGTCGGGCAGTTTTTCCTGGATATCACAGCCGGTGAGTTCGGAAAGCTCCTCGGCTTTTTCGTCGGGCAGAATGGCGAAGATCTGGTTAGTCTGGGGTTTGGCGTAAAAACCGTAGCCGCCTTCCCGGATCGCTTCGACGATCTTCTGCGCCTCGGCGTTGGCGTGTTTCGCCATCTCAAAGAAAAGGCCGGTGGAAAGGGCGTAATCGAACTGCATGCCGACGACGAAACCTTTAGCCATCATGAAGCCCTTCTGCTTGATGTACCAGCGGATGTGATCCTTAACGGCGGGATTTCGCATCACCAGCGCCTCGCCGTTGAGCAGACCGTTTTTGGTGCCGCCGATATAAAAGGCGTCGGTCAAAGCGGCGATGTCCGAAAGGGTGAGGTCATTTTCCGGCGCCGTCAGCGCCGAAGCGATCCGCGCGCCGTCCAGATAGAGATAAAGGCCGTTTTCCCGGCAGAAGGCCGAAAGGGCGGCAAGTTCCGCTTTGCTGTAGATCGTGCCGACCTCGGTGCTCTGGGAAATATAGACGAGCTTCGGGACGACCATGTGCTCGCTGTGATGGAAATGGAGCACCGGGGCGATAAGCTTTGGCGTCAGTTTTCCGCTTTCACCGGCGGGAACGTCGATGACCTTGTGTCCGGCGTACTCGATGGCGCCGGTCTCGTGGACGTTGATGTGTCCCGTTCCGGCGCAGATCGCCGCCTCGAAGGGGTTCCGCAGAAAAGCGGAAATGGCAAGGACGTTGGTGGCGGTGCCGCCGTTCAAAAAGACGACGTCAAGACTCTGGTCCTCGCAGAGTTCCCGGATCTTCGCGGTGGCGGATTCGCCGTATTTGTCCATGCAATACGTACAGTTCTGCTCGGTGGCACGATCGGCCAGGAATTTCAGGATTTGCGGATGCGCCGTCTCGGCGTAGTCACATTGAAAACGAACCATAAAAATAGGCCTCCGTTTTTTGTTTTGATAATCGGATTATAGCACAATCCCCGCCGGGCGAAAAGCCTTTTTTTGAAAAAATCCGAAACTTTTTTCTTTTTTTCGTTGCCGCTTTTCGGGCAACACCTGTTTTTCTGTCAAGGACAGTTTAGCGCTTCGGTACGGGAGCGCCGGCGGCGCTTAGGCTCCCTCCGAGAGGGAGCTGTCGAGCGTCAGCGAGACGGAGGGAGATTGGCGACCCGGGAAACAGTTCGCAGAAGCGAAAAGACAGAGGCAGTTTTTTCTATGTTCCGTTTATCCGAATTTCATCGGATTTCAAAATTGGTTGCCGGGCTCCTTCCGTCTTTTTGCCTTCGGCAAAAATCCACCTCCCTCCCAGAGGGAGGCTTTTGGTGCGGCAGCACCGGCGACGCGAAGCGCCGCTCTTTGCCGCCGTGTTTCATTGGAAACGAAGGCCGTTTCTGACCGGATCTTTCCGGTTAAACGGCCTTCGTCGAAA
>CALCUE010000053.1 GCA_937906945.1 uncultured Clostridia bacterium | reverse complement strand
CGCCGTTTTTTTATAAACCTCGCCGCAGTTGGCGGCACTTCGTGCCGCCGGTGCTTCCGCACCAAAAGCTGACGAAAGGGCGGTATTTTCAGCCGACCGGAATGGCCGGCTTTTCCCCACTCCACAAAAAAGGAGTTTTTACTATGAGTCTTTTACACTGGGTATGGCTGAGCCTTGCCATGACGCCCGGAAGTCCCCTGACGGAACAGATTTTGTCCCGTTACCCGGACCCGGAGGAATTTTTCCTCGGCGGGGAAGAGGCAATGAACGAAATTCCCCGCCTCAATGAGATCAAGCGCCTTCGTCTTCGGGCCACCACCCTCGAAATGGCCAAAAGCGCCATTGAAAGAGCCCAGAACATCGGCGCCGTCGTCCTTGCCCGGAACGATCCCCGTTTTCCGAAGCGGCTTCTCACCATTCCGGACCCGCCGGTGGTCCTTTACGTCCTCGGGGACGTGGATTGCCTCAACGAAGGACCGGCCATCGCCGTGGTCGGTACCCGCCAGATGACCGATTACGGTCGGAGGATGGCCACCGCCATTGGCGGCGGCTTAGCCGAAGCCGGCGCCATTGTTGTCTCCGGCATGGCCCACGGCATTGATTCCGCCGCGCACATCGCCGCGATGGAAAACGGCGGCAAGACCATCGCCGTTCAGGGCTGCGGGATCGGCAACGTCTATCCGGCGGAGAACGAGTATCTCAAAGCCATGATCGCCCGCAACGGCGCCGTCATCAGCGAATTTTCGCCGGACGCCGAGCCGCAGTCCAGCTTTTTCCTCATCCGGAACCGCCTGGTCTCCGGTCTTTCCCTCGGGGTCTGCGTCGTGGAAGCCGCCGCCCGAAGCGGCACTTCCGTTACGGCGAAACTGGCCACCGAGCAGGAAAGGGACGTCTTCGCCGTGCCGGCGGACGTCTCCCGTCCCACCGCGCAGGGAACGCTCCATCTTTTGCAAAACGGCGCGATCCCGGTGGGAAGCGCCGTCGATATCCTGCAAAAATACACAAAAGACTATCCGGAACTGGATCTTTCCAGCGTCCGGAAAAGACGGCTGATCCTTCCGGAGGAACCGAAGGTCGAGGCGGAACGCCCCGCCGTTTCCGTCCGGCGGAAAAAGCCCGCTCCGACCGGTCTTTCGCCGACAGCGGCGGCTCTTTACGCCGTCATCGACGAACAGCCCCGCTCTTCCGACGAGCTTTCGGCCAAAGCGGGTCTGACCGCTTCCCAGGCCGCCGCCGCTTTTACGGAACTTGAGATCGCGTTCCTCATCCGTTCCGTCTCCGGTCGGCGCTTCACCATCGCGTGAATTTTCCGTTCGTTTTTTATTCTATTTGATATATAGGGGGTTTTATTTACGGCACAGGAAACCAAAACCACCAAGCGCTCCGCCAAAAAGGCCAAAAACCTTGTTATCGTGGAGTCCCCGGCCAAAGCCAAGACCATTGAAAAATATCTCGGGCCCGATTACGAGGTCGTCGCCTCCATGGGTCACGTCCGTGACCTTCCGAAGACCACCCTCGGCATCGACGTCTCCCACGGCTTCGCGCCGCAGTATATTCTCATCTCCGGCAAGGAAAACCTGGTCCGGAGCCTTAAAAAAGAGGCCGGTTCCGTCGAGAACGTCTTTCTCGCGACGGACCCCGACCGGGAAGGCGAAGCCATTTCGTGGCATCTGGCCTACCTTCTCGGACTTCCGCTTTCCGACGCCAACCGCGTCACCTTTAACGAGATCACTAAATTCGGCGTGGAGCAGGGCATGAAAGCGCCCCGTTCCATCGACCTCGATTTAGTCAACGCCCAGCAGGGCCGCCGGGTTCTTGACCGGATCGTGGGCTATAAGCTCAGTCCCTTCCTCTGGAAAAACATCCGCGGCGGCAGTTCCCTTTCCGCCGGACGGGTCCAATCCGTCGCCGTCAGCCTCATCGTTGACCGGGAGCGGGAGATCGAGGGCTTTGTCCCCGAGGAATACTGGACCATCGACGCCAAGCTCTGTGAAAAGAACGAGACGACCACCTTTGCCGCCAAACTTTCCACCAAGAACGGGGAAAAATGTGACCTTCACACCGCCGACGAAGCCGAAGCCGTCCTTGACGAACTGAAAGGACAGGACTTCACCGTTTCCGGCGTCAAAAAGAGCCTTAGGAAAAAACAGCCGGCGCCGCCGTTCATCACCTCCACTCTCCAGCAGGAAGCCTCGCTGAAGCTCGGCTTCCAGTCCCGCCGCACCATGCGCATCGCGCAGGAGCTTTATGAAGGCGTGGACGTGCCCGGGATGGGCGCCGTCGGTCTCATCACCTATATGAGAACCGACTCTCTCCGTGTTTCGGAGGAAGCGAAACAGGCCGCCGCCGCTTATATTGAAAAAACCTACGGCAAGGACTATCTTTCCACCGGAGCCAAAGCCTATAAAGCCAAAGCCAACGTGCAGGACGCCCACGAAGCCATTCGTCCCACCATGCCGGAACTGGTGCCGGAAACGCTGAAAGCGAGCCTTTCCGCCGACCAGTATAAACTCTATAAACTGGTGTGGGAACGGTTCATCGCCAGCCAGATGGCCGCCGCCCTTTATGACACCGTCTCCATCGACATCGCCGCCGGCGATTACGGCTTCAAGGCCTCCGGCTTCACCGTCCGGTTCGACGGCTTCACCGTTTTGTATCCTTACGGCGACGAGGAAAAATCCTCCATTCCGAAGCACGCCGCCGCCGGCGACGTGCTCAAGGTCCGTGACATCAAGGCCAACCAGCACTTCACCGCGCCGCCTTCCCGCTATACCGAGGCTTCCCTCATCAAGGCGCTGGAGGAAAACGGCATCGGCCGTCCTTCCACCTACGCCCCGATCATCACCACCATCCTCGCCCGCAATTACGTCGAGCGGGACGGTAAATCCCTTCGTCCGACAAGCCTCGGCACCGTCATCACCGACCTTGTGCGGGAGCATTTTTCCAACATCATCGACGTGGAATTCACGGCGAAGATGGAAAAGGATCTCGATAAGGTCGAAGCCGGAAAGACCGACTGGGTCGCCATGATGAAAAAATTCTATGACGAGTTTTCCAAATCCCTGGCGCTGGCGCAAAGCACCCAGGGCGACGAAAAGATCCAGGTGCCGGAGGAGGAGACCGACATCGTCTGCGAAAAATGCGGACGCAAAATGGTGATCAAAACCGGGCGCTACGGCAAATTCCTCGCCTGTCCCGGCTATCCGGAGTGCAAAAACACCAAGCCCATCGTCAAAGAGACCCCCGGCCATTGTCCTCTCTGCGGCGGCGTGATCCTGCTCAAAAAATCCAAGACCGGCAAGACCTATTACGGCTGTGAGAAGAACCCGACCTGCGGATTTATGACCTGGGACGAGCCGTTGGGCGAAGCCTGTCCCGAATGCGGCAAGAGCCTTCTGCACAAAAAAGGCCGCGCCGCCAAAATTTATTGTTCCAACCCCGACTGCCACTACGAAAGAGCCGATACCAAGAAAAATGGATAAAATCACCGTCATCGGGGCGGGTCTCGCCGGTTGCGAAGCCGCCCATACCCTTTCCCGGCTGGGGTTTTCCGTTCGCCTTTATGAAATGCGCCCGGAAAAATCCACCCCGGCCCATAAAACCGATAAATTCGGGGAACTGGTCTGCTCCAACTCCTTGAAGGCCATGCGGCTCGATTCCGCCGCCGGTCTTCTCAAAGAGGAGATGCGCCGTCTCGGTTCCCTCACCATGGAAGCCGCCGAAAAAACGGCGGTAGCCGCCGGCGGCGCTCTGGCCGTTGACCGGGACCTTTTCGCGGACTATCTCACCGAGGCGATCCGTTCCGACAAAAACATCGAAGTGGTGACCGGCGAGGTGACCGAACTTCCCGAGGAAGGGATCGTCGTTGTCGCCACCGGGCCTCTCACCTCCGACGCTTTGGCCGAATCGCTCAAGGAGCGTTTCGGCGGCACCCTTTCGTTCTTCGACGCCGTCGCGCCCATTGTCACCGCCGATTCCCTCGACTGGGACAAAGTTTTTCTCGGCGCGCGGTATGACCGGGGCGACGCCGATTACGTCAACTGCCCCATGAACAAAGAGGAATACGACGCCTTTTACGAGGCGCTTATTTCGGCGGAGCGGGCGCCGCTCCACGATTTCGACGTCGCCGATCCCAAGGTCTATGAGGGCTGTATGCCCGTCGAGATCATGGCCGGTCGGGGACACGACACCCTGCGCTTCGGTCCCCTTCGTCCGGTGGGACTTTCCGATCCCAGGACGGGACACCGTCCCTGGGCCAACGTTCAGCTTCGGCGGGAAAACGCCGACGGGACCATGTATAACCTCGTCGGTTTCCAGACGAACCTCAAGTTCGGGGAACAGAAGCGGGTGTTTTCGCGGATCCCCGGCCTTGAAAACGCCGAGTTCGTCCGCTACGGCGTCATGCATAGGGATACCTTTATGGACTCCCCCCGGCTTTTGGAACCGAACCTTTCGCTTAAAAGCGAACCCCGGCTTTTCTTCGCCGGACAGCTCACCGGCGTCGAGGGCTATACCGAATCCGCCGCCTCCGGCATTTTAGCGGGACTGAACGCCGCCCGGTTCGCCAATGGCGATCTGCCCCTCGTTCTGCCGGAGACCACCATGCTCGGGGCGCTGATCCACTACATTACCGACAGCTCCGTCACCGATTTTCAGCCCATGGGCGCCAATATGGGCGTTCTGCCGCCACTCCCCAAAAAGATCCGCAACAAGGAGGAACGGTATCAGGCGCTGGCTGACCGGGCTCTTGCCGATCTGGAGGCGATCTTATGAAAATTATTATGGATATGTACGGCGGCGACAACGCGCCGCTGGCCCCGCTTGAGGGAGCGGCTCTCGCCGTCAAAGAGCTCGGCGTTTCCGTCCTTGCCGTCGGCAACGTCGAGGAAATGAAGGCCCTTTGCGAGGGACACTTGATCTCCACCGAGGGCTTTGAATGGCTCGACGCGCCGCTTGTGATGCCGGTCTGCGCCGAACCCACCGAGGCCGTCAAGGGACAATATAAAGAAAGCTCCCTTTCCGTGGCGCTTAAAGCGCTGGCGGAGGACAAAGGCGACGCCTTTGTCGGCGGTGGAAGCACCGGCGCCATCGTCGTCGCGGCGACGTTGCTTGTCAAACGGATCAAGGGGATCAAACGGGCGGCACTCGCTTCCGTGATCCCGGGACTTAATAAAGACTATATGCTTTTGGACCTCGGCGCCAACGTCGAGTGCCGCCCGGAAATGCTTTCGCAATTCGGGCTCATGGGAAGCATCTATATGGAAAAGGTGGAGGGCGCCACCTCCCCGGCTGTCGGTCTTATCAACATCGGCGCGGAGGAAAGCAAAGGGACCGACCTTCAGAAAGAGGCCCTTGCCCTTATGAAAGACGAATCCTATCGCTTTGTGGGCAACGTGGAGCCGAGGGATCTGCCCTTCGGTGCCTGCGACGTCGCCGTCGCCGACGGTTGGACCGGCAACGTCGTGCTCAAACTGACGGAAGGGCTTGGCCTTGCCTTCGGCAAAATGTTCAAAGGAATGCTCACGAGGAACACGTTGACGAAGCTTTCCGCCCTCACCATGAAAAAGGACCTTAAGGCCTTCAAAAAGAAAATGGATTACACCGAAAAAGGCGGCGCGCCCCTTCTGGGCATCGCGAAACCGGTCATCAAGGCGCACGGAAGCTCCGACGCCAAGGCGTTTCTGAACGCCATCCGGCAGGCCAAGGCGTTTTATGAAAAGGACGTCATCGGCACCATCGCCGCCGAAATTCAAAAACAGAAGGAGGAGAACGAATGAGCATCAAGGACCTTTCCGAACTGGAAAAACGGATGGGCTACCGCTTCCAGAACCGTCATTTTCTGGAAGTCGGCGTCACCCATTCCTCCTTTGCCAACGAAGTCAAAGGCAAAATCGAATACAACGAACGCCAGGAATTTTTAGGCGACGCTGTTTTGAGCATCATTGTCTCCGATTACATCTATGAAAACTATACGAACCTTCCCGAAGGGGAACTGACGAAGCTTCGGGCGTCGCTGGTCTGCGAAAAATCCCTCTGCGAATTCGCCCAAAAGATCGGTCTCGGTGAGTTTCTTCGCCTCGGACACGGCGAGGACATTATGGGAGGACGGGAACGTCCCTCCATTCTGGCCGACGCCTTTGAGGCGGTGCTCGCCGCCATTTATCTCGACGGCGGCATGGAACCGGCCACGACCTACGTGCTCGGTTTTGTGAAAAAGGCGCTGGAACACGTCGAAAACGCCGCCTTCAAGGACTATAAGACCCTTCTGCAGGAGATCATTCAGCAGAACCGGGAGGAACGGCTTGCCTACGTTCTGGTCGGGGAAAGCGGTCCCGACCACGACAAACGCTTTGAAGTCAACGTGCTGCTCAACAGCAACGTCATCGGTCACGGGATCGGCAAAAGCAAAAAAGCCGCCGAGCAGCTGGCCGCCAAAGAAGCGCTGGAGTTGATGGGCGAATGAAGCACGCCAACGTCGCTTTTTTTGTCCCGATGGTCGGCTGTCCCCACCGGTGCTCGTTCTGTGACCAGACCGCCATCACCGGGGAATCCGGCGTCCCGACGCCGGAGGACGTGGACAAAACCTTAAAAAAAGCCGCCCGGGACCTTCACGGCTTCGCCGAAAAAACGGAGATCGCCTTTTTCGGCGGCTCCTTCACCATGATCCCGGAGGACTTGATGCGTTCCCTTCTGGAACCGGCGGCCAAATGGACAAAGCGGGGATCCTTTTCCGGGATCCGCCTTTCCACCCGTCCCGACGCCATTGACGACCACGTGCTTTCCGTGCTCAAGGAGTACGGCGTCACCGCCATTGAACTGGGGGCGCAAAGCGCCGACGACGAAGTCCTCGCGAAAAATTTTCGGGGACACACCTTCGCCGACACCAGAATCGCCGCCGAAAAGATCAAGGCCGCCGGCTTTTCCCTCGGTCTTCAGATGATGACCGGTCTTCTGGGCAGCAGCCGGGACAGGGATTATAAAACCGCCGCCGCTTTCGCCGCTTTGAAACCGGACACTATGCGGATCTATCCCGCTCTGGTGCTCAAAAACACGAAAATGGCCGTGTGGTACGAGGAAGGCACTTACGTGCCGGAGACGCTGGACGAAGCCACCGCCCTCTGCGCCGACCTTCTCGATCTTTTCGAGCTTTATCATATCAAGGTCATCCGCCTCGGCCTTCACGCCGAACCGTCTTTGGAACAGAACCTCATCGCCGGGCCCTATCATCCGGCGTTCTGCGAACTGGTGGAGGGACTGCGCCGCCGCAAAAAGCTCGCTCCCATGCTCCGCCGCCTGCCGCTGGGGAATTACGTCCTCAAAGTCGCGCCGTCGGAGGTCTCCCAATGGACCGGACAGCGCCGGGTCAACGTGGAACATTGGCAAAGTCTCGGCTACACCGTCCGGGTCGTCGCCGACTCCGCTCTTTCGCCCGGCGATTTTTCCATCATGGCGGAATGACCGGAAAAAACTCTCTCCCCGTCATTGCGAGGAGCCGCAAAGCGGCGACGTGGCAATCTTAATAAAAAGATTCCCACGGTCACTTTGTTCTTTCGGAATGACAGCAGTAGCCTTCCCCCTTGGGGGAAGGTGTCACGGCTTCGCCGTGACGGATGAGGGGCTGCGCAAGTCTGATTTTGCTAAATTCCGAGCGTTCTTAGCCCCTTGTCAAAGAAAAGCCTGCTCGCTGGTTCGTCCACAGGACGCGCTCGCGGGCTTTGCCCGGAATGACAGAGATAGGGAAATTTATTTTTCTCCTTCCGTCACGGCTGTGCCGTGACACCTCCCTCGGGGAGGGAGGCTCGCGTTGTCGCGCCGCTTTATGGCGCAAAGAAAGGAAGTGACAACTTGTTCTTAAAATATCTGGAACTGCAGGGCTTCAAGTCCTTTCCCGATAAAACGCGCCTGAACTTCGGGCGGGGCGCTACCGCCGTTGTCGGCCCCAACGGAAGCGGCAAGAGCAACATCAGCGACGCCGTCCGCTGGGTTCTGGGCGAACAGTCCACCAAGGCGCTCCGCGGCGCCAAAATGGAGGACGTCATTTTTAACGGTACCGCTTTGCGCCATGCCCACGGCTACGCCGAAGTGCGCCTTTGCCTCGATAACACCGACCGCAGTCTTCCGCTCGACGCCGATGAAGTGGTCGTCACGAGAAAATATTACCGCAACGGCGAAAGCGAATACCGCCTCAATGAAAAGGTCTGTCGCTTAAAAGACGTCAACGAGCTTTTCATGGACACCGGTCTCGGTCGGGACGGTTATTCCCTTATCGGACAGGGCAAGATCGCCGAGATCGTCGGTGCGAAGCCCCAACAGCGCCGCGAAATTTTTGAGGAAGCCGCCGGGATCTCCAAGTTCCGCTACCGCAAAGAGGAGGCGGAACGGAGCCTTGCCAAAGCCGACGACAACCTTCTGCGCCTTCGGGACAACCTTTCCTCCCTTGAGGAACGGGTCGGTCCCCTTTTGGAGCAGTCCGAAAAAGCGAAAAAATTCCTGGAATACGCCGAAGAGAAAAAGGGACTCGAAATTTCCCTTTCCGTTCGCACCATCCGCCGCCTCAAAAGCCAGATGGCGGAGCAGAACGGCGCCATTTCGGTGTTCCAGTCCGAATACGATACCCTCGACCGGGATTATAACGAAGCTGAAAACCGGATCAGCGCCCTTTATGAGGAACTGACCGGCGTGGATACCGCCGTGGAGGAAAAACGGGCCGCCATCGCCGGCAACGAGGCCGGTTCCGCCGATCTGACGGCGAAGATCGCCGTCTGCCGCAACGACGTTGCCCATAACGAAACGGAGCTTCGCCGGATCGAGGCGGAAAAGACCGCCCTTTCCTCCTTCGGCACCGAAAACGAAGCGGCTTTGGCCGAGCGCCGGACCGAGCTTTCCGAAAAGGAAGCCGAGGAAAAGCGCCTTGCTAAGTCGGCTCAGTCTCTCCAAAAAGAGGAGGAGGCTTTGGCCGAAAAGCGCCGCGCCGTTCTTTCCGAGCGGGACGCTCTGGATGAAAAACTGACCGGCGTTGCCGCCGATCTTTCCCATATCGACGTGGTTTTGGCCACCGCCCAGAACGACAAGACCCAGTATGAGGAGCGCCTTTCCCAGCTTTCTCTTTCCGCTGAACAGAAACTCTCCCTTGTGGAGGGTTATAAGACCGAACTCCGAAACGTCAACGACCTTCTGGAGGACATCACCGACCGGGAAGAGGGCTGTCACAACAGCCAGAACGGCCTTGCCATGAAGCAAAAGCTTCGTGCCGATTCGTTGGCCGCCGCCGAGGAAAAACGGAACAAGCTCTTAAAAGAGCGGGACACTCTGACCCAGAGGGCGCACCTTCTGCAGGAACTGGAAAACCACCGGGAGGGCTTTGCCCAGAGCGTCAAATACATTCTCGATAAAGGCGCCGCCGGTTCCCTTCGGGGTATTCTCGAACCGGTGTCCCAGGTCCTTTCCGTCGACGCCAAATACAGCCTTGCCATTGAGACGGCGGCTTCCGGCGCTTTGCAGAACGTCGTCGTCACCGATGAGGACGCCGCCAAAAAAGCCATTCAGCTCTTAAAAGAGCAGGGAAAAGGCCGGGTCACCTTCCTTCCGCTCACTTCCGTCAAAGGAAACCGGTTGGAGGAACGGGGCCTTGCCGCCTGCGACGGCTTTTTGGGGATCGCCTCCGACCTTGTCCATTTCGCCCCGAAATATGAGGGCGTCGTCACGAACATTTTAGGACGGATCGTCGTCGCCGAGGACCTCGACGCGGCGGTTGCCATCGCCAAAAAATTCGGCTATAAATTCCGCATCGTCACCCTGGACGGACAGCTCGTCAACGCCGGCGGTTCCCTGACCGGCGGTTCCAGCGTCAAATCCGCCGGACTTCTCTCCCGCAAGCAGGAGATCGACGAGCTTTTCGCCAAAGCCGACAAAATCCAGAAGACCGTTGAGGCCGGCGAAGCCGATTATCAGCGCCTTCGTTCCGAGCTTTCCGCTTTGGACGCCCAGATTTTGGCCACCGAAAGCGAACTTCGCACCGCCGGTGAGGACCGGATCCGTGCCGAAGCCGAAAAGAAACGCATTCTGATGCAGATCTCCGACGCCGAAGCCGCCGGTTCCGAAGCGGAGACTCAGAAATCCATTCTCCAAAAGGCCATTGCCGACGCCGTTTCCCGCTTTGCCGATTACACCGGTCTTTCCGAAAATAAAGCCGCCGAAAAAGCCGCTCTTGCCAAGGAGCGGGATGGCGTTCTGGAACATCTTGCCGCTTTGGAGCGGGAAGACGACGAGCTTTCCGAAGAAAAGAACGCCGGCGCTTTGGCCGAAGCCCTTGTCCAGAAGGACATCGAAGGCGTCAAAGCCGCCATCGCCCGCCTTCTGGAAAGTCAGGAGGAACGGAACGAAAAACTGGCCGCTCTTGCCGGGACCCACGACGAGATCCTTGCGAAAAACAGCGCTTTGACCGGGGAGATCGCCGCCATGGAAGAGGAAAAACAGCGCCTGGCCGCTCTTTCCGAGACGACGAAGACCGAGATCACCGCTCTTTTTGCCCAGCGGCAGGAATTTGAGCTTCGCGCCACCCAGGAGCGAACGGCGCAGAAGGACACCGTTTCCCGCCGGGAGGAAGCCTCCGTCAAGCTGGCCAACGCCCGCAGCCGGATGGACGATTTCCAGAAGGACTACGATCGGGTGGTCGGTCAGCTCTTTGACGAATACGAGATCACCGTTTCCGCCGCCGAGGAACTGGCGGAGGAAATTGCCGAGCCGCAGAAGGCCCAGCGCCGTCTGAACGAGCTTAAAAACAAGATCCGCGCCTTAGGCCCCGTCAACCTTTCCGCCATCGAGGAGTTCAAAGAGGTCAGCGCGCGGTATGAATTCATGAAGACCCAGATCGAGGACGCCGAAAAGTCCCGGGACGAACTGCGGAGCCTTATCCATAGCCTCATGGGACAGATGCGGACGATCTTCCTCGACCGCTTCACCCAGATCGCCGGGAACTTCGCCATTGTATTTAAGGAGCTCTTCGGCGGCGGTGAAGGAAAACTTTCCCTCACCGATCCGGACAACGTCCTCGAATCGGGCATTGACATCACCGTTCAGCCGCCGGGCAAGATCATCAATAACCTGGCTTCCCTTTCCGGCGGTGAACAGACCTTTGTCGCCATCGCCATCTATTTCGCCATTCTGAAGGTGCGTCCGGCGCCGTTCTGCATCCTCGACGAGATCGAGGCGGCATTGGACGAAGCCAACGTGGACCGCTACGCCGACTATCTCCTGCGGCTCACCGACACCCAGTTCATCGCCATCACCCACCGTCGGGGCACCATGGAGCACGCCGATCGTCTTTACGGCGTCACCATGCAGGAGGAGGGCGTCTCGAAGCTTCTCGAGCTCTCCCTCGCCGACGTGGACCGTATCGAAAAATAAACGCAAGCCTTCCCCTCGGGGGAAGGTGTCGCCGTAGGCGACGGATGAGGGGCTTTATAAATTTGATTTTGTTCAAAAATAGTTGTCATTGCGAGGAGCCGCGAAGCGGCGACGTGGCAATCTTTATCCCCGACCGTGTTAATAAAAAGATTCCCACGGTCAAATATTCTCCCCCTCTTGCGGTGCCCAAAATCGGCGGACACGGCATTCGCCGTTGCCGATTTTGACCGCGGCGCCAAGCCCTGCTCACTGTATCCGCCGCAGGCGACGAAGGGTAGAATTTCAAAACCCGCTTTTCGCATAAAAGTCCTTTTTCCGGGTAAACTATCCGTACCCGGAATTTTACCGAAAGGCGGTGAGACCTTTTGCGTCTCCTTTTTCTTACCGACGAGCCGTTTTCCTTCGGGAAAACGCCGTCCCGACGGAAAGCCGAAGGCTTTTTGGAGAGCGCCCGACGAAATTTTTCTTTCCAGAAAACGTTAGCGGCGGCCTTCGCGAAACGGGGTGACGACGTGCTTTTCGTCACCGCCGAGCCGTCCGAAACGCCGGATCCGCCCCGCTTTGTCGTGCGGTCCGAAGGCGACCTTCTTCGCCTCACCCTTTTTCTGACGGCGGAAAGTCCCTTTTCCGGCGTTTCCAAAGCTTCGTCTTTTTTCTCCCGCAACGCCGCCGCGGTCGCCGGTTTCTTTCAGCCGGACGTCGTCGTTTCCGCCGGGTTTTGCCCCGTTTCGATCTTCGCCGCGGAAAAGATCGCCCGGTTTTCCCATGCCGTGCTCGTCACGTTCGTCACGGCTTCCCCTAAAAAAGGCGGCGTCCTTCCGTGGGAAAAAATCGTGCTCAACGCGGCGTTTCGCCGGATCCGGACAAAAAGTGCCGCCGTTTTCGGTTCCTACCCCCGTTTTTCTTCCGATTTTTCCGGGAAAAACGCCTTTTCCTTTTTGCTTCCGCCACCGGAACCCGTTTCCTCGCCTTCCAAAAACGCCGAACGGGTCCGCTCTGTCATTGAAACTCTCCGGGAAGGAAACACCTTCGTGCTCGCCGTTCCCGGTCCGTTCCAAAAAGGCTATTCCCTGCGGGCGCTTTTGCGCGCCGCCCAGAGCTTCGATAAAAAAACCGCCTTTCTTTTCCTCGGAAACGGACCGGAGAAACCGGCTTTGGAACGCGCTCTCCGGGAAAACGGCCTTACCAACGTCACCTTCGGCGACGAGGTCCCTTTGGAGGAGCTTCCCTTCGTGCTCAGCGGCGCTGACGCTGTTTTCCTTTCGGAAAGCGCCGTTTTCGGCCCGTTTCGGACGGAAACCGACCGGTTTCTCTCGGCTTTCCGGTCCGGAAAGCCGGTTTTAGCCGCCGTTTCCGCTTGTTCGGACCTTTTTCGGGAAAGTGAAAACGCCGTTTTCACCGTTCCCGAAGACGTCGAAGGCCTTCAAAAAGCGTTGGAGACCCTTCAGGGCTTTTCGGCGGAGCACCGTGCTCAACTGGGAGAACGGGGACGGCAGTTTGCCGTCCGTCACGGTTTTTCCGCCTTTTTTGACGGCTTTTCCGCCTTTCTTCATCAACTTGTATCCCACCAAAAGGAGAACAAAAACCTATGATCCTTGTCATCGACATCGGAAATACCACCATGGAATTCGGAATTTTTGAGGGCGACCGCCTTCTGGACGTCTTCCGTCTCGGTTCCAAGCGGGACATTTCCTCTGACGAAGTCGGCCTTTTCGCCAGTCAGTTTTTTGAGCACCGCCACATCGCCATGGATTCCGTGACGGACGTCATCATCAGCTCCGTCGTGCCGCAGCTCAACTATTCCGTCACCAGCGCCATCAAAAAATACTTCGGCCGGGACCCCTACATCATCGGCGAAAACCTTTTCTGCCGGATCCCGAACCGGTATGAGAACCCCAAGGAAGTCGGCGCCGACCGGCTCGTGGATTCCTATGCCGCCGTCCGGAAATACGGCGCGCCGGTCATCATCGTCGATTTCGGCACCGCCACCACCTGCGAAGCGGTCTCCGCCGAGGGTGAGTATCTCGGCGGCGTGATCTATCCCGGCATCAAGACCTCTATGGACGCCCTTTATGAAAAGGCGGCCAAGCTCCCCAAGATCGAACTGGTGAAGCCGGAATTCCGCTTCGGGCAGAACACCGTTTCCAGTATGCAGTCCGGCGCTTATTACGGCTACCTCGGCGCCATTGAGAAGATGATCGAGGGCCTTAAAGCCGTTCTCGGCGAGGACACGAAGGTCGTCGCCACCGGCGGTTTCAGCCGTCTTTTTGAAAGCGAACGCCTTTTCGACGTCATCGACCAGCGCCTTCCGCTGGAAGGGATCCGCATGGTCTATGAGGCGAGAGAACAGGATCTTTGATAAGAAAGAGGGCCGCGGGAAACCGCGGCCCTTCTTGTTGGTGCTTTTCTGTCCCCGCTTTTCGTTGACGGGGGCTCTTTTTTATTATAGAATAAAGAAAAAGCCAGTTACTTTTCCTTTTTATCGTTTTTAATCGTTGGTGTGGGAACACCGGCGGCTTTGCCGCCCTTTGCCGCCGTGTTTCATTGGAAGCGAAGGCCGTTTCTGACCGGACCCTTCCGGTTAAACGGCCTTCGTCGAAATTAGAAAGCACTCGGGAAAGAACAGCCGCTTTGTCCCCTTGGAGAAAGGGGACA
>CALCUE010000052.1 GCA_937906945.1 uncultured Clostridia bacterium | reverse complement strand
GGGGGAAGGCTTTTAAGATTGCCACGTCGCGCCTGCGGCGCTCCTCGCAATGACATGGAATATGGGACGCGCTCGGATTTTATGCCCGCAATGACAAGTTCCTAACCGAAAAGCCCCGGCCAAAGGCCGGGGCTTTTTTATTTTCTGTCGCCGATATTCCCTTTTCATTCGCCGTCGTAGCGCAGGGAAAGAAGCGTCTTTTTCATGAGCTCGATGGGACGCTCCCCGACCTTCAGCGTGACGGAAAGGTGGGGACGGCTGCTCATCAGATCGACGGTGAGGCGACCCTGCATCTTCTGCGTCGCCATGCTGATCCGCTCAAGGTCCAGTTCCTTCGGATAGAAATTGAGGAGTGTCTCGTTCTGGCGAATTTCGGTGATCCCGAGGGCGGAAGCCATGTTCCGCAGCGTCGCCACCTCAATAAGACCCATGACCGAGACCGGCGGATCGCCGAACCGGTCGATCAGCTCGTCGATGACGTCGGCGGCGTCATCCTGGTTGCGGATGGCGGCGATGCGCTTATAGATATCCACCCGCTGGTTGAGCGTTTTGATGTAGCTTTCGGGGATGTGGGCGTCGAGGGCGATATCGACGGCGCATTCCTCGGCCTCCACCGGAAGGGCTTCGCCTTTTTCCTCGGCGATGGCCTCGGAAAGAAGGCGCACGTACATTTCATAACCGACGGATTCCATGTGCCCGTGCTGGTTGGCGCCGAGAATGTTGCCCGCTCCCCGGATCTCCAGATCCCGCAGAGCGATTTTGAAGCCGGAACCGAACTGGGTGAAATCCCGGATGGCGGCCAACCGTTTTTCCGCCACATCGGAAAGAGCCTTGCCTCTCGTGAAGGTGAAATAGGCGAAAGCCCGGCGGTTGGAACGACCGACACGGCCCCGAAGCTGATAAAGCTGGGCAAGACCCAACCGATCGGCGTTTTCAATGACAAGGGTGTTGCAGGACGGCACGTCCACGCCGCTTTCGATGATCGTCGTGCAGACGAGGATGTCGGTCTCCTGCTCCAAAAGGCCCCGCCAGATGTCCGATAATTCGTCCTCGCTCATGCGCCCGTGGGCAAAAGCGATCCGTGCCTCCGGCAGATCTTTCTGTAAAGCGGCGGCGCAGGACTGGATGGACTCGATGTTGTTGTGAAGATAGAACACCTGACCGCCACGCCGCAGTTCCTTTTTGATGGCCTCAAGGATAACGCCCCGGTCGTACTCCATAACGTAGGTCTGCACCGGATGACGATCCTGCGGCGCTTCCTCGATGGTGGACATATCCCGGATGCCGCTCATGGCCATGTTGAGCGTCCGGGGGATCGGCGTCGCCGACAGGGTCAGAACGTCCACCGCCGCTTTCATTTCCTTCATTTTTTCTTTGTGGGCGACGCCGAACCGCTGTTCCTCGTCGATGACGCAAAGGCCGAGATCTTTAAAAATGACGTCTTTCTGCAAAATCCGGTGGGTGCCGATGAGGATATCGACCTCGCCGGAACGCACCCGCTTCAGAATGTTTTCCTGCTGTTTCGGGGTGCGGAAACGGGACAAAAGCTCCACCGTCACCGGGAAACCTTCCATCCGCTGTAAAAAAGTCTGGTAATGCTGCCACGAAAGAATGGTGGTGGGAACGAGGACGGCGACCTGTTTGCCGTCCATCACCGCCTTGAAAGCGGCACGGATGGCGACTTCCGTTTTGCCGAAGCCGACGTCGCCGCAGAGAAGGCGTTCCATCGGTCGGGCCAGTTCCATGTCGTGCTTGATCTCCTCGATGCAGCGCAGCTGGTCGTCGGTCTCCTCATAGGGGAACCGCTCCTCAAAATCCCGCTGCCAGTCGGTGTCGGGGCTGAAAGCGAAGCCCTCGGTGCGCATCCGTTTGGCGTAAAGGGCGATGAGTTCCTTCGCCATATCTTTGACCGCCGCTTTGACCCGGCTTCGGGTCTTCTGCCATTCGGCGGAATTGAGTTTGTTGAGCTTGACGCTCTGGTCGTCCCGGGGACCGACGTATTTGGAGACGAGGTCGAGCTGGGTGACGGGCACATAGAGTTTATCGGTGCCGGCGTAGCGGATGGCGATATAGTCCTTGACAACGCCGCGGATGTCCTGCTTCACAATGCCCTCATAGATGCCGATGCCGTTGGTGACGTGAACGATGTAGTCGCCGGGGGTGAGGTCCGAAAGGCTTTTGAGCGGGTTTTCCGCTTTGCGGAATTTGCGTTTTTTACCGCTTTGGGCGGCGGTATGGCCGTGGCTGAGCACGGCGAATTTCGCCTGCGGAAAATCGAAGCCGGAGGAGAGGTTCCCTTCGAGCACGAAGGTCGTGCCCGGAAGAGGGCGGGCGTCCTCGGCGAAGGCGGCGTTGATCTTATTGTTGATAAGGTCGGTGGTGAGGGCGTGGGCGGCCCGTTCGGTGCCGCAGAAAACGGCGACGGTATAGCCTCTCGCCATATAGTCCCGCAGATCGTCGAGCAGAGATTCCAGATCGCCGCTCCAAAGGGAGAGGGTGACGGCGGCGAAATCGACCACCGAGCGGACCGGAATTTCCGAAGCGGTCCGCAAAAACGAATCGACGAGCACCGTTTTGCCTTCGGCAAGAAGGGAAAAATAGTCGGCGGTGCTCATGGCGAAGGTGTCACAGCCGGAAAAGAGGATCCCTTCCTCGAAAAGGAGGGAAATATCCTCGTTCTGCTGGGTAAGAAGCGCTTTGAGCACCTCTTTTTGTTTGATGAACTCCGAAACGGCGACGGTGGCCTCCGGCAGGTAGTCGAAAAGGGTCGCCGGTAAGGGATAGCAAAGGGGCAGATAGCGATCCGGCGCGGCGACGGAAAGACCGGCATCCAGACGTTCCAAATCCGCCTCGATCTGGGCTTTGGCCAGAACGCCCTGTTTGCCGCGAAGGCGGCTATGGGCGTCCCGGAGCGCCTTGATGAAAGCCTTCTCCGAATCGGGCAAAATCTCTTTGGCGGGCGCGATGAACGCTTCGTCCAGTTCCCGGGTGCGGCGCTGGGTCAGAAGGTCGAAAGCGGCGACGGAATCCACTTCGTCGCCCCAGAATTCCACCCGAACCGGCGTCGGCGCCTGGGGAGAATAAAAATCGAGGATGCCGCCGCGGACGGAAAACTGGCAGGGACCGTCCACCTGGGGCCGCCGTTCGTACCCGGCACCGGAAAGTTTTTCGGCAAGCGCCGTGATGTCGGCGGTATCGCCCCGACGAACGGTCAGCGTGTGATAGCGGTAGGTGCCCGGCGGAATGGTATATTGCAAAGCGGCCTCCACGGCGGCGACGACGATTTTGAGGCTGCCGTCGAGGATCTTTCCGAGGACGGAAAGGCGGCGCTGTTCATAGTCGCCGGAGGCGCCCTCCGTTTTCCGGAACTGGAAATCCTTGATGGGGAAAAGGGCGACGGAATCCGCCCCGATGAGCTCGGCGAGGTCCTCGGTCATTTTGGTGGCGGAAGCCTCGTCCGGCGTCACGAAAAGGAGAGGTTTTCCGGTTTTTTCGCAAAGAGCGTACGCGAAAAGAGCCCGCTGCGCGCCGGTAAGACCGGCGGCGTAAACGGGAGTCGTGACGCGCCTGGAAAGGGCGGAAAGCGCCTGTTGGAACGGAGGACAGTTCTCCATCAGGGATAACAGCATGAGAAACCTTCTTTATATAAAATGATAAAAAACGAAAAAAGACGGATGAGGGGCTTTACGGGGCGATTTTGGGAAAAGGGGAGCGTTTTAAGCCTCCCGACCGGAGGGAGGTGGCATTTTCGGCTTTGCCGAAAATGACGGAAGGAGCCCGGCGACCAATTTTGAAATCCGATGAAATTTCGGATAAACGGAACATAGAAAAAACTGCCTTTGTCTTTTCGTTTCCGCGAACCGTTTCCCGGGTCGCCAATCTCCCTCCGTCTCGCTGTCGCTCGACAGCTCCCGACCGGAGGGAGCCTCTATGTGCCGTAACTGTGGATTTGGCAAAACCATTTTTATACCTCCCAAAAGAAAGGACGATCCTATGAAATTCCGGGCGTTTTTGTTCGCGCTGACCTTTACGGCGCTGCTTTTTCTGCCGATGACGGCGGCTTTCGGGGTGGAACCGCCGGAAACGGAGACCGAAAAACCAAAGGAGAACTCGTCGGAACCTTCCGAAAAAGCCGGAACCGATGAAACCGTCGAACCGGCGGCTCTGCCGGTGTTCCGGATCTTTGACCTCACCGACGAAACCGTCCGGGAAGTGCCGGCGACGGAGTACGTCGCCGGCGCCATCGCCGCCGAAATGGGCGCCGACTTCGAGCCGGAGGCGCTTTTGGCGCAGGGCATCGCCGCCTTTTCCTGCGCCCTTTATCAGAAAGAAGCGCATGAAGGGACGGATTACGACTTTTCCGCCGATCCCTCCCAAAAGAAAATTTACCTCACCGAGGAAAAGGCGAAGGAAATTTACGGCGACGCCTTCCCGGAAAAATGGGCAAAAATCACCGAAGCGGCGGAAAAGGCCGTCGGGAAGGTCGTGACCTTCGGCGGCCATCCGGCGCTCACCGTCTATCACGCTCTTTCCGCCGGAAAAACGGAGGCCGCCGCCAACGTCTGGAAAGGAGCGGTGCCCTACCTCGTAGCGGTGGAAAGTCCCGGCGACACCGAGTCGGAGCAGTTCCTCTCCGAATTGACCGTGACGAAAGCGAGGGCGCTCACCCTTCTCAACAGCAGCGGCGCCGGTCTTTCCGGCAAAGAGCCGGAACACTGGTTCGAGGGCGCGAAAAGAAGCCCCTCCGGCTACGTCACCGAGATCCCCATCGGCAAGGCGACCTTTTCCGGCGCGAAGCTCCGGGATCTTTTCGACCTTCGGTCTGCGGCCTTCACCGTCTCCTATGCCGACGAAGTCTTCACCTTCACGGTCAAAGGCTTCGGTCACGGGGTCGGAATGTCCCAGGTGGGCGCCAACGCCATGGCGAAAGAAGGCGCTTCGGCGGAGGAAATTTTAGCGCACTATTACCCCGGAACGACCCTTTCGGACTATGGAGCGAAATAAAAAGCCCGCCGGCGAATTCCCCGGCGGGTCATTTTTTATTTTAGAAAAGCGGGATCGGACAGGATTTTTAACGTCTCCTTGATATCTTTTTCCAAAAGCGGTCGCATGCTTTCCTTATAGCGGGAAAGGTCGGCGTTTTGGAGAGCCGTTTGGATCTTCGGCACAAGGGACGGCTTCGCTTTCCCCACTTCGGCAAGCGATTGGACGCATTGCCGCGCGGTGATCGGCTTTTCGTCGGTGATATGGGAGAGATAGGAATCGCAAAGGGCGTCGAACCGGTTTTCGTCATCCCAGCGGGCGTTGGCCGCGAGGATCGCCAAGACCCGGTTCCGAACGTAGGATTTCGGGTGGTCCAGAAGGGACGAAAATTCCTCGAAACAGCCATACCACGCCCTTGTTTCCCGGCTTTCGGTCACGATCTTTTCGGCGAAGGCGCAGGCGCTTTTGTCATCTTTGTCCGTCAAAGCGGCGATTACGTCCGTTCTCATGGGGTACCTCCCCGCCGGGTCGTCTTTTCCACGGAAAAAACCGTGGCCGTTTCGTCTTTTACGGTAAAATGGATGTCAAAACCGGCGAAATTCATGCTATAGACACGGTCGTCGTCCTGGTACGAGGGTCTCGGGTCCTCCGCCAGGCAGGAAACGGCGGTCTCCCGCTTTTCCTCCGGCAGAAGAGCCAAAAGCTCGGCGGGAAAATCCACCGAAAGGCGGTGTTCCCGGAAATCGTCGGCGTAACCGCCGACGGCCTCGGGATAACAGTCGGCAAAGGGCAGATAGGGCTTGATGTCAAAAATCGGCGTGCCGTCCAGAAGATCGACGCCGGAAACGTTAAGCACCGTCCCCTCGTTTTCGGTCACCTCCACGCTTTCGAGCTTGACGCAGGAAAGACCGATGGGATTGGGTCGGAAGGGCGAACGGCTGGCGAAAACCCCGATCTTCGTGTTGCCGCCGAGACGGGGCGGACGCACCGTCGGCGACCAGTTTTCCCGATGGGAACGGGAAAAATCGAAGAGCAGCCACAAATGGGAAAAGCCCTCGATCCCCCGAAGAGCGTTGGGGTCACGGTAGGACGGCTCGAAAACGATCCGTCCGGTGAGGGAGGAGACCCGTCCGCTTTGGCGGGGAATGCCGAATTTCTCCTTAAAATCGGTATGGATGACGGCGATGACGGAAAGTTCGGTCTTTTCCATGTTACAGGGAAGTGGATTCGGATTTGGGACGGAGAGCGTTCAGGATCTGTTCATCGTGTTCGTCCAAACCGGAAAGGACGCTCGGTTTGGAGCCGAAAGCGATCGGGGTGAAACCGCCGGTCACGTCTTTGTTCTGTTCCTCGGTCAGTTCGACAGGCTGCTGTTCTTTCTTTTCGTTCATGGGTACAATCTCCTTTCGGTTTTTTCCTTCCTTTTTACGAACAAAAGGGGAAAAGGGCTACTTTTTTTCCATTATAGCACAATTTTTCCCCGGAGCAAAGAAAAAAGCGCCTCGCGGCGCTTTTTTTATTTCTTTATCCGGTCGTTCCAGCCGGTGATCAGCCGGTCGGAAAAGGCGGAAACGTCCTCGTCGCTCCAGACCTCTTTGCCCCAGTATTCGGTGAGGTTTTTTCCGAGAACGTCGGTGATCCAGCCGTCGGGCAAAGCGCCGGTCATCACCGGGATCCAGTCGCCTTTGGCGTAATAGCGGGCGACGGAAGAAGTCAGCGAATCGGCGATGGCATAGTTGGCGGCGGGTTTTTCCGGTTCTTCGCCGTTTTCGTCCGGCTTCGTTTCGGTTTCGGAACCGGAGGAGGAACCGGAGGACGAACCGGTGGAGGATTTGGCGAGGCTCGGCGTATCGGTGACGGTGTAGTTGAACGGAAGCCCCTCAAAGGTCGAGGTGTAAGCTGTGCCGCCGGCGGGGTCGTCATAGAGCCACCGGAGGAACGAGGTCATCTCGGAGCGGGTCGTTTCGGCGGCCTTGGGGTTCATGGCGAGATAATAGCGCGCGCCGACAAGGATCGAGCGCTGGAGTTTTTCGGCGGAAAGACCGGCGGGTTTGATATCTTTGTCCGAAAGGGGAAGCTTCATCGGGATAATGGCGAGGTTTTCCCCGAAACCGGCGGAAGATTTCTCAAAGTCAGCCGCGTCGGCGGTGCTGCCGGGATAGAAAAGGGCGTAGCCGTTGGTGAAAAGGTCAATGGCGGCGGTATAGGAAAAATCGCCGCCGGTGAAAACGTCCCCACGGGAGACGGTGCCGTCTTTGCCGGCGATATAGCCGGTGTGAAGGTCAAGGACGTCGGTGAAGGCCGGCAAAACCTCCTTGAGCGTCGCGAGCGACAGCTCGTCGGCGTCCATAACGGCGCCCCGATCCTTAAATTGAGAAGCTAAAAGAGTGCCGAAGAGAGCCTCCGCGGCACGGGTGCTTTCGGCGCTCAGGGCGAAAACGCCGGTGAGACGGGAAGCGCGGGCGCTTTTTTCGGCGGCGAAGGTATAGGTGGTGCCGGAAAGAGTGATTTTGGCGGCGGTGGGCGCTTTGAGGTAGGTGTCCACGGCGGCGACGAAGCCCTCGAACTCGGTGTAGGAGCATTGGGCAAGGTCGTCAATAAGATCGTCGGCGTTTGCTACGGCAAAAAGGCTTTTGAGGGTCTCTTTATCAAAGAGATAACCATAGGCCTCAAGGGTCAGCGGCACGCCGTAGCTTCCGGTTTTGCCGTTGGAAAGGGCAAGTCCCTCCGGGATGGAAAGCTTCGTGCTCAAAAAGCGGCTGTCGGTGCTCAAATCGGAAAAGAGGCCTTTTTCATAGTAGGGGGAAAGATCCTCGTGAGCATCAACGAGAAAAAACGAGGCCTGCCGTTTTTCCGCTTCCTCCCAAAGGGGCGCTTTGGTATAGCCGGCGGAAAGCTTTTTGCCGGTGCTGTCGGCATAGCGTTTGGTAAGAGAGGTCAACGGGTCGGTAAAAGCGTCGCTGTTATGATAAAGGACAAGTTCGTCGTTTTCGGTGACGGCAGGGTTCTCGGGATCGTTCGGTTTTGTGGGGTTCTTATTCATACAGCCGGAAAAACCCAGAACGAGCAGTAGCGCCAGCGAAAACGCCAGAAAACGGGTTTTCATCAAAATTTCATCTTCCTTTCGCTTACGTTTTGGGTTTATTGTTCGCCAAAAAAGCGAAAATATCCCGAAAGGCGGCGGAAAATTCCGGAAAAAGCGGAAAATTCGGGAAAGAAATTTTTGACCGGTAACGGAAAACAAAAAAAAGGACTTGACACGCCGCCGGATAAATGATAGAATAATTGAGCTAAATGCGGATGTGGCGGAATTGGCAGACGCGCTAGATTCAGGTTCTAGTGATAGCAATATCCTGTGGGTTCAAGTCCCATCATCCGCACCAAGAAACAGCCTCGACCGTAGGTCGGGGCTGTTTCTTTTTTACGATGCAGACTTGAACCCACCTTATAAAAGGGGTCCCCGAAAAGCGAAGCTTTTTGGGGAAGAGGAGCAGCCGACAAAACGGTTTTGGCCGGACGCTTTGCGGACGGTCAAAATAGTGGAATCGGCTGCGACGAAAGTCCCATCATCCGCACCAAGAAACAGCCTCGACCGTAGGTCGGGGCTGTTTCT
>CALCUE010000051.1 GCA_937906945.1 uncultured Clostridia bacterium | reverse complement strand
CGCCAAACCCTGCTCGCTGGTTCCGCCACTGGCGGCGCTCGCAGGCTTTGCTCCCGAGGGGGAAGGCTACTGCTGTCATTCCGAGGGAACGAAGTGACCGTGGGAATCTTTTTCTTAACACCGTCGGAGATAAGATTGCCACGGCTTCCTGCGGAAGCCTCGCAATGACAGGCTGTTTTTCCCAAAATCGACCCGCAAAGCCCCTCATCCGTCAATCTACGGCTTGCCACCTTGTCCATCCTATGCCCCGAAGGGCAAAAAAATACCCGGCTTTCAGAAAGCCGGGTATTTTATATTTTCCGCTTTATTCCGCCTGTTTCTGATAAAACCGCACCGAAAGCGGGATCCCGACGGCGTGAAGCGCCGCCACCGCCAAAGCGGCGATCCCGACGATGAGCGTCAGCCCGACAGACAGACCGCCCTCCAGAAAACCGAAAAGACGGCCGCCGAAGGCGGCGAAAATGCCGCCCAACGCTCCGCAGAGAACGAGGGTCACGACCCTTGTTTTCGCCGCGCCGAACCGGAAGATCAGAGGCAGGTTGATCCCGAGGAAAAGCTGTCCCACCAAAAAGGTCAGAACGATCCCGAGAAGCTCCTCGCCGGAAAAGGGCGCTTTCTGGAAAAGAGCCGTTACCAGTACCGCGATGGTACCGCCCACAGCGCCGATAAGACCGGAAAGATACCCGAAGAGATATTTCTCGAACACGACCTCGAAGGGAGAATAGGGCATCATCCGCGCCATGACGTCCCATTTGGCCTGCTCGTCGTAGGAGATGGTCGTGATGGTCAGAATGGAAAGATAGATCACGCCGAAAGCCTGCATGCCGGGCAGAAACAGAAAAACGGCGATAAAAAGCACCATCCAGCGCATGGCTCTTATAAGGACCAGTCCGTCTTTTTTCAGAAGTCCGATCATGCTCTCTCCTCCTTCGCTAAGAATACGATGACGTCCTCGAGGGTCGGTTTTTCCGCCTCAAAGTCCGCCGGAAGCTTGTTCCGCTCCACCAAAAGCCGCACGCCGTAGGGCGTCTCCTTTTTCCCGTGAACGGCTTCCGCCGGAAGCGTGGCCGCCTCCTCTTTGGAAAGGGTCAGAAAACCGTAGTCCGAAAGAATTTTGTCCTTTTCGTCGCAGAGGATCAGTTTTCCCTTGTGGATGAAGCCGAAATAGTCGCAGATCTTTTCCAGGTCGCTGACGATGTGGGAGGACATCAGAATGGAGCAGTGTTCGTCCCTTGTAAAATCGTTGAAAAGGTCAAGGATCTCGTCCCGCACCACCGGGTCCAGACCGCCGGTAGCCTCGTCTAAAATGAGAAGCCGCGGATGATGGGAAAGGGCGACGGCGATGGCGAATTTCATCTTCATGCCCCGGGAAAAATCCTTGAAGGGCTTTTTTTCCGGCAGGGAAAACCGCTTGAGATAGCCGAAAAACGCCGCCTCGTCCCAGTTTTTATATGTACTTTTCATTACTTTTTCCACGTCCTTCGCGTTGAGCACGGCGGGAAAATACGCCTCGTCCAAAACGACGCCGATGTCGTTTTTAAGGTCGGAAAAGGCCTTGTCCCGGTTGTCGCTTCCGAGGACGAACACGTCGCCGCCGTCTCTTTGAACGGCGTTCATAATGAGTTTCAGCGTCGTCGATTTTCCGGCGCCGTTTTCTCCGGCGAGACCGAAGATCGATCCCTCCGGAACGGAAAAACAGACGTCATCCAGCGTAAAATCCGGGTAACGCTTGGTCAGATGACGCACTTCAATGGCAGAAGACAAAATTTCTCACTCCTTCTCTTTTTTGTTTTCGGAAGCCAGAAGCCAAAGAAGCTCCGCCAGTTCGTTGGCGGAAACCCCGATGGGCTCCGCCAGCGAAAGGGCTTTCTGCAAATGCTCCTCGATCTCCCGCAAATGCCGCTCCCGCAGAAAATCCATATTTTTCGGCGCCACATAACAGCCTTTTCCGGCGACGGTATGGATAAACCCTTCCTTTTCGAGCTCGTCATAGGCCCTTTTTGTCGTGATGACGCTGATGCGAAGGTCCTTTGCCAGACTTCGGATGGACGGCAGCAGCGTCCCTTCCGAAAGCTCGCCGGAAAGGATCGCGTCTTTGATGGGTTCCTCCACCTGCTCATAAATGGGCCGCGGATCGGAATTTCGGATCAGGATGTTCATGGGGCACCTCACTAACTGTTCATAAACGGTATATACAGTATAGACGGTATTGTCCCGTTTGTCAACGGTTTTTTTCGGATTTTCCGAAAAATTCCCGAAAACCGAGGAAGAGGAGGAACAGGGAGAAGGCGAGGCGCAACGTCTCTTTCGGCAGAAACGCGCCGAGAAAAAAGCCGAAAAGCGCCCCGGGAATGCCCCAGAAAACGGCGGTTTTCGCCGTTTCCCACCGGATGAAGCCGTTTTTTCCGTGAAAAAGGAGAGAAACGGCGGCGGTGAAAAGGAAGAAGAGCAAATTGATCCCCCGGGCACTCTCCGGTTCGGTCCCGATGGCGGTGAGGTAGAGAAGAAGCACACCGCCGCCACCGACACCCAAAGCGCCCAGCGCTCCGGCCAGAAGGCCGACCAAAAGCCCCATCATCGGGCGCCTCCGAGGAGCGTTCGCAGAGAGAAAAAGATCAAAAGCGCCCCGAAAAGTTTTTTCAGAAAGCCCGCCGGGATCTTTTTGAAAAACCGGGCCGCCAGAAAGCTTCCTAAAATTCCGCCGGGCAGAAAGGGAAGCACGTCGCCGAAGGCGATCGGCCCTTTTGAAAGCGCCAGAACGACGGAAACGGCGGAAAGCGCCGCCGTCGTAAAAACGGAAGTGGCATGCGCCTCCTTGGTCGAAAGACCGCTTTTTTGGAAGACCGGTACGACCACCATGCCGCCGCCGGAACCGAAAAGTCCGTTCAAAACGCCGCAGAAAAAGCCGGCGGCGCCCGCTTTTTTCTTTTCCAATGCCGTTCCCCCTTTTTTCATAAGAACAGTTTTCCCCAAAAAGCGGTTTTTATGAAAACCGGCGCTTCGCATAATTCCGGGAAAAACGCGAACACTAACCCTATCGAAAAGGAAGGTGTTTTTATGTCCGTCTCTCCGAAAGACTATAAAAAAATGGGCGACAAAGCGGTGCCGCCGACAAAAAGCCTTCGGAATTTCACCGGCGCTTTTCTGATTGGCGGCGGCTTTTGCGCTTTGGGACAGGGACTTTGCGACCTTTTTAAGGCGCTCGGCGCTTCCGTCGCCGACGCCGGAACGTGGGAGACGCTGTCTCTGGTGGCGCTGTCGGCGCTTCTGACCGGTCTCGGCGTCTATGACGATCTGGCGAAATTCGGCGGCGGCGGAACGCTCGTTCCCATCACCGGCTTTGCCAACGCCGTCGTCTCCCCGGCTATGGAATTCAAAAGCGAAGGCTGGATTCTGGGGCTTGGGGTCAAAATTTTTTCCATCGCCGGACCGGTCATCGTCTATGGCCTCGCTTCCTCGGTGGTCTATGGGGTGATTTTATGGCTGATCGGATAGGGAAACAGACCCTCGTGCTCAAAAACCCGCCGACGGTGCTCGGCTTTGCCGCCGTTGGCGGCAAAAAGGAGGGCGAAGGCCCTTTGGGGGCCGCCTTCGACCGGATCTTTCCCGATTCCCGCTGCGGGGAAAAGACCTGGGAGAAAGCGGAGAGCAAAATGCAGGAGGTCGCCGGGGAAAAAGCGCTTCAGAAAGCCGGTTTTTCCCTTTCGGACATGGATCTGCACCTCGCCGGCGACCTTCTCAATCAATGCGTCGCCTCGGCCTACGGCGCTCGGGGCGACGGGGTCCCCTATCTGGGGCTCTATGGAGCGTGCTCAACCTACGCCGAAGGAGTCGGCCTCGGGGCGCTTCTGGTCGAAAACGCCGTCCGACACGTGCTCATCACGGCGTCCTCCCACTTCTGCACGGCGGAGCGGCAGTACCGCTATCCGCTCGAATACGGCGGACAGCGGCCGCCTTCGGCCCAATGGACGGCGACCGCCGCCGGCGCCGCCGTTTTAGGGCGGGATGGGGACGGTCCCTTTATCCGGGCCGTCACCTTCGGCACGGTGGAGGATTACGGCATCACCGACCTCAACAACATGGGCGCGGCCATGGCTCCGGCGGCGGCTAAAACGCTGGCGGCCTTTTTCCGGGACACCGAAACGAAGCCGGAGGACTTTTCCGCCATTTTCACCGGAGACCTCGGTTTTGTCGGCGCGAACCTTCTGCGGGAGCTTCTGGAGCGGGAGGGGTTTTCCCTCGGGGAAAACTATTTCGACTGCGGACTTTTGCTTTTTGACCGGGAAAAACAGCAGGTGGAAGCCGGAGCGTCCGGCTGCGGCTGTTCGGCGGCGGTGGCCTCCTGCCACGTACTGCCGAAGCTTTGCCGGGGTGAACTTTCGGACGTGCTTTTCCTTTCCACCGGCGCTTTGATGAGCCCCCTTTCCATCCAGCAGGGCGAATCCATTCCCGGCGTTGCCCATCTTATTTACTATTCCTCCCGGCGGAAAGGCGGCGTTTTATGATCTATCTCAAAGCGTTTTTTGTGGGCGGGCTTTTCTGCGTCGCCGGGCAGCTTCTCATTGACCGCACGAAGCTTACCCCGGCGCGGATTTTGGTCGGATTCGTCGTTGCCGGGGTCGTTCTCTCGGCGCTGGGGCTTTACGAGCCTTTGGTGGAATTTGCCGGCGCCGGAGCGACGGTGCCGCTCTGCGGCTTCGGACACACCCTCGCCAAAGGCGTGCGTGCCGCTGTTGCCGACCGGGGACTTCTCGGCGCTTTCACCGGCGGGATCACGGCTTCCGCCGCCGGGATCACGGCGGCGCTTTGCGCCGGGCTTCTGGTCGCGCTTTTCTTCCGTCCGAAGGACAAATAAAAAAGCCTTCCCGAACGGAAAGGCATGGTGGTTTTATAGCCTTCCCCCTTGGGGGAAGGTGGCAACCGAAGGTTGACGGATGAGGGGCTGTGAAGGTCTGATTTTGGGAAATTCAACCTGTCATTGCGAGGAGCCGTTATCGACGGAACAAGAA
>CALCUE010000050.1 GCA_937906945.1 uncultured Clostridia bacterium | reverse complement strand
GAATTTATGGAGAAATTTAGTGTTTCTCGTATTATCGGATCTCCTCCAGGATATGTTGGTTACGATGATGCTGGTCAGTTAACAGAAAAAGTGCGTCGTAAGCCATATTCTGTTATCCTTTTTGACGAAATTGAAAAGGCTCATAAGGATGTATTAAATATCCTTCTTCAAATTCTTGACGAAGGCAGAATAACTGATGCACAGGGAAGAACAGTTAATTTTGAAAATACTGTAATCATTATGACATCTAATGCTGGATCAACTGACCAAAATACAATGGGCTTTGGTAAATCAGCCGATGAGATTAATGAAGAAGTAACTACAAAAGCACTCGAAAGATTTTTACGTCCAGAATTCCTTGGCAGAGTTGACGAGATTGTTATATTTAAAAACCTTGGCTTTGATACGTTCCAAAGAATCGCAGCGCTTGTGCTTGATGAATTAGTGCCTAGCCTAAAGGACAAGGGGATAGACTTAAGCTATGATGAAAGCGTGCCTGTTTACCTTGCTAAAAAGGCATATGGCTCAAAGAAAAATGCAAGGGGACTCCGTGATAGCGTTCGTCGTGAGGTTGAAGATAAGCTTGCAAATGCTATCGTTTTTAATAATGATGTTCAAATCAAAAAAATATCTTTATCTGCCGATGAAGAAATGAATATTAAAATTAATTAAAAAAGTATTGACATTTCAACGGACATTGGTTATAATAATGTCCGTTGCGATATGCGGGTGTAGTTCAATGGTAGAATCCCAGCCTTCCAAGCTGGTCGCGTGGGTTCGATTCCCATCACCCGCTCCATATACGCGCTGTTAGCTCAGTTGGATAGAGCAACTGCCTTCTAAGCAGTAGGCCGGAGGTTCGAGTCCCCCACAGCGCGCCAGTTTTATATGGTGGGATTGGCCTAGTTGGTTAGGGCGCCAGTTTGTGGCACTGGAGGTCATCAGTTCGAATCTGATATCCCACCCCACTTTTTCAAAATATAATATTGGGGAGTAGCCAAGCGGTAAGGCAACGGACTTTGACTCCGTCATCCCGTGGGTCCGAATCCCGCCAGCCCAACCAAAACGGACTTTGCCAATGGCAAAGTCCGTTTTTTTACATAAAAGCCCTCCCTTACACAGGGAGGGCTTTTTCCTTGCCGCGGTTAGCGGCGCTTTTCACAAAAATCACGGAAAACGGTTGCCGAGGTCCCCAAAAAAGATTATAATAAAGATCAAGATTATGAAAAAGGGGGCTTTCCCACGAATTCATACGTGAAACTTTCCATCGCGGCGCTGCTTCCGGTGATCGCCGCCGTTCTTTTGATGCTTCTGGACAGAAAAACGGCCTTCGGAAAACTCAATAAAATCGTAAAACAGATCATTTACGGCGTTGTGTTCGGCGTTTTGGCCATTGTCGGTACCGAATGGGGCATTCCGATGAACGGCGCGCAGGTCAACTGCCGGGACGCCGCTGTTCTGACCTCCGGTCTGCTCTTCGGCGCGCCGGCCGGAATTCTGGCCGGTCTGATTGGCGGCATCGAGCGTTGGGTCGCCGTCGCCTGGGGCGTCGGCACCTTCACCCGGGTCGCCTGCAGCGTTTCCACCATTATCGCCGGCATCTACGCCGCTCTTCTGCGGAAATATATGTTTGAGGACAAAAAGCCCGGCGTGCTGATCTCCCTCGCCATCGGCGTCGTCATGGAGGTCTTCCACCTCACGATGGTTTTCATCACCAATATGGCCACCCCGGAAAAGGCCATGTCCGTCGTGGAAGCCTGCACCCTTCCGATGCTCATCGCCAACGGACTTTCCGTCATGCTGGCGGCGCTGTTTTGTGAATTGGTCGCCGCCGATTTTAAGATCGCGAAAAAACAGCAGCACGAAACGCACATCTCCCGGACCATTCAGAACTGGCTGTTCGTCACCGTCGTTCTGGCTTTCGTGGTCACGTCCTTCTTCGTGTTCCGTCTGCAGGACGAACTGGCGAAAAGTCAGGAAAACACCCTTTTGACCATGGCCCTTGACGAGACGGCGGCGGACATCACCGACGCCTCCGACGGGAACCTTATTCAGCTGGCTTATCAGGCCGCCGACGATTACGCCGCCGGCAGCGATTTTTCGACCATCGTCGAAAAATACGGTTTTTCCGAAATCAGCGCCATCGGCAAAGACGGGAAAATTTATGAAAGCACCGTGCCCGAGTTCCTCGGCTTCGACATGAATTCCGGCGAACAGTCCGCCGCTTTTCTCTGCCTTCTGGGCGACACAAAGGCCTACGCCCAGGAATACGGCCCCATCTCCTATGACGCCGGGACCTACCGGAAATACGGCGGCGTTAAAACGGATTTCGGCTTTATTCAGGTCGGCTATGACGCCGAGCAGTTCCAGAAAGAGATCGCCACCCAAATCAGCGGCATCACCAAAAACCGCCACGTGGGAGAGACGGGCTTCATCTTCCTTCTGGACGAAAGCGACGTCTGCGTCAGCGCCCCGGAAGGCGTTGTCGCCCAGCTTTTGGTGGGAGAATTCAACGCCGCGAAAAAAGACGGAGAGGAAACGATCTTCCCCGCCAGCTTCAACGGCACGCCCTCCGTCTGCTGCTACCGGAAAGCCGAAGGTTATACCATTGTTTCCGTTCTGCCCGAGGAGGAAGCCCTCAAGACCCGGAACGTCGCCCTTTACGTCAACTCCTTCATGGAGATCCTGGTCTTCGCGGTGCTCTTCGGTCTCATCTATATGCTGATCAAAAAGGTCGTCGTCAACCAGATCCAGGACATCAACGCCTCGCTGGCCCGGATCACCGACGGCAACCTGGACGAAGTGGTCAACGTCCGTTCCAACCAGGAATTCGCCTCTCTTTCCGATGACATCAATTCCACCGTCGATACGCTGAAACGCTATATCGCGGAGGCTTCCGCCCGCATCGACGCCGAACTGGAATTCGCCAAAAACATTCAGGCTTCCGCTTTGCCCAACGTCTTCCCGGCGTTCCCGAAGCGGAAGGATTTCGACATTTTCGCCAGCATGAACCCGGCCAAAGAGGTCGGCGGCGACTTCTATGACTTTTATATGACCGGCAACGACACGCTGCATTTCCTCATCGCCGACGTTTCCGGCAAGGGAATTCCCGCCGCCATGTTCATGATGCGGGCGAAAACCGAGCTCAAGAGCCTGACCGAAAGCGGTGCTCCCATCAACGAGGTCTTTACCCACGGCAACGAGGCTCTTTGTGAGGGCAACGACGCCGGGATGTTCGTCACCGCCTGGCAGGGCGACGTCGATCTGACCAACGGCCTTGTGCAGTTCGTCAACGCCGGTCACAATCCGCCGCTGGTCCGTCACAAGGACGGAAAATTCGAGTATCTCCGCGCCAGAGCCGGTTTCGTTCTGGCCGGGATGGAGGGCTTCCCCTACCGGACGCAGGAGCTTTCGCTGGAACCCGGCGACATCGTCTATCTCTATACCGACGGCGTCACCGAAGCCACCAACGCCAACACCGAGCTTTTCGGTGAGGAACGGCTTCTGGCCGCCATCAACGACCACGAGTTCGAGACCATGGAGGAGCTTTGCCGCTTCGTCAAAGCGAAAGTCGATGAGTTCGTCGGCGAGGCGCCGCAGTTCGATGACATCACCATGGTCGCCCTTCGCTTTATCGGTACGCCGCCGGCACCGTCCATGACCTTCGCCGAGTGCTCCATCGACGATATCCCGGCCATCACCGAGTTCGTCGAGGGCGAACTGGAAAAGATCGACTTCCCGATGAAATCCCTCATTCAGATCAACATCGCCATCGACGAGATTTACAGCAATATCGTCAAATACGGCTACCCGAACAAGAAGGGCGAAGCCACCGTCCGGCTTATCATCAAGGAGGACCACGTCTATGTCCGCTTCGAGGACGCCGGAATTCCGTATAACCCCCTGCGCTATGAGGACCCGGATATCACCATTCCGGCCGATCAGCGGGAGATCGGCGGCCTTGGCATCTATATGGTCAAAAAGACCATGGACGACGTGCGCTATAAATATGAAAGCGGACACAACATTCTGACCATCCGCAAAAATTTCTGAGCGGGGCAAAAAACGCCGCTTTCCGGAATTTTTAGCAATAAAAAAAGGCATCCTGACGGATGCCTTTTTTCTTTTTATGAAACTCAGCCGAAAACTTTTTCGACGGTGTCTTTGGCGATCATGATCTCTTCGTTGGTCGGGATGACCCAGGCTTCAACTTTGGAATCGCCGGTGGAGAATTTGGCTTCTTTGCGGCTGGCGTTGTTGTTCAGCTCTTCGCCGATGGAAAGGCCGAGGTATTCCATGTTGGAGCAGATCTCGCCGCGCTCTTTGGCGGAGTTCTCACCGATACCGCCGGTGAAGATGATGGCGTCAACGCCACCCATGGCGGCGGCGTAACCGCCGGCGATCTTCTTGATCTGGTAGGTGAACATATCGAGAGCGAGCTGGGCTCTTTCGTTACCTTCGCCGGCGGCCTGTTCCAGGTCACGGCAGTCGCTGGAGATGCCGGAAATGCCGAGGAAGCCGGATTTTTTATTCATGAGGTTGGACATCTGTTCGGGAGTGAAGCCCTCTTTGTCCATGATGTAGGTGACGACGGAAGGATCGATGCCGCCGCAGCGGGTGCCCATGACGAAACCGTCAAGAGGGGTAAGACCCATGGAGGTATCGACGACTTTGCCGTCTTTGACGGCGGAAAGGCTGGAGCCGTTGCCGAGGTGGCAGATGATGAGCTTGGTGCCTTCCGGGTCTTTGCCGGTGATCTCAAAATATCTCTTGGTGATGTAGCGGTGAGAAGTTCCGTGGAAGCCATAGCGGCGGATGGAGTATTTCTCATAATACTCGTACGGTACGCCGAACATATAGGCTTTGGGCGGCATGGTCTGATGGAAGGAAGTGTCGAAGACGGCGACCATGGGGGTCTCTTTGCCGAAAACTTCCTGGCAGGCTTTCATGGCGACGGCTTGCGGCGGGTTATGGAGCGGGCCGAGGTCTTTGAATTTCACGCCGATATCCTCGATGACCTCATCGGTGATGACGGTGGAAGCTTTGTATTTTTCGGAGCCGTGGAGAACACGGTGACCGATGGCTTTGATCTCTTTGATGTCGGCGACGACTTTGTTTTCGCCGGTGGTGAGGAGCTTGACAAGCTCTTCAAAAGCCTCTTTATGGGTGGGGAAGTTTACGTCGTATTCGGTTTTGTAGCCGGCGGCGGTTTTGTGGCTGATGTGGCCGCCGATGCCGATTCTTTCGCAAAGACCTTTGGCAACGACTTCTTCGGTGTCCATCTCGATGAGCTGGTACTTAAGGGAAGAGCTGCCTGCGTTGATAACAAGTACTTTCATTTGTTACGACCTCCAAGAATTATTCCGAGTTGATAGACCATTAAGGTACTATTTTATAATATTACATCAGAAAGAAAATTGCAAGGGAAACCCGTTAAAAAATGTTCAGAGTTTTCCCGTGGTGATGAGTTTTCGGGTATAGGCGGTGCCGGCGCTTTCCGGACAGGACACCAGAAGCTGCCAAAGGTCCTCGGCACGGCTTTCCCAATCGGCGAAAACTTTTCCGCCGGGCACGGTGGAAAGTTCCGAAAGCGAAGCGGAGATCGGCAGCGTCGCCGTGTTTTTGGCTTCGCGAAGGATGGCGGCGCCGGTCTCGTTCATGCCGAGAACGTGAAGATAGGGCACTTCGGCGTTTTTCAGAACGGTTTCGTCGAGACCTAAAAGCACCCCGGCGACGGTGCGGCGCACTCTTGTCATGGGGTAGCGCTTGGTCTTGATGAATTCATAAAGTTCCGTAAGGCTTCGGGCTTTTTTGGCGGCGTCATAGACCCTATGGTAAAAGCCTTCCTCCATTCCGCCGGGGGCATTTCGGAACGCCTCCTCCGGCAACGTCCGCAGAAGAGCCAGCGCCAGGATCTCATAGCGGCGCTCGTCGGCGGGGATTTTGCGTTCCTGCCAGGCACGGAACAGAAGGTCGTGGGTGGCCTTCGGGACGTAGGGGAAAATTTCCTCCGGGTTGGTGAAACCGCGCAGGTAGCTTGCCGAGGCGATGCCGCTTCGCAAAGCGACTTCCTCGTTATGTCCGGCGCCGAAGCGGCGGACAGCGAAAAGTTCCATGGAGGAATTCCGCTGCCGAAGGGCTTTGGCGTATTCGGCGGCCAACCGGTCGTTGGGGTTTTCCATCAGCGGAAGAAATTCCGGCGCCAGGGCGGAAACGGCTTTTTCCCGGGCAACGGGCATGGAAACGCCGGTTTCCAATTCCGTTCGCACGGCGTCAAAAAATTCCGCCGTGCTCAAAAATTCGGAAAAACGGCGAATGGCGTCGGCGTCGCCGCACTCGCTTCCAAAGCTGAGCACGGAAACACAGCCGAGGGAATCCAGAACGGAAACGCCGCCTTTGGCGAAGCGTTCCGCCGTGCCGACGGCGAAAGGTTGGGGGATTTCGAGCACGAGGTCGGCGCCGCAGGAAAGGGCGGCTTTTGTTCGCAGTTCTTTTGAGCACCAGGCCGGTTCGCCCCGCTGGGTGAACTCGCCGCCGAGAGCGACGACGACGCCGTCGGCGCCGGCGGCTTTGGTTTTGGCGATCTGGTAGGCGTGTCCGTTGTGGAACGGGTCGTATTCGGCGATGATCCCGGCGATCTTCATAAAATCCCTCCAAAAAGCGGTTTTCTAAAGGTATTATACTCTCGAAACGACGGTTCCGCAAGAGGGGCTTTCCGCCTTGATTTTGGTAAATGAGGAGCAATCTTGCGCCCCTTGTTAAAGGAAGCGCGAAGCGCTCGGCGCG
>CALCUE010000049.1 GCA_937906945.1 uncultured Clostridia bacterium | reverse complement strand
CGCCGTTTTTTTATAAACCTCGCCGCAGTTGGCGGCACTTCGTGCCGCCGGTGCTCCCGCACCAAAAGCCTTCCCCCTTGGGGGAAGGCTCTAAGAAGCTCCCCTCCTTCGGAATGACAAAAAAGGAATAGCGGGACTTCCCGAAAGGGAAGCCTTTATAAAATGAAAAGGAAGAATCCATTATGCGATTTATTTTGGCGGTTTTTGTGTGCCGGGTCCTCTGGCGGATCGGTCAGCTGGTCGGCAAAGGTACGGCCAAACCCGGCGACATCGCCCGGAAGATCTGTCCGAATATTTTGAAACGCCTGCGCTTTGACGGCAAGATCATCTGCGTCACCGGCACCAACGGCAAGACGACGACCTCGAACCTCATTACGCATATCCTGCGGAAAAACGGCTTTTCCGTCATCAACAACTCCTTCGGCTCCAATATGCTCGGCGGCATCACGACGGCGCTTCTCAACGAGTGCACCTTAAAGGGTGAAGTCAAAGCCGACTATTCCGTCATCGAGATCGACGAACGGTGGCTTCGCTTCCTTGTGAAGGAGATCCACCCGGACTACCTTCTCATCACGAACCTTCTGCGGGACCAGATCATGCGGAACTGCTGTCCGGAGATCGTGCTCAAAAAGATCGAGCTCGGCATCACCGAGGGAACGACCCTCGTGCTCAACGCCAACGACCCCGTTTCCCAGCAGGCCGGTTGGGGAAGAGACAACCCCGTCGTCTGGTTCTCCCTCGGAAAAACGGAGCGCTCCACCGAAGTCTGCATCTCCGGCACCAACGACGCCAAGGTCTGCCCCAAGTGTATGCACAAGCTGCGCTATGATTTTTACCACTATAACCACATCGGTTCGTTCACCTGCGAAAACTGCGGTTTCACCTGTCCCGAGGCGGATTTCACCGGCACCGACGTCGATTTCGAGGCCGGCACCATGAACGTCAACGGAAATTCGGTGCGCCTTTCCTTCGACGCTATTTACTACTATTATAATACGGTAGCCGCCGCGGCGGTCTGCTGTACCGCCGCCGGGATGGAGCTTCCGACCGTCCTTAAACTGGCGGAAGGCTTCGACATCGGCGTTACGAAACGCTATGAGGAGACCACCATCCTCGGTCGCCCGGCCAAATTCATCCTCACGAAGCAGAACCCGGCCTCCGTCGATCAGAGCGTTCTGTTCATCGCCCAGAAACCGGGTCCCCGGACGGCGATCATCATCGCCGGCAATATGTTCCACACCGACCACAAGGACGTCCTTTATATGTACGACGTGGCCTATGAGAACCTTCGGGACGTGGAGTATTTCATCATTGTCGGGGAACGGCGCTACGATATGGCGGTGCGCCTTAAGCTCGCCGGCGTGCCGATGGAACGGGTGCGGATCTGCGAGACCGAGGACGATCTGCCGGATTGCCTGGCGAAGACCGAGGGCGACGTTTACGTCATGTCGCCGCTCCACGCCCAGACCAGTACCAAACTTTTAAGGAGCTGACACGATGAGAACGGTAAAAATTCTGAATCTTTACGGCGAGGCCCTCGGCCTCAACGGCGAAGAAAAAGGCATCGTCGCCGTCTGTCAGCGCCTGGAGGAAATGGGTCACAAAGCCGAGGTGTCCGAGCAGGGCATCGGCGACGACCTTTGCCTCGACGGGTTCGACCTTGTCTTTATGACCCACGGCAAACCGCAGAACGTGTCCGCCCTTTCCGGACACTTTGGCCGCTATAAAAATGAAATTTTAAACTATATTGAAAGCAAACGCCCCATGGTGGTCACCGGAAGCGCCAATATGCTCCTCGGAAAGAGCTTTTCCATGCTGGACGGCAAAAAATATGAAGGAATCGGCCTTTTAGACTGCGTTGCCGAGGAGTTCGACAGCCTTTACGTTTCCGACGCCGTTCTTTCGCCGGACTTCGCGCCGGAGGAAAAATTCTTCGGCTGTTTCTACCGCTGTGAAAGCGTCACCTACGAAAAACCGGAAGAACATCCCCTTTTCCGGGTGCTGAAAGCCGATCCCGGCGAAGGCTGCGTTGCCGGTTGGGAGGGCGTTCATTACAAAAACCTCTTCGCGACCTGGTGCCTCGGACCGGTTCTGGTGCGGAACCCTTCGATGATGCGGGAGGTTCTGAAAGCCACCCTCGGCGAGGACTATAAGGAGACGGATTTCTCGTTGGAGGAGCGGGCGCTCCGCCAGATTTTGAAGGATATGGGGCAATAATGTCCGCTTGATACGGAAAAATGAAAGCGTTGTCTTTTCGTGACGGAAAGACAACGCTTTTTTTGTATGGGCAGGAAAAATTATGCAGGATTTAAGAAAATAACTTGCAAATTCACTTTTTTGCGCTAAAACGGTGTTTCGATAAAAGGGAAACTGAATAAAAATTCAAAACCGTGGAGGAAATATACATTTTTCAAAAAGTGAGGAAAAAGGACGAAAAAGGGGATAACTATAACGAAAACAGGAAAGAGGAACCAGGAGAAAAGGGGACAAACTTCGGATAAAAAAACAGGTGTTTTTATGTCAAAAACACATAATCTGAAAAAAGTTGCAACGAATTTGCGAAAAGTCCTTGACAAACAAGAGATTTTGCTATACAATACGAACCATATCAATGAAACTTTTATTTAGAAGAAATTCATTGAAATTTTAATAATGAGGTGAAAAACATGAAACTGAACAAACTGCTTGCTCTGCTTCTTGCCCTTGTTATGGTACTAAGCCTTGCCGCCTGCGGCGGTGAACCGGCTGAGAAACCCGAGGGTGGAGAACAGCAGGGCGGTGAAACCACCGATCCCGTCGCCGATGGCGCCAAAGCCATCAACGTCCACCTGACCGCCGGTCTGGAATCCATCGACCCGGCCTTCACTTCCGCCGGTGATGACTTCGAAGTCATCGGAACCATGGTCGAAGGTCTTTTCCGTGCTGACGTTACCGGTAAAGCCGTTCCCGGCATTGCCGAATCCTATGAAGTATCCGATGACGGTCTTGTCTGGACTTTCCATCTCCGTGACGCCAAATGGTCCAACGGCGACCCGGTCACCGCGGACGACTTCGTCTATGCGTGGACCCGTTGCCTGACCATCCCGGCACAGTACGTTGACCTTTTCGCCACCGCTAACATCAAGAACGCCGCCGCCATCGCTTACGAAGGCATGGACGTTGCCGAATTCGGCGCCAAAGCCGTCGATGAGAAAACTCTTGTTGTTGAACTCGAGCGTCCCTGCGCTTTCTTCGACACCCTGATGTTCTTCCCGGTCTTCTATCCCGTCAACCGCGCTTTCGCGGAACAGTGCGGAGACCTCTACGGAACCGCTCCGGAATATTACCTCTCCAACGGCCCGTTCGTTCTTACTTCCTATGAACCCGCCGCCACCTCCTTCACTCTCGCGAAGAACGAAGATTACTATGCCGCTGACGTCGTCAAGATCGCCGGCATCAACTATAAAGTCATCCTGGATAACCAGCAGGCTTACCTCGCTTACCAGAACGGCGAACTCGATATCTGCGTCCTCTCCTCCGAGCTGGCCGAGATCCTTAACACCGACGCGGAATTCACTCCTGTCCGCAGCGGTTACCTCTGGTATCTGTCCCCGAACGTTGAGAAGAACGAAGACCTCGCCAACCTCAACATCCGTAAAGCCATCGGTATGGCCTTCGATAAAGACGCCGTTGTCAACTCCGTGCTGAAAGACGGCTCCATCGTTGTCAACTCCTGCGTACCTTATGAACTGGCAGCCGGCCCCGACGGTCAGGACTACCGCGCCACTTCTCCTGTCAGCTACTGCGAATATGACGTAGCCGCCGCTCAGGAACTCTGGAAGAAAGGTCTTGAAGAGCTCGGCAAAGATTCCATCGAAATGACCCTGATCTATGATGAGTCCGAATCCGTCAAACTGGTCGCCGAGTTCCTCCAGAACCAGCTCCAGACCAACCTGCCGGGTCTTACCTTCAACATCCAGTCCTATCCGAAGAAAGAGCGTTCCGACCTTATGAAGGCTCACGATTATGACATCGGTCTTACTCGTTGGGGACCTGACTACGCCGACCCGCTTACCTATATGGACCTCTGGACCGACGGTTATACTCATAACTACGGCAACTGGCATTCCGACGCTTACATGGAGCTCATCAACAACGTCAAATTCGGCGATCTCGCCGCTGACGTCGAGGGTCGTTGGAACGCTTTCTATGAACTGGAACAGATGATCGCTGACGACGCCGTCATCCTTCCTGTTTACCAGGCCTGCAACGCCAACCTTGTCAAATCCAATGTCAAAGGCATTGAATTCCACTCTGTTGGTCTGAACCGTGTCTTCCGTGAAGTTACGATCGGATAATCCGCGTTTTCCATTCTTTCTTTTCACATTTTAGATTGAAAAAGCGACAGTGGCCCGGTTCCAATCCGGGTCACTGTATGCTTTTATATTAGGGAGGCGTTTCCCCGTTGAAAAAGTACATCCTGAAGCGGCTTTTGTACTCGATCATCGCCATTCTGGTGCTTCTGGCCCTTTTGTTCACGATGCTCCAGTACATGCCCGGCTCTCCGTTCAACGACGATAAACTGTCGCAGGAGCAGGTCGAAAGGCTCTATGAGAAATATGGCCTCGATCAGCCGGTCTATATCCGCTACGTCAAATACGTCGGCAGTATCCTACAGGGCGACTTCGGCGTTTCTTATAATATATCGGCCAACACGCCGATCACGCAGCTTTTGCGTACCAGACTTTCGACCTCCATCCGTCTCGGCGGACAGGCGGTCCTTTTCGGCGCGACCCTCGGTCTTTTGCTGGGCCTTGTCGCCGCCTTGAAGCACAACTCCATTTTCGATACCATCGCGACGATCATCTCGGTTTTAGGCGTCAGCCTTCCGTCCTACGTCTTCGCGCTGGCTCTTTCCTATGCTTTCGGTTATAAACTGTCGTGGCTTCCGCTTCTGTATCAGCTGGACAGCCCCTTCAAATCCTCCATTCTGCCGACGGTGGCTCTCGCCATGTTCTCCATGGCGAATATCGCCCGTTTCACCAGAACGGAGATGCTCGAAGTCATGCACAGTGACTATATTCTTCTGGCGGAAAGTAAAGGCATCAGCGGTCCCACGCTGATCATCCGCCACGCTCTGCGCAACGCCCTGATCCCGATCATCACGGTTTTAGGACCGCTGATCGTCAACACCATGACCGGTTCCCTTGTTATCGAGAAAATTTTCTCGATCCCCGGCATCGGCGAACTGATGGTCCGTTCCATCCAGTCCAACGACTATAACGTGACCATCGCCCTTTCGTTCGTCTATAGTGTCATGTATATCGGCATCATGCTGGTCGTCGATATCCTCTACGGCATTATCGACCCGAGAATTCGTCTTTCGAAGGAGGGTGGACATCATGAAGGCTGAAAACTTTGATTACACCGCTCTGCCCGAAAACGCTTTTGAGTTACAGCATAACGATATCCACGCCCACGTGGACACCAACTTCGCCTCCCAGAACTACTGGAAGGACGCCGCCATCCGGTTTATCCGGAACAAAGGCGCCATCATCGGCCTTATTCTTATCGCCGTCATCGCCTTTTTCGCCATTTTCGGACCGGGGATGACCCCCTATACCTACGATCAGCAGGATATTACGCAGCAGAACTTCGCGCCGCGCATCAAAGGTCTTGAATGGCTGGGCTTCGACGGTTCCGAAACGATCAAGATCGGCGAGATCGAGCTCGAAAAGAACGGCTACGAATCCGGCGGTCTGACCGACACCTATTATTGGTTCGGTTCCGACCAACTGGGCCGTGATATCTTCACCCGTGTCTGGGAAGGCACCCGGATCAGTCTTAAAATCGCCGTCATCGCCGTCTGCATTGATATCGTTTTCGGCCTTTCCTACGGCCTTATTTCCGGTTATTTCGGAGGCATGGTCGATTCGGTCATGCAGCGCTGCGCCGAAATTCTGAACTCCATTCCGAACCTTGTCATCGTCACCTTGATGATCCTTGTTCTGAACCCCGGTCTTGGCGCCATCATCGTGGCCCTTATGATCACCGGCTGGATCCCCATGAGCCGTATTGCCCGTGCTCAGATGCTCAAACTGAAGGAACAGGAATTCGTGCTCGCGTCGAAGACCCTCGGCGCCGGCCCTGTGACCGTTATCTTCAAAGAGATCATGCCGAACATCATCGGTCAGATCATCACCCAGACGATGTTCTCCATTCCCCACGCCATTTTCACCGAGGCGTTCCTCGCTTTCGTCGGCCTTGGTATTCCGGCGCCGCAGGCTTCCCTCGGTACCCTTATTTCCGACGCTTATAAAAACTTCACGACGCACCCGTACATGATTTTGTCTCCGCTGATCGTACTGGCGCTTCTGATGCTGAGCTTCAACCTTGTGGCCGACGGTCTTCGGGACGCTTTGGACCCGAAGCAGAAAGATATGTAAAGGAGGGCGGATTTTATGAGTGATCAAAGTGATTTCATCTTAAAAGTCGAAAATCTGCACGTCTCCTTTGCCACCACCGCCGGAAGAGTTCACGCTCTTCGCGGCGTGGATTTCGCCGTTCGTCGCGGCGAGACCGTCGCCATCGTCGGCGAGTCCGGCTCCGGTAAATCGGTCTCCGTCAAAACCGCCATCGGCATTTTGGATACCAACGGTCGGGTGGATTCCGGTCACGCCTGGTTCACTTTTAAAAACGACAACGGCGAGGAGGAGACCATCGACCTTCTGACCCTCTCCAAAAAGGAAATGCGGAAAACCATCAACGGCAAGCGTATCGCCATGGTGTTCCAGGACCCGATGACTTCGCTAAACCCCACCATGACCATCGGCGCCCAGATCATGGAAGGCATGATCTGGCACTATAAGACCCCGAAGGACGAAGCGAAAAAGAGAGCCATCGAGCTTCTCGAGATGGTCGGTATCACCGACGCCGAAAACCGCTTCAAGTGCTATCCGCACCAGCTTTCCGGCGGTATGCGGCAGCGTGTCGTCATCGCCATCGCCCTTTCGTGCAACCCCGACCTTCTCATCTGCGACGAACCGACCACCGCTTTGGACGTTACCATTCAGGCAAAGATCCTGGAGCTTATTAAGGAAGTCCAGACGAAGCTCGGCATTTCCGTTATTTATATCACCCACGACCTTGGCGTTGTCGCCAAAGTCGCCGATTTCGTCAACATCATGTACGCCGGCAAGATCGTCGAGCGGGGCAGCGTCAACGAGATCTATTACGACCCCCGTCACCCCTATACCTGGGGTCTGCTTTCCGCTCTGCCGGACCTTGACACCAACGACGAACGGCTTTACGCCATTCCCGGAAGCCCGCCCAACCTTCTCCACGAAGTACAGGGCGACGCTTTCGCTCCCCGGAACGAGTTCGCGCTCAACATCGACAAGATCGCCGAGCCGCCGCTCTTCAAGGTCAGCGACACCCACTATGCCGCCACCTGGCTTCTGGACGAGAACGCCCCGAAGGTGGAAATGCCGAAGGAGCTTCGGGCAAGAATTGACCGTATGCTGAAGGAGGGAAAATAAGATGGAAGAAAGAACCCCGCTTCTTAAAGTGGAGCACTTGAAACAGTATTTCCCCATCAGCAAAAAATACACCGTCCGCGCCGTGGACGATGTTTCGTTTGAAATTTATCCCGGCGAGACCTACGGTCTGGTCGGCGAGTCCGGCTCCGGTAAAACCACCGTCGGCCGTTCCATCATCCGGCTTTATGACCCCACCGACGGCAAGATCACTTTCGACGGGCTCGATATTTCCGGTCACCTTTCCAACGAGGTGAACCACACCCTTCGCACCGAGATGCAGATGATCTTCCAGGACCCGATGGCCTGCCTCAACCCCCGGAAAAAGGTGGCGGACATCATCGGTCAGGGATTGGACATCAACCATCTTTATGAGACGAAGGAGGAACGAAACGAAAAGATCGCCCGCATCCTTCAGAAAGTCGGTTTGGCGCCGGAACACGCCGAGCGGTTCCCGCACCAGTTCTCCGGCGGTCAGCGGCAGCGTGTCGGCATCGCCCGGGCTCTTATCATGAACCCGAAGCTCATCATCGCCGACGAGTGCATCTCCGCTCTGGACGTCTCCATTCAGGCGCAGGTGGTCAACCTTATGAAGGATATGCAGAAGGAGACCGGCTGTTCCTACCTCTTTATCGCCCATGACCTTTCGATGGTCAAATACATTTCCGACCGCATCGGCGTCATGCACCTGGGGCACCTGGTAGAGACCGGAACGACGGACGAGATTTTCTCGAACCCGATCCACCCCTATACCAAGAGCCTGCTTTCCGCCATTCCGCACCCGAACCCCGTTGTGGAAAAGGAACGCAAGTCCATGACCTATAACTACCGCGAAAGCGGCATCGACTATAACGCCGGCGTGATGCATCTGGTGGACGGAACGCATAACGTCCTTGCCACCGACGAGGAATTCGCCAAATGGATCGCCGACGACAGCGATTATCGTTGATTTCTCCCTAATAGTGAAATATGGAAACGCAGGAAAAGGCCCGTCCCCGGGAAACCGGGAATGGGCCTTTTCCGTTTAAAAAAACTCCTTTCCGTCCCAAAGGGACGGAAAGGAGAAGAAACTTAAAGCGGCAGTTCCTTGCCGAAATGGAAGGACCAAATGATTTCGCCGGAGACCTCTTTTCCGAGGGAAACGGAAAGAAGACGGCGGTACATCAGAAGCTGAGCGGCATAGCGAAGGCGCAGTTCCTCGATGTCCTCCACAAAGTCGGTTTTATAATCGACGACGATGAGGCGTCCGTCCTCCTCGAAGACGCAGTCGGCGACGCCCTGAACGGTGATCTTGTCATCGGGCGAGGCGCCTTCATAGCCGAGCTCCGAAGCGGGGATCGTTTCGAGGAACCGCAGTTCCCGCCGCACCCAGGGGGAACGTTCGATCCGGGCGAAAAGGTCGCTTCGGAAGAAGGCGGCGACCTTTTCCGGGGCGATGGCGGCGGCCTGTTTTTCGGTGAGGAACCGTTCGCCGGCAAGGCGGGCGATTTCCGCCTCGGGGTCGGCTTTCGCCTTCTCGAAGTCGCAGAACTGCATAAAGGTGTGAAGAGCGGTACCTCTTGCGGCGCCGGAAAGGGCGCCGTTCATCGGCTTCGCCGAAAAGAGGAGCTTTTGGCGCATTTCCTGGTGGGTGAGGGAGGAAACACCGGCCTTGACCGGGATGGATTCGGCGGCCTTGTTGGGATAGATCCAGTTTTCGGTTTCCCCGAGGCGGGCGAAAAGCGGATCTTCCGCCGCCGCGCTCGGCGTCAGTTTTTCGGGGATGGATTCGGCGGCCTTGTGGTCATAGACCCAGCTTTCCTTTTCCCGAAGCTTCGTAAGAAGCGCCTCATCCGGCGCTTCGTCCGGTGTTTTCGCCGGTTCCTCCGACAAAACGGTCGAAACCGGGCTTTGGAGCGGATCGGTCAGCGGGATATGGGTGAAGGACCAGCGGGAACCGTCGGGCAGAACCGGAAGATCCTCGGGCAGAGCGGCGATCTTTCGGAGCAAAGCGCCGTCGGGATGACGGCATAAAGCGGCGAAGAGCCATTTGCCGAAGGATTTCGCCTCGCTGATAAAGGAGGGCTCCAACGCCGTTCCGGTAAAAATATCCGGCGAAAGAGTCGGGATCTTGTCCGGATGGAAGGTGGCGGCGACCACCAGGTTTTCTTTCGCCCTCGTCATGGCGACATAGAGGATGCGCATTTCCTCGGCGATGGAAAGAGCGTTGATCTCGGAGAGAAGGATGTGCCACGGGATCGACTTATAGCGAACGCCGGTCACCGGATCCCGCAGAAACGAGGCGAAGCCCAGTTTCGTGTGGAAAAGGGAGCGGGCGCTGCCGTCCGCCAGGCGGAACTGGTGGGAAACGTCGCAGAGGAACACCACCGGGTATTCAAGACCCTTGGAGCCGTGGACGTTCATGATATGCACGACGTTGCCGCCGGCACCGGTATGACCGGCCGGCGCCAGATCCTTTTTGTTTTCCTCCAACCGGGCGAGGTAGGAGAGGAAGCGGGAAAGACCGGAAAAGCCGTTTTGCTCCCGTTCGGCGGCGTATTGGAGAAGAAGCCGCAGGTTGGCAAGGCGCAGATCGCCGTCGGGCAGACTGCGGAAGATCGGCACCGCCAGCGTGCGGTCATAAAGCCGCTGAATGAGGCCGTCGGCAGATTCATAGGCGGCATAGCGCCGCAGTTCGCCGAGGACTGACAAAAAGGCGGCGGCCTTTTTGTCACCGTCTTTGGCGGCGACTTTGACGGCGGAATAAAGAGTTCCCCGGCGCTTTTGAAGGCGAATGGCGGCAAGATCGTCCGGCGTGAAGCCGAAAAGCTCCGAAAGCATCGCGCCGGAAAGAGGGATATCCAAAGCGGGGTTGTCAATGGCCTTGAGGGTGTTGAGGACGGCCATGACCTCCGGACGGAGGAAAAAGCCGGCTTTGTCTTTTTCGCATTGGCAGGGAATGCCGAGGGCCTGCAAGGCCCGGATATAGTAGAGGGAGCGACCGGAATCGGCCCTTAGAAGCAGAGCGATGTCGCTGTAGCGGCAGGGACGGAGAACGCCGTTCTCCGTGACGGGAACGGCCTCTTCCACCATCTGTTTCACCCGCCGGGCGACGATACGGGCCTCGGTCTCATAGGTTTTTTCGTTGGAAGGGCTTTCGATGAGCAGAAATTCGTTGCGAATTTCGTCGCTTTCGGGGAACGATGCCTCCGGGATCAGTTCCTCGGCGGCGGTGTAATCCATTTCGGCGACGGATTTCTGCATCAGCTGGCGAAAGACGAAGTTGACCCCGTCGGTGACGTTGCGGCGGCTTCGATAGTTGCGGCCGAGAAGGATGGTGGCGGGATAATGGGTGCCGTCAAAAAGGGGCCAGAGGTCCCGCTTTTCGAGGAAAAGCTCCGGCATGGCCTGGCGGAAGCGATAGATGCTCTGTTTGACGTCGCCGACGAAAAAGAGGTTGTCGCCCCGGGAAATGGCGGAAAAAATGGCGTCCTGCACCTTGTTGTTGTCCTGACACTCGTCGGCGAGGATATAGTCGAAGCGGGAGGCGATCTCCTTCGCCGTGCTCGTCGGGACGTAGTCGCCGTGCTCATTTTTTTCGAGCAGAACTTTAAGGGTCAGCTGCTCCATGTCGCCGTAGTCGATGAGGTGCTTTTCCTGCTTTTTCGAGAAAAAGGCTTGGTCGAGCCGCTTCAGAAGGTCAAAAAGCCGGGTGACCAGGGGATAAAGAGCGTCCCGGTCGGCGACGTAGCCGTCACCGGAATAGAGGGCGATCTCTTTGGCGAGATTGCTGAAAAGGGTTTTATAGGCGTTCCGGCGTTTCTGGAATTCCTTTTTAAGGACGTCGTCCACTTTGGCGGAGGCAAGGCGGGGAAACCGGAAATCGGCGAAGAGGGCCCTCGTTTCCGCGAAGGAAGCGGAAAGGGCGCTCTGATAGAGCGTTTCCAGAAGGTCGGAATCCTCCCGGACGGTGGCGGCGTAAGCCGAAAGATTCTGTTCCTCGGCGAAGGAAAGGGCCGATGAGACTTTCATCCGAACGCTTTGAAGACGGACCGGGATCCGCTTTAAGACCAGACCGGCCCAGAAGGTCTCGGCAAAAGGACGGGGGTCGCCATAAAGGGCGGCCTTTTCGTCCAACCAGTCCTCAAAATGGGGCAACGACCGAACGGTCTTATAAAGATCGGCCAGCTGGTCGCCCAAACCGGAGACGCTGTTTCCGGAGCGGAAAATTTCCACAAGGTCCCGGAAAACCGGGTCGTTTTTCTCAAATTCCGCCTCCAACAATTCGGAAAGGGTGTCCCGCAGAAGGAAATCGTCCTCCTGCTCGTCGGCGACCCGGGAATCGGGGAAAATTCCGACCCGGCTGAAGTTTTCGGTCACCACGTCGGTATAAAAGGAATGGATGGTGCTGATATGGGCCCGCTCCATCAGAAGCTGCTGATGGCGAAGCCAGCCGTTTTCCGGGTCGGCGGTCAGCTTTTCGGCCAAAGCGTCGGAAAGTCGGGTCTTCATCTCGTTGGCGGCGGCTTTGGTGAAGGTGACGATCAAAAGGCGGTCGGCGTCCACGGGTCGGGTGTCGTCGGTGAGAATGCGGATGACCCGTTCCACCAGAACGGCGGTTTTGCCGGAACCGGCGGCGGCGGATACCAGAAGGTTCCCGCCGAGGGATTCAATGGCCTTTTGCTGTTCGGCGTTCCATTTTCGTTCGCTCACGGTTCGTCATCTCCTTCCCCGGCGGCTTTCTGGTCGCCGGAAAAATTCTCGTGGAGGATAAAAGGATCGGTTTCCGTCCGGCGGCAGACCGAGGCATAGGGGCAGAAGTCGCAGGAATAGGCTTTGCCGTTCCGGAACGGCAAAGCGGCGATCTTTCCGTCGCAAAGATCCGTCACCATGGTTTTGAGAAGACCGTCGATATGCCGGCGGATGAGGGTGAACTCGGAGAGATCGGCAAGGCTTTTGTTCTTCCGGCCGGTGAGAAGGGCGGAAATGAAGTCGTCGGAAGGGGTCGGTTCTTCCGCCTCCTCGGAAAAATCCTTCTCCTTGACCGGAAGAAAGACGCCGGGAAGGTTCGGTTCCATGGCGGAAACGACGGCTTTGTCCCGAAGAAGAAGGCCGTTCATTTTGAAAGGATCGGTCTTTTCGAAGGCGGCGTCGGCGGCGGAATCCGCCGACGGGATCGTATCCCGCGCCGGCATATAAAGGATCCCGGCGGGGTTGGCGTCGGCAAGGCCGCCTTTTCCGCCCTGCCAGATGGCGAAGAGATAAAGAAGCATCTGGATGTTGATCCCGTAATAGACGTCGTTAAGGTCGAGGACCTTCCGCCCGGTCTTGTAATCGACCACCCGGACGTAGCGAACGCCGTCCAGTTCCACCGTATCGACCCGGTCGATCTTTCCACAGACGGCGATGGTTTTTCCGTCGTCGGTGGTAAGGCGATAGAGCGGCACCTCGCCGGAATCGTCCAGAGCCTGTTCAAAGGCGTAGGGCTTAAAGGCCGCGTCGGAAAGCTCCTTGCCCACCCGCTGAAGAAGGGTCACGAGGAAATCGGCGATCCGGCGGAAGAGATAGAGGAAGGACGGCGTTTTGCCGACGGTGCCGCCGAGGACCGTCTGAAGGTATTCCTCGAAAAGATCGTCAATCTCGGCGCGGAGAGCTTCCTCCGAAAGAGCGGCGATGCCGCCGGCGTATTTGGCGATGAGTTTTTGAAGAATATAGTGGATGAGGGAGCCGGCGGAAGCGCCCTCCAGCCGGGCCCGGTTCCGTTCTTTGAGAGAAAGACCGGAGCGGGCGAAATAACAGAAGGGGCAATGCTCGTAATAGTTCGTGATACTGGAGGGAGAGAGCAGAACGCTTTGCCCGAAGAGCTTTTCGGCGTTCCCTTTGTTCTGGAGAGAGAGTTCGGCGGGCTTGACCGCTTTTCCGAGCTTTTCGACCCGGTCTTTCCAGCCCTCTTTGCCGGAAAACCAGGCGAAAAGCGCCCGAAAAGCCGGCGTTTCGTCGGAAAAACCGGCGGCTAACCGCTCGAAGGCCAGTTCCTCGGAACAGAGCCAGAAGGTCTCCGGCAGATCGGCGGTGGATTCCTCGGGAAGAGGAAAAACGGCTTCGGGAAGCCGCCGCACCAGGGATGACGGTGAAAGGGCTTTGGCCGCCGCGTCATAGCGGGGCACCGTTACGAACACCTTTTCCGAAGCGGCGGTCAGAGCGTTATAGGCGTACATCCGTTCCGAAAGCAGAGGATCGAGGTCGCCCTCGCCCAGTTCGAGACCGAAGGTCTCCATGGTCTGACGCTCGGAATCGGTGAAAAGGCCGCCGTTTTTCGGCGAAGCGGGAAAAACGCCCTCGGTGACGCCGATGAGGAAAACGGCTTTTAAGTCGGCGGGACGGAAGCGGTCCGCCGTTCCGGCCATGACGCAGTCCAGCGTCTTCGGCAGAACGCCGATTTTGACGGTGGAAAGCGCCGTTTCCAAAAGCCGGTTCAAAACCGGAAGCGGAAGAACGACGCCGGAAAGGGACGAAGTGAATTTATCGAGAATGCCGATGAGGGCCGTCCAGAAGGTGTCGAGGTCCTCGGCGGCGGCACGGTTGCCGTCGGAAAAATATTGGTCATAAAGCCGCCGAAGGCCCTCCGTCACCTTGGCGTCCACCAGATATTGATAGACGGCCCGGGAGAAAATTTCACCGTCGGCGGAGGAAAGGCTGTCCCGCAGCGTCACAAGCGGTTCGACGATCTGTCGCCGCAGTTCGTTGAGGCGAGGCAGCGCCGAAAGGCTTTCGGGACGGGGATCCTCGGAAAAGCCGTCGGGGTTTCCGGTGAAATCGGAAAGGAACAGCGAACCCCGGATATTCCAGATATAACAGTAGTTTTCGAACTCGGCGACGGCTTCCTCGTCCACCGGCAGAAGGCCGGTTTTGAGAAGGCGAAAAACGTCCTCGGCGGGGAAGCGGTTTTGGACGGCGGAAAGGGACGCTAAAAGAAAAGCCGCCAGCGGATGGGCGTGAAAATCCGCCGGTTCGTCGGTATAAAGGGGAATGTTCGCCTTGGCGAAAGCGTCGGGCAAAGCGTGGCGATAGGGCGTAAGGTCCCGGGCGATGATGGCCATATCCCGCCAGCGAAGACCGTTTTCAGCCAGAGAATGCGCCTCGCAGGCGACAAAAGCCGCCTCGTCGTAGGCGTCGTCGGCAAAGATCAGCCGGACTTCGCCCTTGTTCGTTTCGACGGGGTTTTTGTCCTGGAAAAAATGGTCCTCCAGCGAGCGGATAGCTTCGGGACGGCTATCCGTTTCGGTCTCCACAAGAACGGGCGAAGCCACTTTTACGCCGACGGAGTCCGCCAGGCGCAAAAGCTTTCCGGCGGTGCGCTGGGTCTTGGAAAAAAGACCGAAGCCGCCGGTTTTATCGAAAAGAGCGGGACAGCGAAGGCTTACGGTGACGGTGGGGGACTGGCTGAGCACGGCGGCGAGGAGCTTTTGCTCGCTGCCGGTGAAGCCGGTGAAGTTATCGAGGAAAACGGGGGTTTCGGAGAAAAAGTCGTGCTCAGAAAGGATTTCCGCCGCCCGGGAAAGGTCGGTCAGAGGATCCAGCCAGCTTTCGCCCAGAAGGGCGTCGTAGTGGGAAAAGATCAGCGCGAGGTCATGGGCTTTCGCTTTGAGCACGCTTTCTTCCGTACCGTCGGAAAGACGGAAAAGGTCCTCGGACGTGACGGCGGCGTTTTTGAGAATGGTGTCCGTCTCCACCAGTTTTTCGATGAACGGAGCGCCGAGGACGGTTTTTTGATAAAACCGCAGGTCATCGGCGGCGTGGGAAAGAGCCGCGCCCATCAAAAGGAGCTTGGTGGTGTCGTCGGAATAATCGCCGGCCAGACCGCCGAACCGGCGGAAAACGCTGTTACAAAGGCGCGAAAAGCTCAAAACCTCGACGTTCTGGGCTTTTTCGGAACCCAAAGCGGCGTTGAGCAGCTTTTCACTCTCGAAGGAGAACTGTTCGGGCACAAGAAGCAAAGCCGGACCGGGTGTTTGGGCAATTTCGTCATAGAGCCGCTTCCGGCGGGCTTTTTCGTTGGTGCCGATGAGAAAACGGAGCATGGAAATCCTCCTTATCTAAGGTCGTCCGGGGACAGGGTCGAAAGTTTTTGAAGGCCGACATTCATGATTTCGGAAAGCTTGCCAAGATCGACGTTGCCGCCGGAGACAACGCAGACGGTCTTTTTGGTCGTGTCGATTTTTTTGAAAAGGAAAGCGGCCGCGGCGGCGGCGCCGGCGCCTTCGGCAACCAGTTTGGGACCGTCGAGCAGGACGGCGACAGCACCGCAGATCTCCTCCTCGGAAACGAGCACGATGTCGTCCACATAGGCGCTGACCATCTCAAAAGTCAGGTTGCCGGGGGTCAGCACGTGGATGCCGTCGGCGACGGTATGGTTATCTTTTACGGTCATGATATTGTCAAAGGCGAAGGATTTAGCCATGGAGGGTACCCGAAGAGCCTGCACGCCGATGACCCGGCAGGTGGGTTTCAGGGCTTTGACAGCCAGAGCGATGCCGCTGATGAGACCGCCGCCGCCGACCGGCACGACGATCTGTTCCACGTCGGGCAGCTGAGCTAGGATCTCAAGGCCGACGGTGCCCTGACCGGCGATGACCGCCGGGTCGTCGAAGGGATGGACGAAAACGTAGTCGTTTTCGTCCCGAAGGCGGGCGGCCTCTTTGGCCGAATCGTCGTAATTGCCGGGTACGGCGATCACCTCGGCACCGTAACCCCGGGTGGCTTCCTGTTTGATCCGCGGAGCGGATTCGGGCATGCAGACGATGGAACGGATGCCCCTTGCCGTGGCGGAAAGGGCGACTCCCTGGGCGTGGTTGCCGGCGGAGCAGGCGATGACGCCGCGCCGGCACTCCTCGTCGGAAAGGAGGCGGATTTTATTGAACGCGCCGCGGAGCTTGAACGAGCCGGTGTGCTGAAGGTTTTCGGCCTTGAAAAAGAGGTTGGGGGAAAGCCGTTTGGCCGTGACGACGGGCGTACGCACGACGACGCCTTCCATGGCCGCGGTGGCCTCCCAGATTTCTTCTAACGTGACGGGGTTTTCCATAAGGGACACCTTCCTTTTCGGGATTTTTTGGAATTTGGGATTGAAATTTCCGGGTGAAGGGGATATACTGATAGTGGTAGCAATTGTAGGATCAGATTCGACTGAACCCGTTGCTACTTTTTTTATTGGGGGAATACGATTATTCTTTATTACTACCCCTCAGTCAGCCTACGGCTGACAGCGAACTCTTGCGGTACCTGAAAAAATCTTCGGGCTTACGCTGATCCTCGATTTTTTCGACCGTGGCGCCAAACCCTGCTCGCTGCATCCGCCACTGGCGGCGCTTGCAGGCTTTGCTCCTGACAAGGGGAGCCTTATAGGGGTACATTTCCTAATGTCTTTCCTTTTTCTGTCATTCCGAGGGAGCGCAGCGACCGTGGGAATCTTTTTATTATCATTGTCGGGGATAAGATTGCCACGTCGCCGTTCTTGCTCCGTCAATAACGGCTCCTCGCAATGACAGGTTGAATTTCCCAAAATCAGACCTTCAAAGCCCCTCATCCGTCAACCTTCGGTTGACACCTTCCCCCGAGGGGGAAGGCTTTTTGTTATCTATATTATAACACACCTTTCTCAAAATGGGGAGAAAAAGGTGGGACAAAAAGGGGACAGGACGAAAAAATTCCGGTTTTTGGCGAATTATTTTTGAATTTTTTGCAAATAATAGGAAAAGCCCCTTGTAATTCCTACAAAAAAGGTATAATATAAGTTCCGGTGAACCGGAAAGGTTCTTTCTGAAAGGAGATTTCATCGCTTGGAAAAACAGTTTATATATGTGGACAACGCCGCCACCACCCCCATTTCCAAAGAGGTGCTGGACGCCATGATGCCGTGGCTCACCGAAGGGTACGGCAACGCCTCCAGCATTTATTCCAAAGGCCGGGAAGCCGGTTGGGCATTAAAAGCCGCCCGTGAGAAGGTCGCCGAGTGCCTCGGCGCCGACCCGTCGGAGATCTATTTCACCTCCTGCGGTTCCGAATCCGACAACTGGGCGCTCAAAGGCGCCATGCAGACCCTCGCCAAAAAGGGAAAAAAACACATCATTACCACGGCTTTTGAACACCACGCCATTCTTCACACCTGCCAGGCTCTCGAAAAACAGGGCTTCGAGGTGACCTATCTTCCGGTCCATGAAAACGGCGTCGTCCGGTTGGAGGACGTCGAGGCCGCCATCCGTCCGGATACCGGCCTTGTTTCCGTCATGTACGCCAACAACGAGATCGGCACCATCCAGCCCATCGCCGAGATCGGCGCTTTGTGCCGGGAGAAAAAGATCTGGTTCCACACCGACGCCGTTCAGGCCGTCGGCCACGTCGAGATCAACGTCAAAGAGCAGAACATCGACATGCTCTCCCTTTCCGGCCACAAGATCCACGCCATGAAGGGCATCGGCGTTCTTTACGTCAAAAAGGGCATCGTTCTGCCGAACCTTATTGACGGCGGCGGTCAGGAAAAGGGCAAGAGAGCCGGTACCGAAAACATCGCCGCCATCGTTGGCCTTGCCAAAGCCATCGAGATCGCGACGCAGAACATTGAGGAACGCGCCGCGAAAACGAGAGTTCTCCGGGACAAGATCATCGACAGCCTTCTCAAGATCGAGCGCAGCCGCCTCAACGGCGACCGGGAAAAACGGCTTCCCGGCAACGTCAACGTCTCCTTCGAGGGCATTGAGGGCGAAAGCCTTCTTTTAAGCCTTGACGCGCTGGGCATCTGCGCCAGCTCCGGTTCCGCCTGCACCTCCGGTTCGCTGGATCCGAGCCACGTGCTCCTTTCCATCGGCCTCATCCACGAAGTCGCCCACGGCTCCCTTCGCATCAGCCTTGACGACGCCAACACCGAGGACGAGGTGGACTACATTCTGAACGTTCTGCCGGGCATCATCGAGCGCCTTCGCGCCATGAGCCCGCTTTGGGAAAAAATCAAAAAAGGCGAGGATACCGCCGTTAAAATGATCCGTTAAGGAGGAAAAAACCTATGGCTATGTTATATTCCGAAAAAGTGTTCGACCATTTTTCCAACCCGCGCAACGTCGGCGAAATTGAGGACGCCAACGGCGTCGGCGAAGTGGGCAACGCCCGCTGCGGCGATATCATGAAGATGTACCTTAAAATCGAGGACGGCATCATCAAAGACGTCAAATTCAAGACCTTCGGCTGCGGCGCCGCCATCGCCACCAGCTCCATGGCTACCGAAATGATCAAAGGTCAGCCCCTGGAGGACGCTTTGAAGCTCACCAACAAAGCCGTCATCGAGGCGCTGGACGGACTTCCGGCTGTTAAAATTCATTGTTCCGTTCTGGCGGAACAGGCCGTCAAATCCGCCATCTCCGACTATTACACCCGCCTTGGGATCGATCCCCTTCCCATCGTCGGACCCATCGGCGAAGTCAACTGCGCCGAAGAATAAAAAAACGGGAACGCCCGGCCTTTGGCCGGGCGCTTTTGTTTAGCCGCCGTTGACAGGGGAACCTTTTTCGTGGTATGATGACCGTAGAAAAAACGAGAGAAAGGGGTGCGAAGATGCGCCTTTAAGGATCGGGAAAAACGTGGCCTCGCGGCTGCCTCGGCGATTGGAACGCCGGGGTCTTTTCGGCGTGGTTCCCGGTCTTTGAGAGCGGATCTTCGCGCCCTTTTTGCGTGGAAAATTCCGCTTCTTCGACGACGATTTTTTAGGAGGAGCCCATGATAGAATTACGAAATATCTCTCTTTTTTTGAAAAAAAGCGGACGGACCCTTTGCGAAGGGCTTTCGTTCACGATCAAGGACGGCGAAAAAGCGGTGCTGATCGGCGAGGAGGGCAACGGCAAATCGACCCTTCTGCGCTATCTTTACGACCCGTCCCTCTGCGAGGACTATTGCGACGGCAGTGGTGACGTCATCACCGGGGACAAGGTCGCCTATCTGCCGCAGACGCTGGACCCGGGTCTTGAAGCCGTGACGTTGGCAGACTTTTTCGGCGACACGGAATATTATCTTCATCCCGACGTTCTGACCCGGTTGGGACTGGATTTTGATTTCATCCTTTCGGAACGGACCCTCGGCAGTCTTTCCGGCGGGGAAAAGGTCAAGGCGCAGATGGCGAGGCTTCTGATGGAGGAACCGACCCTTCTGCTTTTGGACGAACCCACCAACGACCTCGATATCGAGACGCTGGAATGGCTCGAAAAAGTCCTTGCCGAGGGAAAGCGAACGGTGTTTTTCATCTCCCACGACGAGGTGCTCATCGAGCGGGTCGCCACCGTTATCGTTCACATGGAACAGCTTTCCGGCAAATCCAAAAGCCGGATCACCGTTGTCCACGAGCCCTATGCCGACTATCTTTCGCAAAGGGCCGGGACTTTTGAGCACCAGCGGCAGGTGGCGAAAAAACAGCGGGACGATTATGACAAACAGATGGAAAAATGGCGGCGGATCCACGACAAGGTCGAGCACGACCAGGAGACGATCTCCCGGGGCGATCCCGCCGGCGCGAGGCTTCTTAAAAAGAAAATGCACAGCGTTCTTTCCATGGGAGCCCGGTTCGAGCGGGAAAAGGAGGACTTTTTGGACTTTCCGGAGGAAGAGGAGGCCATTCTGACCAAATTTGACCCGGCAATCACCGTACCGGGAGGGAAAGAGGTACTGGCGCTGACGCTTCCGGTGCTCAAAATCGGCGAAAAGACGTTGGCGAAGGATTTGCGGCTTGTTGTCACCGGTCATGAGCACGTCGGGATCACCGGGAAGAACGGCGCCGGAAAATCGACGCTTCTCAAAGAGATTTGGAAAGAACTTTCGGAAAGGGAGGACGTCACGGCGGCCTATATGCCGCAGAATTACGCCGAGGCGCTCGATTACGAAAAGACGCCGCTGGAATTTTTCGGGGAGCGCTTCGATAAGGAGGGCCTTACGAAGGCGAGGACCTTCATGGGAAGCATGCGTTTCACCCGGGAGGAGACGGCGAGACCTATCGGGACTCTTTCCGGCGGACAAAAAGCCAAACTGCTCTTTCTCGATATGGTGCTTCGGGGCGCCAACGTTCTGCTTCTGGACGAGCCGACCCGGAATTTCAGCCCGCTTTCCGCGCCGGTGGTGCGAAAAGCGCTTCAAAATTTCGGCGGGACGATCATCAGCGTTTCCCACGACCGGACCTATCTTTCCAAGGTCTGCGACAAGGTCTATGTCCTTTCGGAAAACGGTCTTTCCCCTTGGGAGGAAACGGAATAAATCGGCAATCTGCACAAGGCTTGCCCTTCGCTTTTCCACAAAGCGAAGGGCTTTTTTAACGGCGGCGGCGTTTTTTTACCGGTTTTCGGGCAAACTGACAGTGTTTTTTGTTTTCCTTGCAAACGGGGGCGCTTTGTATTATAGTAATAGTGGATTTTTCTCCGCTATTATTAAAAGGATAGAGAAAGGGGATTTTTTATGGATTCTCTGAACAAAAAATCGGTCCGGGACGTCGAGGTCGCCGGAAAACGGGTGCTGGTGCGCTGTGATTTCAACGTGCCGCTTAAAGACGGCGTCATTACGAACGACAAACGGATCGTCGCCGCTTTGCCGACCATTCAGTATCTTTCGGAAAAGGGCGCCAAAGTGATCCTTTGCTCCCACCTCGGCCGTCCGAAGGGACAATGGCTGCCGGAATTTTCGCTCGCTCCGGTGGCGGCGCGGCTTTCGGAACTTCTCGGAAAACCGGTCTTGATGAGTAAGGACGTTGTCGGCGAGGACGCGAAGAATATTTCCGCGAAGCTTCAAAATGGCGAAGTCGCCCTTTTGGAGAACCTGCGGTACCATAAAGAGGAGACGGAGAACGACCCGGCCTTCGCCAAAGAACTGGCCGGACTGGCGGAGCTTTACGTCAATGACGCCTTCGGCACGGCCCACAGGGCGCACGCTTCCACCGCCGGTGTTGCCGCCTATATTCCGGCGGTCTGCGGCTTTCTGATGGAAAAGGAGATCACCGTCATGGGTTCGGCCCTTGCCGAACCGAAACGGCCCTTTGTCGCCGTTTTGGGCGGCGCGAAGGTCTCCGACAAGATCGGCGTCATCACGAACCTTCTGGACAAGGTGGATACCCTCATCGTCGGCGGCGCCATGGCCTATACCTTCATCAAGGCCGACGGTTACGACGTGGGCAATTCCCTCTGCGAATACGACAAACTGGAGCTTGCCGCCGAAATTCTGGAAAAATCGGTGGAAAAGGGCGTGCGCTTTTTGATGCCCATTGACCACGTGGCCGCCGAAGCTTTTGACGAAAAGGCGGAGCCCATCGCCGTGGAGGCGAGGGACATTCCCGACGGGCTCATGGGTATGGATATTGGTCCCAAGACCGTCCGGCTTTTCAGCGAAGCGCTGGAAGGCGCCGGAACGGTCGTCTGGAACGGACCGATGGGCGTTTTTGAGTTCCCGGCCTTCGCCGAGGGCACTCTTTCCGTGGCGAAAGCCATCGCCGGTTCCGGCGCCGTTTCCATCATCGGCGGCGGCGATTCGGTGGCGGCGGTGACAAAGCTCGGCTTCGCCGACAAAATGAGCCATATCTCCACCGGCGGCGGCGCTTCGCTGGAATTTTTGGAGGGCAAAGAGCTGCCCGGCGTCGCGGTTTTGGAGGAAAAGGAATAAATAACACGATTTTGGGCGCTTTCCGGCGCGATTTTGATAAAAACAGCGCTTTGGAAGGGCTTATTAGGAAGCATACCCCCCCCATTTCTTTGACGGCGCAAAGAAACGGGTGGGGTACATTCCGCCTTACGCCCCTTGTTAAAGGGGAGAGGGCCACGAAGTGGCGAAGGGGATTTTACCTTATCTTGCGCCTCTCGTCAGAGGAAGCGCGAAGCGCTCGGCGCGGTAGTGAATGACCGTCCGGTGGACGGTCAGAGCCGCGCCGTGACCGAGCCCGCAGGCGAGACGAGGGCCACGAAGTGGCGAGGGGATTCCTTTACAAAAATCGAACCGTAGAAAAGAATCCCCCAGTCTTTTTGGGACAAGCCCCAAAAAGCCAGCCCCCCCTTGACAAGGGGGCGCAAGATTGCTCCTCATTTATCAAAATCAAGTTTACACAGCCCCTCATCCGTCTCGCTTCGCTCGACACCTTCCCCCAAGGGGGAAGGCTTCAAAATTGTCGTTTCATCCGACCGCTTTCTCCACCCAAAAGCCTTTCCCCAAAAAAAAAGCAGTCCCGGCGCTTTTGCGCCGGGACTGCTTTTCTAAGCTTTTTTATCCTTTGTTCTCCACCAGATGAATGGTGACTTCAAAAGTCTGGTCGTTGTTTCTCGTGGCGGAATAACGGAAGAGCGTAACTTTCACCTCGTCGCCGGGGGAATGTTCCGTCAGGAACGAGAAGACATCCTCCATGCAGGTGATCTCCTCGTCGTTCAAAGCGGTGATGATGTCGCCGACGGCGGCGGTGGTACCGGTAAAGCTTCCGCCTTCGGTGAACGAAGCGATCTGAACGCCTTCGGGCACTTTATAGTACCGGGCCATCACCGAATCCACGGTGCGTCCGGTGATGCCGAGAATGGCTCTGCCGGAAACATAGCCCTGCATAATGAGGTCCTCCATAATGGGTTTCGCCGTTCTGGTCGGAATGGCGAAGCCGATGCCCTCATACTTTTCGCTGACCAGTTTAGAGCTCGTGATGCCGATGACCTGGCCATAGGCGTTGATCAAAGCGCCGCCGGAGTTGCCGGGGTTGATGGCGGCGTTGGTCTGGATGACCGTCATGGAATAGTTGCTGTCCTTGGTGCTCACCACCCGGTTAAGACCGCTGATGATGCCGTCGGTAAAGCTCGATTGCAGAATAAGGCCGCCGGGGTTGCCGAGCACATAGACCGGCTCGCCGACTTCCACTTCGTCGGAATCGCCGAGTTCGGCGAAGGCGAGGTTCTTCGCGTCGATCTTGAGCACGGCGATGTCGGTCTGCTCGTCAGAACCGATGATCGCCGCCTCATATTCTTCCTCGTTATAGAGCACGACTTTGACGGTATCCGCGTTCTTGATCACGTGGGCGTTGGTCAGAATATAGCCGTCGGTGCTGATGATGATGCCGGAGCCTTCGCCGGTGGGCTCAAAGCTCTGGGCGTACTGATATTGCACCACACCCACAATGGAGGGACTTACTTTTTTATAGATCGCGGTGCCGGACATCTTTCCGTCGGTGGAAAGAGGATCGTCGTTTTCCTCCGGCTTTCCTTCCAGGAAGATCGGCGGCGTTTCCACAGCGTTTTCCGAAGGTTCGTTATAGGAATCCGACGGAGCTTCTATTTTGCCTCCCGGAAATCCGTTCCCGGAAACCAGACTGTAGATCCCGACGGTGGCCAAAGCCAGAACACAGCAGCCGAGCACGGCGGCGACGATCCCCAAAAAGACCTTGAAGCCCTTTCCGGATTTTTTCTTCGCCGGTTGAGACGTTTCGGCGTTCTCATAGCGGCTGTAATCCCACTGATAGCCGCTGTTCCGGCCATAGGGGTTGGCGCCGTTGTTGCTGTAATAGTTCGGCGTCTGTCCGGCGTTGTTATAGTAGCCATACTGCGTGCCGTATTCTTTCCGCGGCGCCGAATCGCCGGTGGCCGTCTCCGACTTTCCCGGTGTCCAGGAAGCGGTGTTGGGATCGCTGCCGCCGTCCCACGAAACGTACTGGTTCGTGTTGGCGGAATAGGTCCAACCGGTCGGCGCGTTGGTGTTTCTTTCCGTATCGGAATGGACGGTCTCTTCGACCGGAACTTCCGGCTCGGTGTCGCCGAGGTTTTCTTGCTTTTCAAAATCTTCCATTCTCATACCTCTTCTGCGTGGAATTTATCTTTACGGGTCTTATTGTAACCGCAAATTGTGAAATAAAATGAAACAGATGTTAAATATTTTTTATTTTTCGTCCGGATTTTTCGGTTCCGCTTCCTCTTTTCCCCGACGTTTGCGCTCTTTGAGCGCTTTCGGGTCCGAAGCGTCCAGCGAGAACGTGAATTCGGTGTATTCGCCCTCGACGCTCTGCACAATGAGATCGCCCTTGTGCTGGTTGATGATGGTCTGGACGATATAAAGACCGAGCCCGACGCCGGTCTTGTCGAGCGCCCGGGATTTATCGGTCTTATAGAACCGGTCAAAAAGCCGCGGCAGCTCGTGCTGCGGTAATCCCTCGCCGGTGTTCCGCACCGAAACGAACACCTTGCCGTCCTGCGTCTTATAGGCGAAGGAAAGGCGCCCGCTCTCGTTGCAGAACTTGATGGCGTTGTCCACCAGGTTATAGACCACCTGATGGATAAGGTCGTTGTCGGCATAGACGAACACCTCGTCCGAATCCAGACCAAGGATCTCGAGGTTTTTGTCCTCGATCTTCTGCTCGAAGGCAAAAAGCGTCTGGCAGACCAGCTCGTTGATGTTGAAATTCTCCTTTTTGAGCTCCATGTCGCCGGCTTCCATCCGGGCAACGCTCAGCATGGATTTCACAAGGCGCGAAAGCCGCTTGATCTCCTTCGAAACGGTCTCCAGATACTGCCGCTCTTTTTCCGGCGGCACCGTACCGTCCAGAATGCCGTCCACAAAGCCGCCGATGGTCATCATCGGTGTTTTGAGCTCGTGGGACACGTTGGCGATGAAATTCCGCCGCACCGATTCCATATCGGCCAGCGAATCCGCCATGTGGTTGAACGAAACGCCCAGCTGGGCGATCTCGTCCTCTCCCTCCACCGGCACACGAACGGTGAAATCCCCGCTCGAAAAGCTCTTGGTCGCTTTCGCCATACTGCGGAGCGGTCTGGTCAGGTTTTTGGTCACGATATAGATGGCCACCGACGAGACCACCGTCGCCAGAAGAGCGCCGAAAATGATGATATCCAGAAGATCCAGCACGTAATAGCCGATGTCATTGGCCTCCGTCGAAAGAAAGACGTAGGCCAGAACGACGCCGTCCTGTTCCACCGGAACGCCCACCGTATAATAATTGCTTTTATAAATGCCGAAAAGATTCCCGGTCTCGCTGAATTCGCCGCCGGACGCCTTTTCCAACACGTTTTCGGGAAGAGCGTAGGTGCGGTGGTTACAATGGCCGCCCTCGGTGCAGACCAGTGTCTTGCCGTCCCGGTCGGTAAGGAAAATAATGACGTCGTTGTTCATCGCCATAATGTTATAGCCGTTCTGCACCGTTGCCGTCGGGATCATCCGGTAATGATACCGTTCCATACTGGAAAGGGTCAGGCTCACCGCCTGATCCGCCTTTTTCCGCAGATTTTCCTGGTTGCTCGTCCGGAAATAGGACGCACTGAAGCCGACAATGAAAATACCCATGAAGGCGATGGTGGCCAGAAGGATGCCGGAACAGATGGCGAAATAGCGGTAGAACAGCGACTTTTTAACGGGGTTTTCTTTGACTGCCATTATTCTTCGTCTTTCAGCTCAAATTTATAGCCGACGCCCCAGACCGTCCGCAGGCACCATCTGTCCGAAACGCCCTCCAGTTTTTCACGCAGGCGCTTGATGTGCACATCGACGGTACGGGAATCGCCGTAATACTCGAAGCCCCACACCTCGTCCAGAAGCTGATCCCGGGTATAGACCCGGTTGGGGTTGGAGGCCAGATGGAACAGAAGCTCCAGTTCCTTCGGCGGGGTGTCGATGACTTTGCCATCGACCTTGAGCTCGTATTTTGTCATGTTGACCACCAGCTTATCGAAGCTGACTTCCTTTTTGTCCACTTCTGGGGCGATCTTTCCGGTGCGGCGCATGACCGCCTTGATCCGGGCGATGATCTCCTTCGGCTCGAAGGGTTTGACCACATAGTCATCGGCGCCCAGCTCCAGACCGAGAACTTTGTCGAAAGTCTCGCCTTTGGCGGTGATCATGATGATGGGGCACTCGGATTTTTTCCGGATCTCCCGGCAGACCTGCCAGCCGTCCAGCTTCGGCATCATGACGTCCAGAAGGATCAGATCCGGCGCTGCCGTGTCGAATTGGGAAAGGGCCTCCTCGCCGTTCCCGGCGAGAACCACTTCGTAATCTTCTTTTTCCAGATACATCCTCAAAAGCTCGCAGATATTGCTGTCGTCGTCGGCGATGAGGATCTTTGCCGTTGCCATCGTGTCTCCTCCTCTATATAAAAATCGGTTGTCCGTTCTTTATCCCTATTATACTGCATTTTTTGGATATTTCGTGAACTTATCTTGAACAATTTTTTTATTTTTTTGGAAATTCTCTTGTTAAATTACGGAATTGCTATATAATTATTATATACCCGTCAAAACCTTTTGACAACAGTTCTCCAAAATTCAGATAGAAGGACGGCAACGCTTTATGAAACTCGGTATGATCGGACTTCCGAACGTCGGAAAATCCACCCTTTTTAACGCCATCACCAACGCCGGCGCCCAGGCGGCCAACTATCCTTTCTGCACCATCGAACCCACCGTCGGGATCGTCGCGGTGCCGGAACCCCGCCTTGACGAACTGGCCAAAATCTATGAACCGGAAAAATACACCCCCGCCACCGTCGAATTCGTCGATATCGCCGGCCTTGTCAAAGGCGCTTCCAAAGGCGAAGGTCTCGGCAACAAATTTTTGGCCGATATCCGCAACGTGGACGCTCTTGTCCACGTCGTCCGCTGCTTTGAAGACGACAACATCATCCACGTCGATGGTTCCGTCAACGCCGCCCGCGATATCGAAGTCATCAACCTCGAATTGATCTTCTCCGATATCGAGGTCCTCGACCGCCGGATCGTCAAGACCGAAAAGGAGTTCAAAGGCGGCAACCGCGCCCTCGGCGACGAACTGAAGCTTCTGAACCGTCTTAAAGAGCACCTCGAAGAGGGCAAATCCGCCCGTGCTTTCGACTGCGCCGACGACGAGGAACGGGAGATCATCTCTTCCATTCCCCTTCTTTCCGGAAAACCGATCATCTACGCCGCCAACCTGTCCGAAGACGACTTTATGAACGGCATTGACGAAAACCAGAACTACAAAGCCGTCCAGGAGATCGCCGCCTCGGAGCACGCCGCCGTCATGCCGGTCTGCGCCAAATTCGAGGAGGACGTCGCCGACATGGAACCGGACGAAAAGAAAGAATTCCTCGCCGAGATCGGCCTCAAGGAATCGGGCCTTGACCGGATGATCAAAGCCAGCTATGACCTTCTCGGCCTTATGAGCTTCCTCACCGCCGGCAAAAAAGAGGTCCGCGCCTGGACCATCCGCAAAAACACCAAAGCGCCGCAGGCCGCCGGCGTCATCCATTCCGACTTCGAGCGGGGCTTCATCCGGGCCGAGATCGTCAAATACGACGACCTCATCGCCCTCGGCTCCAAAGCCGCCGCCAAAGAAAAGGGCCTTGTCCGCAGCGAAGGCAAGGACTATATCATGCAGGACGGCGACATCGTCGAATTTCTCTTTAACGTCTGATTTTTCTTAAAAACTCTGCAAAGGGGGCTTGCCTATTAAAGTCAAAAAACTCGTCACCGACGCCATGCTCATCGCTATGTTCTTCGTGCTCGCCCAGTTTTTCTCCATCAAGCTCGGCAACATGAAATTCACCCTTGACAGCCTGCCGATTTTGGTCGGCGCGTCGCTTTTCGGCCCGGTAGATGGCTTTCTGATCGGACTTTTCGGCAGTTTCCTGGACCAGCTCATGGGCTACGGGCTCATGCCGACGACCATTCTCTGGATCGCGCCCGCCGCGATCCGCGGTCTTCTGGTCGGCCTTTACGCCAAGAGCCGCCATTTTGAAATGAGCACCAAACAGACCATTTTCATCACCGTCTCGACGGCGCTTCTGGTGACGGTGCTCAACACCCTTGTCCTGTGGCTCGACAGCGTCATTTACGATTATTATTCCTTCGCCTATATTTTCGGCGCCGTCCCCACAAGGATCGTCACCGGCGTTGTCACCGCCGTGGTCTTCGCCGTCATCCTGCCAAAGCTCCTGCCGCCGCTTCGCCGGTTCCTCGTCACCGAACAGAACTCTTAAAAAAAGCCGCCGCTTCGCAAAAAACGGCGTCTTTTGTCACACTTTCGCCGCTTTGTCATAAAAAATCGGAAAAGTTTTACCAAAC
>CALCUE010000048.1 GCA_937906945.1 uncultured Clostridia bacterium | reverse complement strand
CGGCGTCGGTAATTTTATCAAATGCCATGTTTTCACCTCACTTTTTATAGCGTCCGCTCTCGGCGAATTCCAGAGAAAAGCCGTAAAAGCCAAACGCCTTTCCCGGATCGCTGCACCCGATCCGGAAGCTCACCCGGTCGAATTTCTTTATTTTCAGCTTCTTCGTCAGCGTCCGGTAAAGTGGATTCCCGCTCCAGGTGAACCCGCTCCAGGCTAAAGCGTTCCACGCGAAAAAGCTGATCTTCGATCCCCATTCCTCGACGACGCTCCATTCGCCGCCGACGCACTTCTCCAGAACCACTTTGTTCTGCGGATAGGCTGCCGCCTGAATAGCGACCGTTCTTACGGTCTTGTTTCGCCAGAACGTTTCGCCCTCGAACTCGGCCATGGTCCAGTAAGCACGGATCCCTTTCTCTCCTTCCGGCGACCAGTCTGTATAACTGCCTGCGGCGGAAAGATCCGTCGCGAACCGGAAGACGTTTCCGTCCTCGTCCCCGAAGCAAAGCGCTCCGTCCTCGTCCTCCCAAAGCGCCGTCGCCGAAAAGCCGTCCCAGACGTAACACTCGTACTGGAACGTCGAATGCGGCTCCGCCCGCTCATAGCTTTTCTGGCTCGTGTCCAGAAGGTAAAGCTTTCCGGAAAGCGCAAGGCAATAGAACTGCTTCCACTTCGCCGCGATGGCACCCGAAAGACCGGGATCTGTGGTCAAAGCCTTGTTGATAAAATAGCTTCGATTTTGGCTATAAAGCCGTCCGTCAATATCCGCCGGCGTCAAGGCGTAAACGCCTCTCGCCGTCACGAAAAGCGGCTCCGATTCCATATAGACAAAGCCACCCGGCGCCAGAGCTTCCTCGCCCTGGATAAATCCGTCCACCGGAAAGCTCATCACCCCGTCCTCGGCAAGACTTGAGGATCTCACCACGACGGAACGTCCGTCCAAAGCCGGCGAAAGATGGGTCGCCAGCTTGCTGTCCACGATGGAATAGCCGATGATCCTCGTGTCGTCGCTCCCTAAAACGGAATAGTAGGTGTCCGGCCAGTAGGTCGGGTCGTTCACGAAACACCAGTAGTCCCGGTTCGGCTCGCAGGGGTTTCCGCAGAGGAAGATCCGGTTCACGATGCCGTGTTCGCCAAAGGCGATGCTCTGCCGGCAGCGGTTGATTTTCTCTGGATAGCCGTCAAAGTGTTTCGCCGCCGTGATGACAACGTTGTCCTCGCCGGTCACCGGCGCCGCCGGTACCGCCGTCGTGAAAACGATTTTTCCGGTGTCTCTGTCAACGGTGAAGTCCGTGTCCTCGGTCTTCTCCTGCCAATCGCCGTTCGCGTCCATGACCTTCGCCACTACCTTCCGTTTGGCGAGATGGTCTTTTGAAAGCGTAAAGGTCGTTTCCGTTCCCGTCGGCGCGTAAAAGCTCTCTCGCCAGAAATCGCCGATCAGATTAAACGCCTCGTTCTTCGTGCCTCCCGGTTCCTGTGTTTTCGTAACGCCGCCCTCAACGTAAAAGTCGGCGTTCTTGCTGATGAGCACCGTCGGGATATAGGCGTCGTAGGAAAGCTCGTAAGCGTCCTCACCGTCGCAAATAAGGGCTTCCTCCCCGTCGAAGATGTAGAGTTTGTCCACGATCACCTGTCCGGTGCTTCGCCGGTCGGCCATGCCTGTATAGGTCAGAGCGCCGTCAATATATAGGTTCCGTCCGGCGTGGATCACCTCGTGACCGGTGATCTGATACCGTCCGTTTATTCTTCCCTCATAGGTTTTAATAAGGCTGAAACCCGGTCGCTTGATCGGGTTTCCTTTCGCGTCCGGCATCATGTTCGGCGCGTCGGGACTTCTGCTCTTGTCAATGTCCGTCGGGCTCGACGAGAGGTCGATGCCCCGGAAGGAATTGACCGTCCAGGTCCTCCGCTGCGGCGCCGCCACCGCCGGGAAATTCATTTGCGAAGGCATTTTCCCGCCTCCTTTTTAAGCATAGGCTTTCTGCAATTTCAGCCGGTTCTCTGTTTCCGCCTTGTCAAGAAGATAATCCAGCCACCGGTCGTCATAGCTTCTCGCCGCGTCGGCGTTCTGGGTCATATAGTTCTGTCCAAGGTCGGCAAGGTTCGTCAGATAATTCTGTCTGGTGGCGTTCCGTCCGTTCTGGTACCGGGCTTTCAGATCCGCAAGGGTCGTTTCCGTCGCTCCGCCGTTGATCCCGTACCGCGCCAGCTTCTCCGGAAGCGCCGTTTCCTCCTGCCGGTTCGCAATATACTGCTCCCGAAGGTCGGCGTCCCGCTCGGCCTTCAATTTGTTGGCGGCGTAATCGTACCCGCCCTGAAGGTTCGTCTGGTACTGGTTTTTAAGGTCGGCAAGGGTGGTCTTCACCTGGTCCTCGTTGCTCGGTGCCGCCGGCGTCGCTTCCGTCGGCGCCGTCGTCGCCGAACCGAAAAGGCCTTTCAAAAGCCCTGTCGTCGTCCCGCCGGATTTAATCCTCACGTTTCCGACGCCGGATTCATAGACGCCCGGAATTTTGGTCTCTACCATTTCTACTCACTCTCCTTTATAGCCCAAAAGGGCGGAGCTTCCCCCGCCCTTTTATTCGGTTCTTGCGTTTAAGATACGGTCCGCTCGCTGTCGGTCTTAACGTCGCCGTTCCAGAGGGCGTCGTCAAGAGCCACTGCTTTTGCTTTCCAGGTGCCGGTGCCCAGCGTGATCGTTCCACCGCTGGAAATGGATTCAGCGGTATCGCTGAACCGCGGATCACTGCCATCCAGCGTATAGAGGATCTTCGTGGCGCCGGAAGAAGTAAAGGCCAGCGTGGCGGAAGCGGCGGTGTAGGTGAAGGTCACGTCCGCCTGTTTGGTGCCGGAGGCTACGGCGGCGTAAACGCCGTCGCATTTCGCGGCAAGAACGAAGGCGCCGTAGAGGAAACGGCCTTCCAACAGACTGCCGTTGATACCGGCGGGGTTCTCTTTCACGAAGTAATCCTGAATTTTCTTCGGCTGAAGAACGGCGTCCTTGTGGGCGATGAGGAAATAGCACTGGGAAGTGCCTTTTTTAAGGTAATCGTCCGGGACCGGAACGACCTGGGCGCCCATGAAGGTACCGAGGGCGCCGGTCTGAAGGATCTTGCCGCCGAGCTGGTCGATGCCCATGAACTGGCTGGAAAGGCGAAGCATGCCGAAATAGGTCCAGGCGATCCAGATGGTGCATTTGTCGGCGGGAACTTTTTTGTTCGCGAGGGTCACAAGGCCGTCGGAAACAGCACCGGCGATGGTGGAAGTGGTCGGCGCGTTGGCAAGGGCGTCCACTTTGCCGGCGTGGTCGATGAATTCGCCGAGGGCGAATTTGTCCATCTCCGGAATGACCTGCTCGTCCATCTCCATGCGGAGCATTTCGCCGGGGGCTTTGGCCCTCATCTGCTCGTCGTTGTTGCCGGCGTCAATGGTGATAGAGAAAGAACGGTCTTTCTGCACGGCCATTTCCTGAACGGTGTCCTGCATTTCGGCGGGGGTGCCGTAACGGTTGGTGCCGGTTCTGGCGTAGTTGTTAAGGGCCTGGGTGGTGGGGGTCCAGACTTTGAGGGTCTTGACCCCGATGAAGTCGTATTTTCCGTTGGTGTGTCCGTCAACGACGGATTTAAGGGTAAACGCTTTCGCGATGTCCTTGGAATATTTTGTCGCAAGATTTACTGCCATTTATTTTCCTTCTTTCTTTTGGTAAGATCATCCCCAAAAACCGGAAAGAAACGGGTCTTTCTCCGCCGCCGCGGCGTTCGTCGCCGCGGATCCGGCGGCATGCTGGCGGTTGTAACCGTCCCGCTCGGCCTTCTCCTTCTCGGTCTTGAGCTTCTGATTTTCTTCTTCCAGCGCTTTGATGCGCTCGTTTTGCTGATAACGGTTCCACGCTGTTTCAAGCGATTCGCCGTTTTGGAACGCCGCAACGACCTCCTCCGGAATAGGTGTGTCCCGAACGTCCGGATGAGCATTTTCGAAGGCTTCGATTTCCCTGATCTTGCCCGCTCTCTCCGCTTCTTCGTCGGCGGCCTTCCTCTCGGCTTCGGTCTTCGCTTTCGCTTCGGCACTGGAAGCGTCCCGCGCTCTCTGCGCTGCCACTTCCGCCATCGCCCAGCGTTCCGCTTCTTCGTCGGAAAGGTTCGGATTTCTCTTTAAGATGGTACTTTTCGCCGCGTCCACCGGGTACCGCTCGATCCGGCTTTTAAGGTCGGCTCTTGCCGCCTCGACCGTCTGGCCAGTGTATTTGGCAAGCTCGGCAATCAGATCGCTGTCGCCCTTCGCTACTTCATAGCGTTCCCGTAAGGCGTCGAAGCCGCAGCCCTTCTGATAAAGGTCGATGACCTCCTCCGGCTTCCTTCCGACGGCACCGGCAAATCCGTCCAGAACGTCCTTCCCGATGCTGTAATTTCTCCCGTGTTCCGCAAAAGTGACCGTTTCCGGCTTTGTTTCCTCTGCCGGTTGGCTTTCGGCCCGGTCCTCCGTGGAGGCGGGTTCGGCGTTCTCCGTGGGTTCCGCTTCGCCGTTCTCGTCGGAGGCTTGCGGCTCTCCTTCGGTCTGCGGCTCGTCTTCGCCCCAGAAGCCCGCCATAAAATCCTCACCGTTTTGGCTTTCGGCCTCAATGCCTTCGCTTTCGGCGACGGCTTCGGTGTTGTTTACTGTTTCTTCCATGTGATGATCTCCTTTTTTGCTTTATGTAAACGCCAGGAAGGCGTCCACGTCGTCTTCGTACTCTGGATAGTCCGGATCGATCTCCCGGACCGGCTCGTTCCGGCAAGGCCGTCCCGCCGCCCAGTAACGAATGGCGTCCGGCCCGTGGGTGTATTCGTGAATTTTATCGTCAATATCGTTGTACCGCCGTTCGTCGTGAACAAGCGCCGGTAAGGTCCTTATCAGCTCCGTACAGCTCGAGAAAATGCGAAGCCTCGGCTTCTTCTCCCCAAATTCGTTTTCCGCCGGATGGAGCCACTCTTTGAGGTCAAGCCAGCCCTGCACCCGCTCGTTCTCCGCTCTACGCAATAAAATGCCGTGTTCGGCGAAGATCTCCGCCGTGCTCCGTCCGGTGTCGCTTTTCCGGTTCCACATATCCGGCGGCGCGATATAATCGTCCGCCTTGTCGCCGCCTTCGGCGGCCTTGATGGTCTCCGCCGCCGCTGAAATAATAAGGTTCGGCTGATACACTTCCCGGTAAACGTAAGCGGAACCCGTCCCGTCCACGGCGATCCAGTAGGCCGCCAGCATATCGAGACCGTAGTCCATCGTGAAATACCGCCGCCAGTCCTTCGGGATCTCAAAGGGCGAAACCACGTGCAGCTCCCGGTCCCATTCGTCGAAAAACTGTCCGTCGTAGGTGTCCCAGTTGCCGAACCGAAGCTGCTGATATTCCCGCTCGCTAAGGTTCTTTAATCGCTCCACGTAGTGCGGGTCGTTCTTCATCAGCCAAAGGTTTTCCGTCACGAGGGACGGAATGAAAATCCGGTTTCCTCCCTCCGCTTTGTGAAGCGCCATCGGTTCCCCGATGTCGATGAACCGCTTCTTCACCCAGGAATGGCCGATACCTCCGGGGTTCGTACTGCTTTTGACCGCCTTCGGGAACTCGTTCGCGCCTCTTATTCGGGACAGCAGATAGGTGTACATACTTTCCGAAAAATGCGTCAGCTCGTCGAAGCGGATCACGTCATACTCGGCGCTCTGGTACTGATAAACGTCGTTCTCCCGGTCGCAATAGCCGAAATCAATGATGGAGCCGTTCTGAAAGCTCCAGACGTGCTTCCCGGCGTTATATCTGGCGATCTCCCGGGGGTAAAGCCCGAGCGTTGTTCGTATAATGGACTTTTCCAATTCCGCGAAGGTGCGCCGTAAAATCAGCTGACGGCTTCCCGGATAGGTAACGGCGTAAAGAAAGGCGTCCTGGCACTGCACAAAGCTTTTGCCGCCTCCGGCGGCGCCGCCGTAAAGCACCTCGTCCGCCTTTCCGGTCATCTCGCAGAAAAACCGCTGTTTCTCACTCTGCTCCCATTCGATCCTCATTCGCCTTTCAGCACCTTGATCTCAATTTCGGTCTTTTCTCCGGTGCTCAATTCCGTCTTGACGTTCTCCGTGAGCATTCCGTTCATTTTGGCGATCAGCTCCAGCGCCTTTGTCGCTGTCTTTCCGTCAAACTGGTACCGTCCCGTCGGCACATAGCTGTGCTCCTCCGTGCTCCATTCCATCACCGGCTCCGCCTCAGTGGATTTCTCATAGGTTACCCAAAGCTCCTTGAGCACCCGCTCCTTCTCGTCGAAGCACCGGGCTTTATTGTATTCTTCCTGTATTTCGCGCACCCGTGCGGCGATCTCATCTTTTTTCAAGAGTTTCGATCCGGCGTTGGCGGCGGCCTTCGCCGCTGCCTCCTCGTCCCGGCTGTTTTTCCCATAGCCCGCTCGCAAGGCGGCCTTTGTGGCATTGTAGTCGATGACGTATTCCTCACAGAACCGTTCTTCCCGTCCGTTCAAGGCTTTTCCTCCCTTATTTTTGCGCCGGGCAGCGTTCTCTCCCTCGCCACCCGGCCGCAAAAACAAATAAAAGGAGATGAGAACTTTCGTTCCCATCTCCTTTTTTAGCACAGTTACGGGTCTATTTATCACAGACTTTTTTTAGCGTACCATTGGTCCAGCGCTTCCTCGTCCAGCTCAAAGTTCTTTCCGTCCGGGCAGTCCCGGCACAGGCATTCCGCCGTGCACGTTTCGCAGTTATAATCTTCTTCTCTGCACCGCTCTATGTTGACGTTCCGGCAGATCAGACAGAGATCCTCACTCGTTCGCTTTATGAACTCGATAAGCTTCTTTTCGTTTTCTGATGAAAAATAAGCTTTTTTCTTCTCCAACCTCATTTTCCTTTCCCGGCTACCGCCGTGTAAAATCGCCGGCAGAGCTCCTGGAGCGTAGCTTCAGAATAATAGTGCCGAAGCGCTACGGAAGTCAGCGAACGCTGCGTCGTCAGCGCTTCCCGCAGTGCCGCCGCGCCGTCCTTCCCTCCGATCTCCTTGATCATCCGTTCCCAGTCCTTTTTCTGCCGTTCCGGAAGGCGCGAAAAATTTTGAAGCTCCCAGTATATAAGACTCTGCGTTCCCTCGGAAAGGCCGAAGCGCTCCCCTTTGTGGTATTTCATTTTTTTCGTGCCTCCCTCGCCTTTATTCTTCTTTTTCGCCGGTCCCGTAAAACCGGTCGATCTTTTCCTGGATCCTCTCTTCGATCTCCAAACTTCCGACGCCGAAGATCTCCCGGAGCTCGTCCAGGCAAAGCGTCACGTCGGCGATCTCCTCGGAAAGGTTTTCCATGTCGGAAACGCCCCTCAGCCATTTTGAAAGCGCATGGGAAAGCTCTCCCAGCTCCTCCATGCAGACGATCACCTGCTCCCGGCTGTCTCCGTGTTCGGCGATCTTCCGTACGAATTTCTCACGGTTCATTTTTCGCCGCCTCCTTTTTCTTTCTGTACCGCTCCCGCTGTTCGGCAATGAGCCTTTCCCGGTGCTTTTTATAAAATTTCCGCCCATACTCCCGGACCTTCTCCCGGTTGACGATGTTCCAGGCTTCTTTGTATGCCCTCATTTCTTCCCTGTGAGATCTTGCCCAAATTCTCATCCGTTCCCGGTTCTTTTCGACCGCTTCCGGGTGCTTGGCCAGGTACCTCTTTTTGTATTCGTACTGCCGTTCCCTCTTTTCTTCCTCCGTAAGCGGCCTTCGGATGATCTCGCCGGTCTCAAAGTTTCTCCAGCTCATCCCTCAGCCTCCTTTTTCTTTTGGTGGCGTTCTCTGCTGTAAGCAAGGATCCTTTCCCGGTTCTTCATGTAATAGGCGTGCCTGTATTCCGAAAGAGCAAGGCTGTGCGTTTTTGAATATTTTCTGTTATAGGCCATAATTTCGTCCCGGTGCTCGTGATAATAAGCTTTGGATCTTTCCTTGTTCTTCTCGGCCTGTTCCGGATGTTTGGCGAAGTACCGGCGGGTGTATTCCTTTTGCCGTTCCCTCTTTTCTTCCTCCGAAAGCGGTTTCCGCTCGTTCACCGTTCCGCCTCCTCCAAGAGCTTTTCGGCGATCCGCTCCACCACCTTTTCGGCGATCCGGTCAATAAAGCTTCCGCCCCGCTCCTTCGGTCTTTCCAGAAGCGCGGCGGCGCCCATTCCCAGCGCTTCGCCTTCCGGCGTTCCTAACCGTTCCGCCGTCCTCATCCGCCGAAGGATCTCGGCGGCTTCTCTGTTGGTCATTTTTCTACCTCCTCGTCCGAAATCATGGCCTCGATGACTTCAAGCAGCGTTTCAGCTTTGACGGCTCTCTCCACCGTTTTGTCCGGGATAAATTCAAAGTAATCCCGGATCAGTCTCTCGATCAGCTCTCTTCCCGAGATTTTGTCCATCGTCTTTCCTCCTTTTTATCGTCTTTGCCGGTCATGTTTTGCCCAAAGAAGCCGGAGCCGGTCTCCCCGTCTTCGTCCTTCGGTCATGACCGGGTGGTCCTGCATGAGATTGATAAACTGCTTCCTCCGGATCACCCGGCAAAGGATCTTATACCGGAGATACTCCTGGCAGTGGCTGTGACAACCGACCTTTCTCTCCGTGCATCCATGGCATGGATCATCTGGCAGTCCCATGTTCATGTGGTCTCCTCCTTTCCGGAACCTGCTCGACTTCCCAGAATTCCAGATACATGTATCCGGAAACCTCGTGAAATCCCATGCGGGCCGTCTCGCCGTCTTTGAATTTATATAGCTCAAAGCCTTTTCCGGCTTTCGGCTCTTTCCTCCAGCTTTCCGACGGAATAACCTTGTATTCCGGCACCGGCATGGCGAGGCCGGTGCTGCACGAAAAGCGCTTTTTGTTCTTGCCGCCTTCGGCAAGCCGTTTTTGTGTGCTCTTGCTCTCCTTCATCAGATAGGCGGCAAGATCGGCGTGGTTTCCCCGTCCGTCCAACGGTTTGAAGGAAGCGTGACCGGCGCCGCCGGTCACCTTCTCCCAGGCAGCCGTGATGATGTGAATGTCCATATCTCCCAGGATGATGTGGTGGTGAGGGTTCGTCATTCTCTTGGTCTCCGTCGTTGCGACGTACCGAAGGGCGATCCCTCTCTTTTTGCACTCGGATCTGAGGCACCGAAGAAACTTTTCTTTATCTTCGATCACCCTCCAAAATTCCTGCGGCTTGTCGTTGTAATGGAGAACGACGTGCAGATCGTCTTTCGTGAAGTTGGCGTTCAGCTTCCAGCGTAGGCGTTCCTCTGCTTTCCGCTCGTTGACCTTCTCCTGCGCCGTCGGTGTGTCTGAAACAACAAGGCCCCGTTTCGCCTTTCCGCCGTAGCGCGGTGTGTACATCTTTTTGGTCTCCCGGACCGCTCCGGCCCGTACCGTCCGCTTGACGTAAGGCAACCCGATGACCTCCTCTCTTCCTTCTCCTGTGCGGAGCTTCGCTCCGGTCGGGGAGGGGCACAAGGCGGCGTCTTTCACCCGACGTGTTCCCCTCCCCGACACCCCACCCTTTCCGTCGGAAAAACCACCGGAAACGGTCAGAACGTTAATACCTCTTACCGAGGCTAAAGGGGCATCGCAACGCCCCTTTTTCGATTTCGTCTTTTGTTTAGTTTTTGGAGTGTGCGGCGGGACGGAGCTGGACCGCCCGAAGGGGCTTTTTCCTCCCCAACGATCACCGGATCCGCCGCATATCGCCGGTCTCTCCCGGCTGCCTTTTTATCGGTTTATAATTCTGTTGAACCACTTCCGCCCGTCCACGGCGGCTCTGGCTTCTTTCTCTGCTTCGTTCTTCTTCCGGAAACGGCAATGGCCGCTCCGTTCCTCGTGGAATTCACATCCGGAACAATGGCTCTCGCAGATCAAAGCGCCCTCTTTCGGACACCGGACGCTGCAGCCTCTTTCCTTCCCGCAGACCGGGCAGGTCGTTTCTTCTTTCTTCGCCTCGATCTTCAAGACGTCCTCTTCCGTCAGTTCGATCTTGATCTGGTCCCGGTTCGGGCAAAAATTGTTCGCGCACATATAAAAATGCAGAAGCCGTCCCGTGGATCCGACGCCGGACCGCACGTACCGTTCCGCTGTTCCGCAGATCGGGCACTTGATCGCCGCCCGAAGCGCTGCCGCGCGGTACCGTTTATATTTTTCCATTTCTTCCTCCGGCACCATCAGAAGTGCCTCTTCGGTCAGTGCCTCGGTCATCCTCCGGAAGGAATGGAGCTTGTGACGGTGAGCGGCGCAGTCTTTGTTCTCGCAGCTGAAAACCGCGTCCACCATGTCCCCGTCACCGAGATCCACCAGCGACAGCCGCAGCCGTTTCCCACAGTGCAGGCACCGCTGCGCCGTAAGCTGAATTTCCGCTCTTAACTTTTCAAGCATGATGTTTCCCCTCTTTTATGTAAAAATAAAGGGCGATCGCCGCCGAAACGGTGTAGCACCCCACGAGCACCGGAACGCACTCCGCGCCGGCGCTCCCTATAAGAAAGGAAAAAATCATAATAAATCCTAAAAGATCGTCGATGTTTTTCATTTTGTTGGCCTCCTGTTGTTTTTGTGTTTTCGGGTTTGCCGGACGGCGGAAGCAAGAAAGGAAAAAAGTGCTTCCGTTTCGTCCGTAATAGAAAGGGGGATGCAGACGGTGCCGTAAACCATAAAACCGGCCCGTCCGGCAAGCCCGAAAGCTTGTCCCTATCCGGCTCGACCGGACGGCTAAGCCGCGCCGTCCGGCAAACACGGAGGTCAGACGGCGACAGAGGGCCAACACTCTGCCGCCCGGTCGAACCGGATAGGATTTATGGATCATTCTTCAATGGCCGTCTTCGGCGCCCAGCGCCGGAAACCGCCCCGTCCCGGAATGTCCCATTCCAGAAGGACGGCTTTTTCCGTTTTCCGAATGGCCTTTGGTTCGTACAAAAGCGCCAGCTCCCGCTGCATGCCGTCGAACTCTTTCTTTGCGTACCAGCATTTGATCGTCATTGTTTGACCTCCTGTGTTTCGTTAGGCTCCCCGAAGCTGCTTAATAAGGATCTCTCCGGCAACCTTCGCGACCGCTTCCCGGTTGACGCTTCCTGAAGCTCCGGAAACGGTCCCGCCGGGAAGAACGTAAAGCCTCTCCGGGTTATGCCATCCGGCTTTTTTCCCCATGTACATATAAAAGACGCCGTCCGCCCGGAACACGTCCTTTCGTCCCGGAACGAGATATTCCCGCTCCTCTTCCGGAATTTTCTCTGCCGCTCTGACTGCTGCCATCGTTTCTCCTCCTTTCTATCGAACTTCGGGAAAGCATACGTTCAATCTTTCAAAAATATCATCCGGGGTTTCTCACAAAGGTATTCCCTCATTTGAATTGCCCCGGTCTCCGGAATACTGGCGAACTCTTCGCCGGCGGTCCGGCAAAGAAGAAAATCGCCCATGATGTAGTCGCAAAGGCTCCCGTCCGGGTTCATAAGGCGCGCCGTGATCGGCAGCCCTTCGATCTTCCCTTCCTCGTTACAAACGAGTGCTGTCACGGCGTCCAGCTTCACGGTCTCGATGTAACCGCCGACGATCTTCTGGAACGCTTCCAACTCGTTTGGGATCACTTCGATCCGCGGTTCTCCTTCCACCGGCACGACCACGCACCGGATCTTCTTTTCAGCCATCATTTTCCGCCTCCTCGTCAAAGGCTTCCTGGTCATAGCCTTCCATGGCGCTGATCATGTCGGTAATCGCCGTTTCCGGATTTTTATAGATGTGATTTGTCATCACTTTCTCGTACGGAGAAAGCGATTTGCCGAGGCTCTTTTCTACCTCTTTGATCGCCGCGTAAACGAGCACTGCGTCCTGCGTTGCGTACCTGCTCGCCGCCGATCGGATGTTTCTTTCGATCTCCTCAAGCCCGGCAACAACGATCTCGTCGTCCTGCTGTTCAAAGGCTTCTTTCAGATAGCTTTTCATTGGTCTTTCCTCCTTGTTTTTTCTTTCCTCCCGTGCTATGCTGAAAGCAAAAACACGAAAGGTCGTGAAATAATGTTTCTGCAAATCGCCATCGACGAGCTTCAGTCCATTCTCAAAGCCTATAAAGACGAAGGCTTTGAGTACGTCGAGTTTCGTGAAGTGAAGCATAACCGTCATCTGGTCGATATTATCGGCGTTCGTTTCCCCGAAGAGGATCATCTTCTAACTTATGATAAATTGGATGAAGCTCCCCGTTCTGATCCAGAGTAAATTCCCCGCTCGGTCCCAACGTGCAAAGGTGTTTACTCACTACCGGAATGACCCTTTTCCCGTCCGTCTCGTCCACGGACGGGATTTTTTCTTTGGTCGTCATCCGTTACGCCTCCTTCGCAGGTGTCTTTTGGGACACTTTTGAAGCAAAAAAAATTTCCATAGGCGAATCCAGTTTAAGAACATCAACAATTTTCTGCACTTCGGGAAGAGTAAATTCCGATTTTCCTTTGCATTTCCTGTAAAATGCGCTTCTTGATATACCGAGAACGTTGCACATCCCCGATATGGTGATTTTAGCCTTTCGCATCTCGTCACGGAGCTTTTCGTCGTTCAAAATATCACCTCGTTTCGTTGTGTCTTTTAAGACACTATCAGCATATCACTTTCTTTTTCCGGTGTCAATACCAATTTGTGTATTTTTCGCAACTTTTTTCTTAAAATATGTTGCAAAAAGGACACATATATGGTATATTAGGTTTACAAAACGTAAAGGAAGTTTCTTATGTCTAACATCGGAGAGAAAATTTACAATTTAAGAAAAGCCAACGATATGACCCTTGAAGAAGTCGGAAAAATCGTTGGCGTTGGCAAAAGCACCGTCCGTAAATGGGAAAACGGTATCATCGAAAATATGCGGCGTGATAAAATCGCAAAGCTGGCCGAAGCCCTTCACACCACTCCGGCCTATCTGATGGGATGGGACGACAGCCAGGCCACCATTCCCGCCGCCTCCAACGTGATCCCGCTCCCCAATATGGTCGAGATCCCGCTCGTCGGATCTATCGCCTGCGGCGAGCCCATCACCGCCACCGAGAACCTGGAAGGCTACGTCAAGGTCCCGGCTTCCGCCTCCGCCGATTTCGCCCTCACCTGTAAGGGCGATTCCATGATCGGTGCCCGGATCATGGACGGTGACGTCGTTCTGATCCGCCAACAGCCGGACGTCGATGACGGCGAGATCGCCGCCGTGCTCATCGAAAACGAAGCAACCTTAAAACGTGTCTATAAGATGCCCGACCGTCTGATCCTCCGTCCGGAGAACCCGCTCTATCAGCCGATGGATATTTCCGGTCCTGCTCTGGATGAAATTCGCATCCTCGGCAAAGCCGTCTATTTTATAAGCGAGGTGAAATAAGTATGGATGACCGTGATTCTGTTCTTTCTTGTATTTCTCCCTTCGTTGAAATGCTGTGCGGTCTAATTTCCGTTTTAATTCTCGCGTCCCTCGACAACTCTTTTTCCTCTATGACTTTTTTCTCTGCCCTGCTTTTTATCGTTTATTCCTTCATTCCCGGACTGCTTATCGGCTCGCTTATTTCCTTCTTGATCGTCCATCTTTTCGCCGATTTGAAGCTCCCGTCCTTCCTCGTTTACCTTGTTCTGTTCCCCGTCTGTGCGGCGATCCTTCTTCTTACCATGTATTCGCTTATGTCCGGTCGCGAAAAGTCAAAGGCCGAAATCGCCGTGGAACGAGCCTATGATGACGCTTATGAAAAGAATTACAGGAAGATTTACCGGGAAGGTCACGACGAAGGATACGACGAAGGTCAGGCATCCGGCTATGATGACGGGTATTACTGGGGAAGCCGCGAAGGCTATTCCGAAGGTTATTCCGAAGGTTTCTCGGAATGTCAGGATAAATACAGTGCCTATGATTATACTGAAGAAGATCTTGAAGAAAGCTACCGGGCCGGCTATTCCGATGCTTGTTACGATTTCGGCAAGAAAAGTCCATACGATGATTAAATAAACAAATTTATTTATTTTTTTATAGCGTTTTACTCTACTTTTTTATAATAAGTCAAGTAAAAAATCGGCGTAATTATGCGTTTTTTCGTGTTCTATGTACCATAACATAGAACACAAAAAAAGAATGATATCATGATATCATTTCAGCCGAAGGGAGGTTTACCATGGACGTTCTTATTTATCTACGAAAATCTCGTGCGGAGGAGCTGCACGACACCACGGAAGAAACGCTGCGCCGCCATAAGGAACAGCTCGTTGCCCTGGCGTCCTCCAAAGGCTATTCCATCATAGCCACATACGAGGAAGTCGTCTCCGGTGAAAGCCTCTATGCCCGTCCTCAAATGCTGGCTCTTTTGGAGGCCATCGGCACCGGCAATTACGACGGCGTCCTTTGCATGGACATAGACCGCCTCGGTCGTGGCTCCATGGCCGAACAGGGCCTCATCTTCGACGCTTTCCGCCGCTCCGGCACAAAGATCATCACCCCCGATAAGATCTACGACCTTGAAAGCGACGCCGACGAGGAGATCACCGAACTCCAGGGCTTTATCGCCCGGCGGGAGCTCAAAATGATTAAAAAGCGCCTCCATCGTGGAATTATAAAAACCGTCACCGACGGCGGCTATATTGCTAACGCTCCCTACGGATACGATAAATGTAAGATAGAAAAACGCCCCTCCCTCACCGTCAACGAGGAAGAGGCAAAATTTGTGCGGATGATCTTCGATCTCTATGTTAACGGCGGTCTCGGCACTCCGTCCATCGCCGCCCAGATCAACGCCCTCGGCGCTCATCCGCGCCGTTCGGATCACTTCGAGCGCGGCACCGTCACCAACATTCTCAAAAATCCTGTCTATATCGGTAAGGTCTCCTGGGACAAATACCATTATATCAAAAACCCGGACGGCAGCCGCCGCACCGTCAGCACTCCTGAAAACCGTAAGATCGTCTCCGGCGTCCATCCGCCGATCATCGACGAAGATCTCTTTAATCGTGCTCAAGAGATCATGAACAAGAAATGGCATAAGAAATACTACAACGGAACCGTAAAAAACCCGCTCGCCGGTCTTGTTTACTGCGGGAACTGTGGTCGCCTGATGATCCGTCACCCCGCCGGCAAAAAGCTCCGGGAACCGATGCTTATGTGCCGGACCGCCGGCTGCATCCCGGCAAGCCACGCCGACGCCGTAGAGGCGGCCGTTCTGGAGGATCTCCGCCGGCAACTCTCCGACCTTTCGGTCCGGATCGCCGACCGCTCCGCTCCGGACGTCTCCCTCTATGACGCCAACATCAACTCCGCCGAAACGGAACTAAAAAAGATCGTGGAGCAGACGAGCAAAATTCATGACCTTCTGGAGCAAGGCGTCTATGATGTCGATACCTTTTTGGATCGCCGCGCCGCCCTGGAAGAGCGCACCGCATTCTTAAAGAAATTCCTTAACGAGGAACGTTCCCGCCGCCAGTCCGCTCTCGATTCCGATCTTTCCTCCGTCGCCGAAAAGCTTCGCCGCGTCCTCGACGTCTATGACGCCTCCGACGCCGCCCAGCGCAACGCCCTCCTCCGTCAGATCGTCGAATCCGTCACCTACTACAAGGATCCTTCTTTTCGTGCCAAAACCAAGGCGCCCTTCTCCGTTTCCGTGAAGCTTCGCTTCTTATAGTTATGTACAACGTGTATAGTCCTTTTCTGAGCACGAATCGTAAACCCGCCCGGCGTCAATGCAAACTGCCTCTTTGAAGGCGGTACCGGCGTTTGTTTTTTGCTCTGCCATAATAATCCTCCTATCCTAATGATAAAAGCAGCCTTCGGGAAGGCATACTTATTCCATTTTATGAGACAAAAGGATTTTTGTTACCTTAAAGGCCCAAATCCGAAAGAATATCCTTCAGATGCCAGGGATGAACGGCGTGCTCCGCCAGAAAAGCCGCTGTTTTTTCCGCTTTTTGAATATCTTTGGTGGGAAGCAAAACCATGTCCGAAGCGAAAGCGCCTTCCGCTGACGCCTGAATAAAAAGATCCGTTCCTTCCCGAATCACCCAATAGTGAATGTCGTATGCCCTTTCTTTTTCCTCTTTGGCCCGGAAACCAGAAATATAGCTCACTAAAATCCCCTCCTATCCCGTTTCCGTTTCCATTATAAATCCCGGAAGTGGCATAAATCCAGCGGTAAAAAATCCCTATATGAAAACAGCATATTTTTAAAGTATCGAAAATTTCTCTTGACAAAAGCAGAAAAATCAGTATAATAAATAATACAAGATATCATTTAGGAGGGAGTATCATAAAGAATACCGTTCAAAAAACGGCAGTCCTGGAAGCGTTGATCCGTTTGGATCATCCGACGGCCGATGAAATTTACAGCGATCTTCACAACGATTATCCTTCCGTCAGCCGGGCCACCATTTATCGGATTTTGAATCACATGGTGGGCGATGAAGAAATTCTTCATCTTTCCATGCCAAAAGGACCGGACCGTTTCGACATTACCTTGAAAAATCATCAGCATTGCCGTTGTCTGAAATGCGGACGGACTTTTGACATCGAACTTTCGGAGCTGGATGAAATTCATCAGAAGATCCAAAATACAACGGGTTTTTCCGTTGTTCGAAGCAGTATTGTTTTTGAAGGGCTTTGCCCGGATTGCAATAATTTATCATCCCATTGACAATTTTTATATCAAAGGAGAAAAAACTATGGAACTCAAAGGCACCAAAACCGAACAAAACCTTATGACCGCGTTCGCCGGCGAATCTCAGGCAAGAAACAAATACACCTATTTCGCCAGCAAAGCCAAAAAAGAGGGTTATGAGCAGATCGCCCGCCTCTTCCTCGAAACCGCTGACAACGAGAAAGAACATGCCAAACTCTGGTTCAAATATCTGAACGGTATTGGCACCACCGCCGAGAACCTTGCCGCCGCTGCCGCCGGTGAAAACTATGAGTGGACCGATATGTATGCCACCTTCGCCAAAGAAGCCCGCGAAGAAGGTTTTGAAGAGATTGCCCGTCGTTTTGAAGGCGTAGCCAAAATCGAAGCCGAACACGAAGAAAGATATAAAAAACTCCTTGCCAACCTTGAAAATGGCGAAGTTTTCAAAAAAGGCTCCATCGTCATCTGGAAATGCGCCAACTGCGGCCACATTCACGTTGGTGAAAGCGCTCCTGTTGTTTGCCCTGTCTGCAACCATCCGCAGTCCTATTTCGAAATCAAAGCGACCAACTATTGATTTTCAAACAAAAAATGAGCACCGTGCTTTTGAGCACGGTGCTTTTTTATGGCTTATCATAAACCATTTTATGCGTTATGATGTACTGATACCAAATCTCGTACAAATCCGCATTGAGCCGGATCCCATTGGTCGTCTGCTCCGCGGAAAGATCCCCATCCTTTGTTTTGAAAAGATCGGTCATGGCCAGATACCAGATCTCCCGTTCACCCATAGTATCTTCCAAATAGTCGTTGATCTGGTCGATCTCTTTGTTCGTTACGGAATAGCTGCGTTTTTGCGCCAGTTCCTCATTGATCGGAAACAGAGGCTGCACATAGATTTCCGCGTTTGGTTGCGCTTTTTTCACTTCATCCAAAAGGGTCATATATTTTTTTACAAAAGTAGGATAATCCATCCATGAAACGCTTTCCGGGGAAAGCATAACATAAATTGTTTCCACATCCTGAAGAGATTCTACGTATTTCGTCAAGGTGGTCGCCTCCCCGTCCACCTTAAAAGACTTTCTCGTCAAAAGCGTGTTAAGATCCAGGTCTGTAGAAACATAGGTCGCCTTCGGAAAATAACCTAACGTTTTCGCTTCGGAGACAAAATAATCTCCTATAAATACCGTATTTTGGAACGCGTCATCGGAAACAGGCTCCTGTTCTTCCACCGTGCCACCGATCACAATAGGTTCCACCGGAATCTCTTCCGACGGATCCGTGTCATCGGGAGAACCGACTACAATTTTAGTGATGTGTTCTCCGCTTTCCGTCTTCTGCTCCGGTTTCGGTTCCTCAACCTCGTCATTCTGATGGATAAAATCGCTGATCAGCTGTGCGAAATCTAAAAAAGCGTTAGGGAGTTTATAATTTTTTTCCGTTCCCTCCGGGTACTTTTTTTCCTCATACTGCTGCCAACCGTAAGCGACAAGGCAGGCTCCGAGCACAACGGCAACCACTATGACAGCGATCCGCAAAGGTTTGCTGTATTTTTTTGTATGCATAACTGCTTTCTTCCTGCCGAGCAAATACGTTCCCCCCATTCCTGAAGGTGAAATTATGTTAAGTATAGTATAGCATGAAAAAAAAGAAATTCATCTATAATTTATGAATTTTAATAAAAAATTTAAAATGAAAAAATCCTTGACGAACCACAAGAGATTCGCTATAATATATAAGTACTTTTTTGAAGTACGCTGGTGTAGCACAGTTGGTAGTGCAGCTGATTCGTAATCAGCAGGTCGCGTGTTCGAGTCACGTCACCAGCTCCAACCGGAAATCCCCTTAACTATGCGGTTTGGGGGATTTTTTATTTTGCCTAAAAAACAATTTATTTTCAGCTTTTCTAACATTTTTCTAACATTCTTATGAAAGCACACTTGATAATTTATCAGCCATATTTACCTTTCTTGCAATATCCAAATGCCCATATATATTCGCTGTTGTTGTAATATCTGCATGCCCCATCCATTCTTGTACATCTTTTAACGTGAAGCCCTCGTTTAATAAAAGGCTTGCACAACTATGACGAATTTCATGGAAGCGTATATGCGGTAAGCCTTTTTCCATAAGAAGTTTCGAAAAATGTTTTGTTACATAATCCGGTTGAAACATTTCGCCATTATCCCATTTAAGCACATAATCGTTTTGGACATAATCTTTCCCGAAATGTTTTTTATTATCTTTTTCTTTTGCTAAAGCGGTTTTAAATATTTCTTTTGCTTCATCTGTCAAAGGAAATGATCGCAAACTGGAACTATTCTTTGTTTTATCTTCCTCAATAATTTTCTTTCCGACCTGTTTTACTGTATGCTTTATTGTAAGAAGATTGTTTTCCCAGTCGATACTATCTTTTTTAATTCCAAGGACTTCACTTCTTCTTAATCCATAAATTGCTGTAATTTTTATCAGATCTGAAAGGACATCATCAAAAGTGGAAGCAAAAAGCGTTTGCATTTGTTTTGCAGTGTAAAAAGATGCTTCAAAATGCTCATTTTTGGGAAGTTCAACTGACTCACATGGATTCAAAATAATAATTCCATTTTTCTTTGCATATTTCAGCGTTTGATTAATTACATTTTTATGTAACCTCAAAGAACGTGGAGATAATCCACCTTCTCCGTCGATTCTTCCGCTTTCATATTTTGAATCAAAATAATCTTGCAAATCATTTACAGTAATGTTCTGCAAAATCGTTTTATGATCTGCAAAATATGGAATTACATGAAGATTTGCGATAGAAACATAGCCTAAATATGTGACAGTTCCAATATTTTTCTCAATATGTTTTAGCCAAAGTTTTACATAGTCAGAAAATAATATTTCATTTTGAATACATGGAGTTTTATTTTCATATTGTTGTAGAATATCCCGGAGAACCTGTTCGGCTTTTCGTTTATTATTCTTAAACGGCAACCCAGTAGGAACCCATTTTTGTTTGCGTTTTCCTTCCTCATAAAAGTTTAGAACAACATAATATTTTTCGTTTTTTATTTGCAGACTACCTGTCATATTAATCTCCTTTCTGAAAATGTTAGGCAGTCCGCTATTACAAAATACCATTACGTGCCGATTTAATGTAATCTTCCAAACAACATTTTGGCACTAAAATTCGTTTTCCTACTCTTTTTGTTTTTATCACTTCCTCCTTTACAAGTTTATACATCATATTTTTACTGATCCCAAGAGCTTTTGCAGATTGTTCAACAGTCATTACATCGGGATATTCATTAAACATCATCAAATTCTCCCCACATAAATTCGTCGCTATAACCTGCTTTTTTCATCTCATCTATTGTTGTAAAACGCCTTTTGAATGCAGCAAAAGTTTCCGGCTCATTGACTTGAACATTAGGGTATTGTTTATCAAAAGAAATATTGCTAACGATATATACTTATGTATAACAAGCTACTTTATCGCTATACCGACATGGAAGTAAAACAGGATATCCATCTAAATATTTGAGCATATCGTCAATTTTCAGACTACTACGAAATTCGTCAAATAAGATGACATCTTGACTTTTGTAGTCGTCAAACGGATGATCATAATTTGTAATACGAAAAACATCATAATCATATTTTTCCATTACATAACGAGTTTTCCCTGCTCCTGTTTCTCCCCAAATATAATGCACTTCTAAATTCCGCCAGACTTTTTTATAATTTTCTTCAAGTATTGTTTGCCGTGTTGATTCAATATGTTGTATATGGTTCATCATAGAGGGATACTTTTCAATTATCTCCAAATTACTTGCACCATTTTTTATCATTTGAAAGACTTGCTCGCTTTGTTTTTGACGAGCGGATTGTTCATCTGGAAGCGTTCCCCATTCTTCAAATGTACCATCAATACTTGTTTCATGTTTTTTGTTGTCAACCCATTTTCCCGATTTGCTGACATAATCACGATTTTCTTTTACTGTTCCCAAGCACTTATCAATATGAGCGCCATAAAAGCGCTTTTGAACTGTACTAAACATTACCGTCGTTTTACAAAACATAAATAAATGTGTATGCAATGTTTTTTCTTCGCCTATTTCGTCAGCCATACACCAATATGTACATCCCGGAAAAAGTCCAAGGATATTTTTAATTTTTTCATGTGTATAACCATGCTCAACAGGATTATTTATCGTTAAAAGAAACTTTCTGCTTGACGTTTCACGAGGCATAATTGATTTCATCTCCTTCAATTTCCACACCATGAATACCTCGTACTGTACTCAATACTTTCATATGCACAGGGTAATACTAACCTGTGCTTTTTTATTTCTTTTCATTTTCTTCAATGGCATTTTTTAAAAACGCATTACCTTCCAAACTGATCTCGTTTAATTTCTCAAGTGTCAATTGAGAACAAACACGATTTAATGTTTTACTCACTTCATACGAATTTAGCTGATTTACAATCAAGTGTAAACACGCTCCTGCGTCGCTGAGTTCCCCATTTTCCACCATATATTTTTTAATACGTTCATAGGTCTCCGGCGGAACCGTTAGGTTAATTCTTTTATTCGTCGATGGCATATCATTACCCCCTTTCATTGAAAATATATATCAAGTATCGCCAAGTGTCAAGGAGTACTTTTACGTTACTCCTAATAAGATAATGAAAACGGGCGCTAATTTTTAGCGCGCCGCTTTCATTATCACCGTCTATATGCTGTTACCTCGTCACCAATAGCACAACAGTCCAACGCTGTCAAGGCTTCGGCTACGCCCGCCAAGGCGGCTTTGACAGCGTTGGACTGTTGCACTACTGTGCCGATAAGAGCGGCTTAAGCCGCTCCACGTCCCACCTGACCATGTGATATTTTGTAATAGCGGTTTTCTAACATTTTTCTAACACTTTTTTGTCGAATCCATTTTTTACTGTATTGTTTTTTTATCCGCTTTTCTATATAAAAACTGATTTCGTCGCTAAACTATGCGATATTCTGTGCTACTACATGGTACTGTATGGTGTTTCTTGTTAAACCTCCCCACTTTTTCGTAATCAGCAGGTCGCGTGTTCGAGTCACGTCACCAGCTCCAACTCCCGAAGTCTTTTGACTTCGGGAGTTTTTCTTTTTTCGACAAAATTCATGTAAATTTAAAATTCTGTTCTTTTATTTTTTTATTTCCATGATATAATAAAAATAGCTTATAAAGGATTTTCTGTAAAGCGTTTTTGCTTCACATATTATTATATAGAAAAGGATCGTTCTTTCTCATGAAATCAAAATTCCCGGACATTTTCTCTGTTTTCTATATTCCGTGGTCCATTCTTTATCTGGAACTGGTCATGAAAGCTAAAGCCGCTCCCGAATCCGCGGCTTTTTGGCTTCCTCTTTTTTTGTTTTCTCTTTCTTTCGGCCTTTTACTCTCCGCAGCCATCTTCCTGATTCCTAAAGAAAAAATCCGAAAAATCGTAGCCGCTGTCGTCCTTTTTGTTCTTTCCCTCTATTTTACCGTTGAGACTTTTGTTGAAAGCGCCTATCAAGTTTTTATGACCATAGAATCCATCTCACAGGGCACCGGAGGTGTTTTGACAGACTTTTTGGATTCTTTTCTGAAAGCGATTCAAAACGGTTTCGTGACCATTTTTTTACTTTTTCTTCCTTTTTTCCTCTTTCTGGTTCCCTGCCTTGTCAAAAAAATCGACTTTGATTTTGGACAGGAACTGGCTTTTCAATGGAAATTCTACGTTCCGGCCGCAGTGGCTTCCGTCATCCTTTTCACTATTTCCTCCGGCATCGTTCACACTAACGATACGTTCTTAGACGTCTATCAGCGGGCTTATAACTTCGATAACGCCACCCGTTCCTTCGGTCTTTTGACTTCGTCCCGCCTTGACGGGCAGTATTCCCTGTTCGGGAACCCTTCCGCCGGTGAATTTGTCATTGATGAACCTACCGATCCCGGAATTATCATTGTACCCACGGAAGAACCCGAAGACCCTCCTTCCGAAACTCCGGAAGAGGAACCGGAAGCTCCCAAAGAATATGGCTATAACATTTTGGATATCGACTTTGATACGCTGATCGCTAACACAGGGGACAGCACTCTACAAAACGTCCACCGCTATATCGCCAGCCTTCCCGGCACGAAACAAAACGAATATACCGGCCTTTTCAAAGGGAAAAACCTGATTCTGATCGCCGCTGAATCGTTCAGCAAAGAAGTCATCGACGAAAATTTGACCCCAACACTCTATCGCCTCTATAAAAACGGGATCACTTTTACGGATTTCTATCAGCCTACCTGGGGTGGCAGCACCTCCACCGGTGAATACGCTATTCTTTCCGGCTTTGTACCCACCTCCGGCGTCAGCAGCATCCGAAAAGTGGCCGATTATGACCTTCGGTTCACCATCGGAAACGAATTGCGAGAGGAAGGCTATTTTTCCGCCGCCTATCATAACGGCACCTACACCTATTACAGCCGCGATCTGACGCACACCAAATTCGGTTATGACACGTTTCTGGCGTTTGGAAATGGCTTGGAAAAGCGGAAGATCGACGGTACTCTCTGGCCGCCGAGTGACCTGGAACTTTTCCAGTGCACCATGTCCGATTACATGGAACATCAGCCCTTTTCCGTCTATTATATGACGGTCAGCGGTCATGGCTATTATACCAATTTCGCGCAGGCTATGTCCTGGAAAAACCGGGAAGAGGTAAAGGACCTGCCCTATTCCGCTATGGTGCGCTCCTATCTTTCCGCCAACCTGGAGCTTGAGCACGCTCTCACCTATATGATCGACGAGCTTGAAAAAGCCGGTATCGCCGATGATACAGTGATCTGTATCTGTCCCGACCATTACCCTTACGCCTTGGAAAAAGGTGAATCCTGGGGCAACGATACGGACTATTTAGGCGAGCTTTACGGCTATCACGTCACCAACAATGCTCAGCGGGATCACAACGCATGGCTTCTTTGGTCCGGTTGCCTGGAAAATGAGCACGCCGATCTTTCTGTCACTATCGACGATCCCACCTATTCTTTGGATATTCTTCCCACCCTCTGCAACCTTTTTGGTGTGGATTACGACTCCCGTCTTCTTGTTGGCCGTGATGTCTTTTCGGATGCTGACGCTCTTGTCATCTGGCCGGAATACAACTGGAAAACGTCTGCCGGCTATTACAACTATACCCGAAAAGAATTTATTCCGACCGATCCCTCTTTGGAAGTGAGTAAAACTTATATTGATTCGATCAACGCCGTCGTCAAAAATAAAATTACCTATTCCAAGGCGTTTCTTAGCTACGACTATTTTCACATTCTTTTTGGAGATTCCTGATTATTTTATAAAAAAGGCAAGATTTTTCAATTTAAGTCTTGCCTTTTTCTTTCTTTTATGCTATAATAATCTTCGCTGAAAAAACAGCATCTGGGTGTGGCGCAGTTGGTAGCGCGCTACCTTGGGGTGGTAGAGGCCGTGGGTTCAAGTCCCGTCACTCAGACCAAAAGAGGACTCTAATATCAACAAGGTATTAGAGTCCTCTTTTTATTCTCGACAAAGATCTATAGTACATAAGAGGTAAGCAAAGCGAAATTTGTTATTGGAAAACACTCGAAAAGCAAGAAGCAGAGCGCAAATGCATTACGCATAGTCAGAACTAGTACTTGGATAAAGGAGGATACTGAATGGAGAATGATTTCAAAACAATACTGAACCTGTTTGGCGCGGAAACATGGTCGGTCAGCAAGGTACCGGAGCACGAAGGCGGCAGAAACAGTATCTTCGTAATTGAAAATGCCGAAGGTAAAAAACGGGTTCTGCGCATATCAATGCTTGATGACCGGACAGAGGAAGACTATTTCGCGGAGACAGAGTTCATACACTTCCTTGCGGCTAACGGTGCATCGGTGACGGATGTGATTCCATCCGTGAACGGGAAATTTGTTGAACATATTGGCGGTATATTTGCAAGTCTGTTTGAATATGCGCCTGGAATGCTGATTTCCGATAACGGATATCGGTATCGGGACGGTGTGCCGCTTGAAGAATATTTCTTCAATACAGGCAAAACAATCGGTAAGATTCATGCACTTTCCAAAAAGTATCAGCCGGTCCGTCGCCGTCCACAGTATTTTGATAAGTACAATCTGGCATACATTGACAGATTAATCCCCGATACCTACACAGACTTGAAGGAAGCAATTTCCCGGCGGTTGGATTCCTTTGCCTTACTTCCTCGGGATAGCAATTCCTACGGATTGGTTCATTTTGATTTCAGCGATGGCAACTACCATATCGACATGGATACCGGAAGAATTACCGTTTTCGATTTTGATAACTGTATTCATTGCTGGTATATGTTTGATCTGGCCAATCTTTGGACGCATGGTGTGGGCTGGTTTCAATTTGAAGGAATCAATAAACGAAAAAAAGGAATGAAAAAGTACTTTGATACTGTTCTTTCCGGATACCGAAGTGAAACCGATATTTCGGACGAGCTGATTGATCAGCTTCCGCTATTTATCGATATGGTTCTGATTGAGAACATCGTTGATGAGTTTGAATGCTGTCACCGGGAAAACGCAGAGCCTGATATGGAAGACATAGCGGACGAAATGGAGTGCCTTGTCCATAATATTCCCTTTGCCGGGTTCTTTCAGCAGACATAAATACATGGGGAATTAATTCGCTGTTTGTCAGTTTGAGAAAAGGACACAGTTACTTATTCCTTGCGCTACGAAATTTAACGATTACACCGGTTTTGTTGCTATTAACCATTTATGTCAAAAAAGCCTTGCGGCTCGGCCGCAAAGCTTTTTCGTTATATTCAACCGCTAAAAGGAGGATCCTATGCCCGGCTATCGGTTTCTTGATGATGATTTATCGGATTGCAAAGATTGTCAATGTGGCGGACGCCCGGAAATGATCGTTGACTTTGTGGATGACTTTGAGGTACGGTGTTCAAAATGCCACGAAATGACCCATGCCTATATCGATCCGGAAAACGCCGTTAAGGCCTGGCAAAACGGCGATACGATCGGAAAAGTGGATCTTATCATCGACGATATCGCCGGCGCGCTTTCCGGAGAAATTGAATACATTCTTTTTAATAACGATGATCGTGATTTCTGGATGGTAAATGAAGGAAGCTGTGATTGCGGTGAAATTCTCATAAAATTTAAAGGCCGACCCGACTATTACAGCATTGAAAGTTTCCACGAATGTTTGGAAATAGGAACCGTTTCTTCCTTTAATCCTTCTGTTTATAACCGAAGATTAACACCTCCCGAAGACATTCACGTATCACTGACCAGTATTCGTTTTAATGGCCGAATGCCGGAAGCATTGAAATTCCGTTATGGGGACCGATATCTTTTCTTTTTCGGTTATGAAGATGGATGGGTTATTGTTTCCCTTAGTCAATATGATATTTTTGAAGAAGATGACACACCGATTCCGGATTATGATGATTCTGTTCTCTGTTTTGAAATCATCTCTCCGGATGAAAAGAATTGAGCATCAAAAAAGCCCGCCGCTGGCGGGCTTTTCTATTTATTATCAAGTATAAATTCCCTTCGCTTCCTGCTCGGCTTTCCGTTTCAGCCAGCAGGGGCGGCACATGGCGGTATAACGGTCATTGCCGCCCAAAACCACCTGTTCCCCGCTATATAATACGTTGCCCTGATCATCAAAGCGGGCGTTGACCGTCGCTTTCGCTCCGCACTGACAAACGGATTTGATCTCGGTGATAGATTGTGCGATCTCGAAAAGTCGCCGGCTTCCCGGGAACAGATGCGTCAAAAAATCGGTGCTCAGCCCAAAGCACAGAACCGGAATGGAAAAATCAATGACAATTTGCGACAGCTGATCCACCTGCTCTGGATCAAGAAACTGACATTCGTCCACAATGATGACTTGACAATCTTTATAAGAATCCACGTACATCTGATAAGCATCTTTCCCTGACGGCAGAATAACCGCTTCCGCTTCCAGTCCGATACGAGAACGGACAACAGTACTGCCGTCCCGTGTATCGACCGCCGGCTTCAAAAGAAGCACTTTCATGCCCCGTTCTTCATAATTGAATTTCGTGATCAAGGCCTGCGCTGTTTTGGAACAGCCCATGGTGCCGAATTTGAAATATAGCTTTGCCACAGATTATCCTCCTTTTTTATGTGGTTGACCACTTACCCGGTTACTCAACCCGTCCGAAAACAAGCGTCGGAGCTTCCGGTTTTTCATCGGAAAAAGTCGTCGATGCCAAAAGTTTTTCCTCAGCCGCCGGCAGACGCTCCTCTTTTTCCGTATATAACACGGCAATCGGATCGCCTTGTTTCACGTAGTCCCCTACCTTGGCACAAAGCATAATCCCCGCCGCGTAATCAATGCTGTCTTCCGTAGTATTTCTGCCCGCTCCAAGCAAAAGGCTCGCGATACCATAGCCCTCTGTATCGACCGAAGCGATATAGGCGTCTTTGGGTGCCCGAACCGTATATTCATATTTTGCCGTCGGGAAAAGTTCGGGATGCTCGATCCAAGCGGAATCGCCGCCTTGCGCCGCTACCATCGCGGCAAAGGTCGATAAGGCCGATCGGTCAGCGATAGCCTTCCGCACAAGCGTTTCGCAGGTTTCACGGTCTCCTTTTTCCGCGAGGAAAAGCATTTCTGTCGCCAGCGTCACGCAAACCTCAGTCAGATCTTCCGGGCCTTTCCCCGATAACGTCGCGATGGCCTCTTTTACTTCCAACGAATTTCCGATAGCGTTTCCGAGCGGAACATCCATATTGGTGATAAGGGCGGTAATTTTCTTCCCTGCCCGTTTTCCTATGCCGACCATCAGTTCCGCCAGTTCTTTGGAAGCCTCCAGCGTCTTCATAAACGAACCACTGCCCGTTTTAACGTCAAGCACAATGGCGTCATCATCCGCCGCGAGCTTTTTTCCCATGATGCTGGAAGCGATCAGCGGCATACTGTCCACGGTCGCAGTGACGTCTCTCAGCGCATAAAGCTTTTTGTCCGCGGGAGCGATGGCCGCACTCTGTCCGGCGATCGCGATGCCGTTTTCGTTGACGATCCGTTCAAATTCCTCCGTAGAAAGCGCCGTCCGAAAGCCTTGAATAGATTCCAGTTTATCAACAGTGCCACCGGTATGTCCCAACCCGCGTCCGCTAACTTTAGCGACTTTGACGCCCAGGGAAGCGACGATCGGAGCGATGATCAGACTGGTCTTATCCCCAACTCCGCCTGTTGAATGTTTATCGACCCGCACGCCCTGTATACTCGGAAACGCAAGTCTTTCTCCGGAATCCCGGATAGCTAACGTCAAGGCTGTGGTTTCCGTGACATCCATTCCCTGGTAATAGATTGCCATGCAAAGAGCGGACGCCTGGTAGTCGGGAATAGAACCGTCGGTGATCCCTTCGACGAAAAAGCGGATTTCCGCCTCATCCAAATGACCGCCGTCTCTTTTTTTCTTGATAATATCATACATTCTCATATAAAAACCTCTTTGAAAAAACACACGGGACCGTCCGAAGGCAATCCCGTGTAAAAGACCGATTACCGTTGTCCTTTGTCGTAAGGAATACCCTCCGCTTTGGGGCAACCGGATTTCTTCGTCGTCAGCGCAAGGACGACCAGTACGGCGACATAGGGAATGATATTATAAAAATACATCGGCAAACCAAGATTCTGCAGAACGGCAATGGAAGAGGAAACCGCTCCGATGCACCGCAAGAAGCCAAACATCAATGCGCCGAAGGCGATCCCTACCGGTTTCCAGTTACCGAAAATCATGATGGCAAGCGCAAGGAAGCCCATTCCAGCAACGGTGCTTTCCGCCGTACCACCTGCCGTCGTCGCGATATAAATATAACCGCCGCAACCGGCAAGCGCGCCGGAAATGGTCGTACCAAGGTAACGCATGGCCGCCACGTTGATGCCTACGCTGTCTGCCGCCTGTGGATGTTCGCCGCAGGCACGCAATCTCATACCGGTCCTGGTTTTATAAATCCAGATCGAAAGCGCGATAAAAACAACGATCATAATATATGTGGAAAGATACGCTTTATCGGTAAAGATACGCACGAACCCGCTGGCGTTTTCGTTAATAAAAACGAAATTCGTCGAAAGCGGCATGACCAGTTTTTCCTGATTAAAGAACGCCAGCGCAAGCGTATTGACAATGGCGGGCGCCAACATATTAAGCGCCGTACCGCCAATGGTCTGGTCCGCTTTCAATTTGATGGCGGAGAAAGAAAGAAGCAAGGAATAGAGCGCGCCGGCGACAGTCGCTATCAGCATCGCCAGAACAAACATGAGCTGCGGTTGATCAAGAAGGATCTGATTCGTCTGGAAAAGATAGACAGCCAAAGCACCGCAAAAAGCGCCGAACACCATTTCTCCTTCGAGAGCCAGGTTGATAATACCGCTTCGCTCCGCGAACATACCGGCCAAAGCGACAACCAACAGTGGAATCGTATAAATCAAAGTTTTCTGGATCAGAAATATCATGGTTTATCCCTCCTTCTTCTGGTTGTCAGCTTCTGTTGCCGTAGAATCCGTCGTCTGTTTCGGTTCCGGCGTTGTCGTCGTCGCAACAGCGGCTTTGATCTTCGACTTCAAAATCGAACGGATCAATTTAGAAAAACCGGCAAAATAAATGGTCAACGCGATGATGATATCCGAAATATAGCGGTTATAGCCACAGGAAACTAGGTTGTCACCGCCCTGACCGAGATAGCGCAAAAACAGTCCGGAGAAAATCACGCCAATGGGGTTATTGGAGGCGAGAAGAGCGACCGGAATTCCGTTGAAACCGTAGTCCGGAAGTTTGCTGTAAGCGGAAGAAAATTTGAATTCAATACCGGGGTTCAAGTAATAGAGCGCTCCGCCTAAAGCGGCCAATCCACCGGCGATGGCCATGGAAAGAATGATATTGCGTTTTTCGTTCATACCGGCATATTTGGCGGCGTTCCGGTTATAACCGCACGCTTTCAGTTCATAGCCGAAGGTCGTTTTGTTGATCACGATATAAACAACCACAGCGATGAGCACGGCGATCAAAAAGCTCATATCAATATAGGAATCTTTGAAAATCATATCCAAACCGAGCTTCGGTGTACCGTTGCCCGTCATGCGTGTCGTGATCAGGTAACCGGATTTTCCATGTCCGGTGTTGATCATATCCGGCATAATGCTGAAGAAATAACTGACAAGGTTGGCGGCGATCCAGTTCGTCATGATACAGACAATAACCTCATTGACGCCTAACATTGCTTTGAAAAGGCCGGGAATCGCTCCCCAGATCATACCGAGCATAACGCCGGTCAGAACGGCAAGGAACCAAACCAAAAGGCCGGAAACACCGCCCTCGGTCCGAAGACTGAGAGCCACTGCCAATGAACCCGCTGTTCCCATCAGGAACTGTCCCGGGGCGCCGATGTTAAAAAGTCCGGTTTTGAACGCGATGGCCACCGATAAGCCCGTCATGATCAGCGGCGACGCATAGAAAATCATATCGCCGAAATTGGTCACGATGGATCTTGCCGAGCCACTGGAAAACGGACCAAAAAGAAGGGTGGCAAGTCCGGAGAAGGCGTCGGAAACGGTAATTTTCCCGTTGCTGGCCAACGCGATGATCAGCATAACGACAAAGCCGATCAGAATTCCCGCCAGAATACAAAGCAGCGAGGAAAGAATGGACTGCGTCGCTTCCTTCTGCCAAAAATTCTGAAACGGTTTCTTCGCCTGCTGTGAAAGCTGTGTATTTTTCTTATTCATTTACGCTGTCCTCCTCTCCGACTTTATCCCGGCAGGTACCGGCCATATAAAGACCAAGCGTCTGAATATCAACGGTTTTGGGGTCAAACTCGCCGACGATCTCTCCCTCGTACATAACAAGGATCCGATCGGAGAGGTTCATAACCTCCTCCAACTCGAAAGACACAAGGAGAATCGCGTTGCCGGCGTCTCTCTCTTTAACGATTTCTTTATGAATAAACTCAATGGCGCCAACGTCCAGTCCACGAGTCGGCTGAACCGCGACGAGCAAATCGTGCTCACGGGACATCTCCCTCGCGACAATGGCTTTTTGCTGGTTGCCGCCGGACATGGAACGAACCGTCGTAGCCGCACCCTGTCCGCTTCGAACGTCGAATTTTTCAATCAGGGACTCCGCGTATGTACGGACTTCGTCAAAGCGGATAAAACCGTGCTGTTGGAACTGATCCTCCAGATACCGCTGCAAAACCATGTTTTCTTCCAACGAATAATCAAGAACCAGTCCGTGTTTATGCCGATCCTCCGGAATATGAGCCATTCCGGCGTCACTTCTCTGCCGCACCGTAGCTTTTGTAATATCGTTTCCGTTCAGCGAAACTTTTCCCGTAGTTGCCGGTTCCATACCCGTCAAGCCGTAAACCAGTTCCGTCTGTCCGTTGCCATCGATACCGGCGATACAAACGATTTCTCCCGCGTGGACGTCAAATGAAACGTTCCGCACCGCGGCTTTTTTATGTGTTTTGCTTTTTATGGTAAAATCACGGACGGAAAGGACTACGTCACCGGGCGTGGCATCACATTTATCCACGACAAGCTGAACCGAACGGCCAACCATCATATCCGAAAGTTCCTGCTTATTGGTGTCGGCGATATCAACCGTTCCAATGTATTTTCCTTTGCGCAGAACGCTGCAGCGATCCGCCACCGCCATGATTTCGTTCAGCTTATGGGTGATGAACAGAATGGATTTTCCCTCTTTTGCCAGACCACGCATGATGTGCATCAGCTCGTCGATTTCCTGCGGGGTCAGAACAGCCGTCGGCTCATCGAAAATAAGAACCTCATTGTTACGGTAGAGCATCTTGAGAATTTCCACACGCTGCTGCATACCAACCGTCATATCCTCGATCAGGGCGTCCGGATCAATGTGAAGTCCATAGGTTTCGGAAAGATTGATCACTTTGTCACGGGCAGTCTTTTTCTGAATAAAACCGAAACGAGTATCCTCCGCACCAAGAATGATGTTATCCAAAGCAGAAAAGCACTCAACCAATTTGAAATGCTGGTGCACCATACCGATACCGAGAGCGGTCGCGTCATTCGGATCGTTGATCTGTACCTTTTCCCCGTTGCGATAAATTTCTCCCTGATCCGGTTGATACAGTCCGAACAAAATGCTCATCAGTGTCGATTTGCCCGCGCCGTTTTCACCAAGCAAGGCATGGATCTCACCGCGTTTCAGTTGCAGGGTAATATTGTCGTTCGCACGAATACCGGGGAACTCTTTTGTGATATTTCGCATTTCTATTACATACGGAGCTCCGCTTTCCCGTGTAGATGTTTCCCCCACGGTTTTCCCTTCTTTCTTGTTTGTTTCTGCTCTTTCGCATTGGTAAAGATCGGAAATTCCGGTCCTTACCAAAAGAAAAGATATCAAATCTTAAAGTGAAAATCCCGCTGCGCAGAATACGCAGCGGGATTCCCATCCTATACAGGATTATTTCTCAAATACGATGGTTACGTATTCATTGCCGCCCATGGCGTCAACAAGCCACTGTGCGTCATTGCAGTCCTCAGGAACTTCATTGATGATCGTGATCTCGCCGTTTTTAACTTTGGCAAAGAGAGCATCATAATCGGCCTGAGTGAAGGTGGTAAATCTGTCGAAGTTGGCAGGAATACCAGTGGCGTCGTCAGCAGCACCAAGGTTGGAGGTGTTGTTGGCCAGTTTGGCATCCCATTCACCGGCATAGAGTTCGCCGAGAATCTTCTCAACGGAAACGCTGAGGCCTTTAACAGCGGAAGTAACGACTCTTTCGCTGAGAGGAGCCTGGTCAACGTCAACACCGATGATCTTGCCGTTCGTAGTCTCTTCCGCCGCGGATTTTACGCTCTGGAACATGGAGCCGCCGCAGGAGAAGACGATTTCGGTACCGTCATTGTACCAAGCGGAGATCTGGCTCTGAAGCTCGGTGCTGGCAGAGAAAGTATCGCCGTATTTGTAGCTGTATTTGACTTCGATGGGGGTCTTCAGTTCTTTTGCCGCGTCAGCAGCGCCCTGAACATAACCAAAGCCATAGCGGTTGCAGGCAGGGTTCGTACCGCCACCACCGAAAGTACCGCCAAGTTTGGTGTAGCCATCTTTTACAGCGGAATAACCGGCCATATAACCGGATTCTTCCTCTTTGTAAACAACAGCAGTAACGTTGTCAAGGCCCAGTGCCCAACCATCGACAAAGACGAATTTAACTTCGGGGCTCTCTTTCGCAACAGTCTCCAAAGCGGTTGCCTGGAGGAAGCCAGGAGCAACGATGACTTCCGCACCGTTGTTGACAGCCTGACGCATAGCGGCGACACGGTCGTTATCCGTAGCGTCAGCGCCATTGGCGGGCTGATAATACTGATAGGTCTTACCGTTCTTTTCCGCATAGTTCTTTGCGCCTTCATAAGTACCCTGGTTAAAGCCGCCGTCCATCAATTGGCCAACGTCGGTAACTACGGCAATTTCATAGGCCTTTTTTGCTCCGCAAGAACTGAGAACAGTCATTACGGAAAGAACAAGAACAACGCACAAGAGTAATGATACAACTTTTTTCATGGTATTCTCCTTCTTTTTGTTTTTTCCCTTTTTTATTCATTTTTTCAAATGAATACATAGTATTTATACCGCATATGACGCTTAATGTCAAGATATTTCAATCAATGGCGCCCATATACTGTCAAAAAATATGTCCCGGAAAGCGCTCAAAAGGTACTGCCGTTCCGGAAAGGTTTTCTCCACGATCAAAGGTCTTTTTCTGTAAAGGAATAGGGCAAAAGCTCATCCAGACGATAGGCGCGGAATTTTCCCGGTGTTCCCAACAGAATCGGGAAATCCGGCGGACAGAATTCGGTGATTACCTGTCGGCAAACACCGCACGGCGCGCAGAAATCCGAAAGTTCGCCTTCTCTGCCACCAACGATCGCGAGTTTGACAAATTCCCTGTCTCCCTCACTCACCGCCTTGAAAATGGCCGTTCTCTCGGCGCAAATGGATGGAGAATACGCCGCGTTTTCAATATTGCATCCGGTATAGACTTTCCCGCCTTTCGTGAGAAGAGCCGCGCCCACACAAAAATGAGAATAGGGTGTATAGGCTTTCTCCCGTGCAGCAACCGCCATGCTCATCAATTCAGCGTCATCTGGAATGAGCATGGATTTTCCCGCCGTTTTCTCCTGACAAATTTCAAAATAGTCAAGAATCGTCGCGGAAATATCAGCAAAGGTATTTCTCGTGCTCAAGTTGATAGCGTTTCCGCTTTTTCTGTACATGAGCATCGGTGTATATTCCCGGGAATGATCGGTCGAAGGTGTCACCGGGTCGCATCCATGATCGGCGGTAATGATGAGCAGATCATCATCCCGCATTTTCGGCAGGAATTCGCCAAGTTGGCGGTCAAATTCGGTCATAGCCCTCGCGTAGCCATGGGAATCGTTGCGGTGGCCATAGACCATATCGAAATCCACCAGATTGACAAAACAAAGTCCGTCAAAGTCCCGATCCAGCATTTGGATCGCTATCTCCATTCCTTCCCGGTTACAGGTCGTGCGGTTGCACTCCGTCAATCCCCTGCCGGCAAAAATATCGTAGATTTTTCCAACAGGAATGACCTCTTTCCCCGCTTTTTCTAACAGATCCAGCATGGTGTCCTTGGGAGGAAGAAGAGAAAAATCGTGTCTTCGGGGGGTGCGCTTATATGGCCACTCACCCTCAAAAGGACGGGCGATCACCCGACCGACGCCGTGCTTTCCTACCAGGATTTTTCTTGCTATCTCGCAGTAACGGTACAGTTCGTCCACCGGAACAACGTCCTCGTGAGCGGCGATTTGGAATACGCTGTCCGCGGAAGTATAAACGATCAACGCCCCGGTCTCCACCGCTTCCCGTCCATAGTCCCGGATCACGTCCGTACCGGAATACGGTTTATTACAAAGCACTTTTCTTCCGGTTTGGCGTTCAAATTCGCTGATAATCTCTTTTGGAAACCCGTTGGGGTAAGTCGGCATAGGCTCATGGGAAATCAGTCCCGCGATCTCCCAGTGGCCGGTCGTCGTATCCTTTCCCTGGGATTGCTCATTCATCCGGGCAACCGTCGCGCTATGATGCCCTTTGCCGCCACCAACTCCCTCTATATCGAAAAGTCCCAGGGATTCGAGATTCGGGCAATCAAATTCCGGTAAATTCCGGATCGCGCCCAACGTATTGCTGCCTTCGTCCCCAAACCGTGCGGCGTCGGGCATCTCACCGATTCCCATACTGTCAAGAACAATAATAAACGCTCTTTTTTTCATATCTGTTCCACCTTATTCTTCCGCAATGTCCAAAGCGACCTCTATCATCTGCGTAAAAGAATTCTGGCGTTCCTCGCTGGAGGTATCCTCATCCGGATACACGAAAGAATTACTGACTGTGCAGATGCAAAGAGCTTTTTTACCGGCACGGGCGGCATTGCAATAAAGCGCCGCGGATTCCATTTCCACGCCGAGCACGCCCATTTTCGCGAATTCCATTTCAATTCCCGAATCGTTATAATAAGCGTCCGAAGAAAAGACGTTGCCGACTTTATAGCGAATTCCCTTCTCTTCACAGGAATCCGCCGCCGCGCGAAGAAGCTCAAAATCAGCGATCGGAGCGAACGTGCCGCGCAGACCATACTGATCCGCATAGGCGCTGTTCGTGCAGGCGCCTTCCGCAATCAAAAGGTCCCTCACATGAAGATCGGGATGAAACGACCCGCAGGAACCGATCCGGATGATGCTCGACACATCATAAAAATTGTAAAGTTCATAAGAATAGATACCAATGGCCGGCTGTCCCATTCCCGAGGCCATGACCGATACCCGTTTCCCTTTATACAACCCCGTATATCCCTGTACACCACGAACGTTATTGACAAGGACGGGAGACTCTAAATAATTTTCCGCGATAAACTTGGAACGCAGCGGATCACCGGGCATCAGCACGGTCTTCGCGAAATCGCCGACCTGTGCGGCAATATGAGGCGTAGGAACTGACATTGTGAATACTTCCTTTCTTTGCCTATTCGACTATTTTCTCTCTTAAAAATCCAGCGTATCAACCTGCTCCAGCAGTTTTTCAATGCTTTCTTTGCAAAGCGCGATGGTCTTTCTTCCCTCTTCGGTATCCATGCCGCCACGACGAGCCACATGACGCATCAGGCGCACGTCGCTGAGAAGCTTCGCTTTCCGTTCCACATCCGCGATTTTTTCCTCATCATCGGTTCTGAGATACAGCGGAAGGAAAAGCTCCCAGATTTTTTTGGCAGTGTCATAAGGAAGCCCGATGAATTTTTCCACAATAGTCGGGTCACAGATTCCAAATCCGACGTAAGTAATATAGGTGTTGGCCAGTTCAAAGATCGGATGGCCATGAGAAAGCGTATCCATATCAATGAGAAGTGTCTCACCGTTCTGCATCATAATATTGTTAGTGTGGTAATCGCAATGGAGCATATTGAGTGTATCCGGAACATCCCCGATCATTTTTTCCAGCTTCGCGTAGGATTCTTCCGAAAGGATTGCCTTGTCGTCTTTCAGCCACTGAGCGATTTTGAGTTTGATATCCGGCATATCGGTGGGCTTGACGATGGTCTCATGGATCTGTCGAAGAAGATCCGCGTAGATTTTGACGTATTTTTCCAAATCATCCGGATCCGACGCGATCATCTGGGAGAACGAGCTGGCGTTCAAGAGCTCAAAAACGGAACCGTAGCTATTGCCGACACGAACAATATCGTAAGAAATGGCCGTCGGAATACCGAGGATGAACGCTTTTCTCGCCAATTCCCGCTCATTTTTGATATCCGGAAGGCTATCCGGATTTTTATAGACTTTGATGATCGTTTCCGCGTCATAGCGGTAAACCGTTCCTTTGGCACCGGCACCGATGACCTTACAGCCGTCCACTGAAAGATGGCGGAATCCCTTTTCCACCGGGATCATCTCCGTAAAACCGGTCATTTCAAAAATATCGTAAACATCCGTGGAGGCATTGATGATGCGGAGCGACGGTTCCGCTTTGCGAAGACGAAGAACGACCCGAAGACCGGCACTGGAGATATACTCCAAAGCGTCCGCGTCCAGAATGATCGACTGATACTCGTTTTCCTTGCAGATCGCCTGAATTTCTTTTTCTCTTTCTTCCGCGTTGGAGGTATCTACCCGTCCGCTCAGATAAATCGTCAGAACTTTTTCCTCAATTTTGAAATCCATCACAATTCCTCCTCTTTGATATTTTGAAAGACAATATTTGTCAAACGCACATATTCCTGATAGGCATCATACTCTTTCAGATCCGAAAGATAATCGGCGATCATGCGGTAATGTCTGGCCTGTTTTTTGGGATCTTTCTGGTGGAAATTCTGCCAGAGAGAATCGCCCAAACGTTGATATTCCCGATAAAATGAGCGCATATTGGAGAGCTTATCGCCAAGCCAAAGCATTTTTACCCCGATATCTTTGGTGTTTTGAAGAATCAGAAGGGACTCCTCTTTTCGGATTGCCCAGGTCTTTTCCGGTGCCTGTCCTTCTCTTTTGTCTTCCGTTTCCGTCATGACCAAAAGCGAAACACGCTTCCCGAATTTTTCCCGAATGTCCTCCAACGTGGCGTCGGCGTCCTCAACGGTATCATGCAAAACGCCGGCCGCCAGAACTTCCTCATCGTCGGTCATGGTCCCGATAATCGTAGCCACTTCCATAGGATGCAGAATATACGGCACGTTGACCATGCGCCGACGCTGCCCGCTGTGTTTTATAATGGCGTATTCCAAAGCCTCATCAAATAAACTCATAGCACCCAATCTCTTTCGTCACAGAAAATCCTTCATATTTTCCATCATAAATATGACATTATTATATCGCAATTTGTTTTCCTTTGCAACCAAATCCCTTTCTTCTCTTGACAAAAAACGGGAGATTTTTTATAGTGTAGAAAAAGCCAAAGGAGGAAGGATGATGACCACACGAAAGGAAGCTGTCGCTTTTTGCTTAACTTTTCCCGACGCCTATGAGGATTATCCTTTTCATGACCCCAATTGGACCGTCATGCGACATTCCTCCAACCAAAAGGCCTTTGCCCTTATTTTTGAGCATAGCGGACAGCTTTGGATCAATGTAAAGGCGGAACCCTCCACAGGGGAGTTCTGGCGTAAAGTCTTTCCTTCCGTCGTTCCCGCCTATCACATGAATAAAGAGCATTGGATCGGCATTATTTTAGACGGAAAAATGAAAGAAGAGGAAATCGAATCTCTCATTTCGGACAGCTATCATCTGACAGCTTCCTCGAAAAAAGCAAAATAAAAGGACCGGTCATCCGGTCCTTTTATTTTGCTTTTTTCTTTTTTATTTTCCTTTTCCGAGAACCCGACGATTCTTAAATCCTCCAATGGCCATAATCACACCACCGGCAATGGAAACACCGGCGATGATGATGCTTGTGGAATAACTGGCGTTCTGAAGCAGAAGGAATGCGGAAATAGCGATAACGCAGATGGCGTTGATCATAACGCTCCGCCCTTTGCTGGGACGGTTGCGGTTGTTGATGCCGTCAATGGCGACCAACATGGAAAGAGCCACCTGCAGGCAAAGGGAAATGAGGGTGCCCAACACGTCCGAAGCGGTCGCCGCTCCCATGGATACGCCGATCGAAAGTGTCCACGACATATAGGCGTTGACGACAGCGCCGATAATCACCAAAATGGCGCCATAAACAATCGGTTTCGCGCCGGGAGCCCGTTTATCAAAAATCGGTTTTTTCGCTTTTTTAGCCAAGTCTTTGTCCTCCTTATTTCATGGAAACGGCTTTTTCCGCGGCCATGATGATATCCTCTTTGGTCATGTGGAATTTTTCGGCCAGAGGCTGAAGCTTACCGACTTCGCCGAAGACGTCCGGGATACCGATCGGAAGAATCGGTGCCGGACATTTTTGGGCAGCCAGTTCCGTAACCGCGGAGAAAAGTCCGCCGATAACGTTATGGTTTTCGGCCACTACGGCACATTTGGTCTTTTGGAGGGAAGCGACAATGGTCTCTTCATCCAACGGTTTGATGGTATGTACGTTGACGATTTCGGCCTTGATTCCCTTCTTGGCCAGTTCCTCGGCGGCATCGAGGGATTCTTTCACCATGATGCCGCTGGCAAAAATGGTCACGTCCGTTCCCTCTCTCAGCTTGTCCGCTTTGAAAAGGTCAAACGCATAATCATCGTCAAAAACTTTCGGGCATTCTTTCCGGAACATACGAATATAAACCGGGCCATAATGCTCAACGATCTGCGGAAGGGCTTTAGCCATCTGGACCTCGTCCACCGGCTCGAAAATGACCATGGTCGGAATGGCACGAAGGACGGATACATCTTCCACGCTCATATGGGTGCCGCCGTTCAGCTGCGCGGAAATACCGGGGTCACTGCCGACGATTTTGACGTTCTGTTTGGCGTAAGCGATGGAAATGGCGATCTGGTCACAAATTCTTCTGGTAGCGAAAGGAGTGAAGGAGCTGATAAACGGAATAAATCCGTAGGAAGAAAGACCAGCGGCCACGGAAGCCATGTTCTGTTCAGCGATGCCGACCTCAAAAGCTCTGTCCGGGAAAAGAGTGTGGAGTTTGGCGGTGCCGTTGCAGTTGGCAAGGTCCGCGTCGAGCACGCAGATCCGCTCATCGTTTTTCATCATTTCGGCGATCCCGTTACCGAAAGCTTCTCTCATCATCATAACAACGTCGCCTCCTTACTGCAATTCCGCCAAAGCGGTCTCAACGTTTTCTTTGCCCATGCTCATGCTGTGGCATTTGTATCCGGCAGCTTCCGCGAAGCTGATTCCCTTACCTTTAATGGTATCAAGAATGATCATGGAAGGCTGACCTTTTTTGGCCTTGGCCCTGTCAATGGCGGCAGAAATCGCGTCGCAGTCATGACCGTCGATCTCCTGCGTGTACCAACCAAAGGCTTTCCACTTTGCCTTCAAATTGCCAAGGGAGTTGACGTCATCGGTCATGCCGTCCAGCTGCATATTGTTCTTATCAGTAAAAGCGATCATATTGTCCAGCTTCTTGCTGGCGGCCAGCATGGCCGCTTCCCAGATCTGGCCTTCCTGGCTTTCACCGTCGCCGACGATGGCGTAAATGGTGGCGTTATCTTTTTTCAGTTTGGAACCGATCGCCACACCGACGGCGCAGGAAAAGCCCTGTCCCAAAGAGCCGGCAGTCATATCGACACCGGGCGTTTTGTTCATATCCACATGGCTCGGAAGGTTCGTTCCCAACGTGTTCAGCGTATAAAGCCAATCTTTCGGGAAAAATCCTTTCAGAGCCAGGGTGGCGTAAACCGCCGGACCGGCATGGCCTTTGGAAACGACAAGGCGATCCCGTCCTTCCATCTTAGGGTTGGCCGGATCAATATTCATTTTATCAAAATAAAGCACTTTCAGCAGTTCTACGATGGACATGGAGCCACCGATATGACCGCTTCCGATGCTTCCGATACATTCTACGGTCATTCTCCGTATCTCTTTGCAAATTTCATCCATGGGATTTATCCACTCCTTCCGAAATACCCCAATCTTTGTCCCCCATTATATCACATATTTTCATAGACTGATAGTTCTTTTTTCAAATTTATAAAAATATTTTCCAAAAAAGCCCCGTATCGACATACGGGGCTTTTTTCAGAGTTTGTTTTCATCCACCCATTTTTTCGCCATTTCCACCGCGTCCGCTTCCGCCGGTGGAGATACCGTCTCCCCTAACGCGATCGGATTTGTGGAATAAAGCGGCGGGATCTTTTTTTTGAGGTTCTTTTTCATAGGAGTACTCCTTTCGGACGCCGATCTCTTCTGTGTATAAAGCCGATAAAAAATCCGTATAATGAAGGCGGAGGTGCGTTTTTATGATGAAAAAATATTTTCCGTATCTACTTTCTATCGGCATCGCACTCGGGATCGGTGGATTATCCGCCTTCCTTACAAAAGACAGTATGCCCTTTTATTCCGCGGTTAAACAGCCCCCGCTCTCTCCTCCGGCCTGGGTCTTTCCTATTATCTGGAGCGTTCTGTTCATTTTGATGGGGATCGCGGCGGCTTTCTATTGGTGTAAAAATGGAAATCAGTTCGACAAAGCGCTGTTTCTCTATGGTCTTCAGCTTGTTTTCAATTTTTGCTGGACACTGATCTTTTTTGATTTCCGCGCGTTTTTCTTTGCTTTTCTCTGGCTTCTTGCGCTACTCCTGATGATTGCCGGCACCGCTCACCTTTTTTCTCGCAAAAGTCGGGTGGCCGGTCGGCTGATGATCCCCTACCTTCTTTGGGTGACTTTTGCCGGCTACCTCAACTTCGGCGTCTTTCTTTTGAACCCATGATCAAAACATCGCCGTTTTTTCCAGTTCCCGTCGGAGCTTCGCGATGATTTTTTTCTCCAAGCGAGAAATATAGGATTGACTAATCCCGATCATATCCGCCACTTCTTTTTGTGTGTGCTCCTTTTCCCCGCCAAGGCCGAAACGGAGCACCATTATTTTATGTTCTCTTTCTTCCAACCGGTCCACTGCCTGATGAAGCACGTTTTTTTCCTCGTCCCGTTCCATATCCCGATTGACGCAATCGCTGTCCGTTCCCAAAATATCGGACAGTAAAAGTTCGTTGCCGTCCCAATCAACGTTCAGCGGCTCGTCAATGGAAACCTCGTTTTTCTGCGGCTGCGTCTTTCGAATAAACATCAGAATTTCGTTTTCGATACACCGGGAAGCATAGGTCGCCAGTTTAATTCCCTTGCTGGGAATAAAACTGTTGACTGCTTTAATGAGCCCGATCGTTCCAATGGACGTCAAATCCTCCATCCCGATCCCTGTTGACTCGAATTTTCGGGCAATATAAACTACCAGGCGAAGATTATGCTCAATCAGACAATTTTTCGCCTCCGGTTCCCCTTTTTCCAGTCGGTCGAAAACGTCTTCCTCCTCTTTTTTGGAAAGCGGAGCCGGAAGCGTATCCGGTCCGTTTATGTAAAAAACGGTTTTTCTGAAAAAAAGCCTTAGTAATTTTTCTTCCCATTTTTTGAATCTCCGCCCAATTGTCCTCTTTTTCATTCAAGCACCTCCGAAATCAGTTGATTTGTTTTTCTGAAAACAATATTTTTCCCCATTAAAAGGGCTCCCTCCGGGGCATAATCGGAGAGACCGATCCAAAGATCATCCGCCTCCCATTGTATTCCTTTCTTTTCCAGGATCACTTTTTCCGGTCGAAAAGCCGGGATGAGCACGCTTCCCGATACCGTCTGGCACGGAACCAATTTTATTCTCATTCTCGTGCTCAGCTCCGCATTTTCAGTGCTCATCAACAAGTTCTCCGGAAGGATCTTTTTCAGGGAATCTTTTCGGCAAACAGCGACCGGCCCTCCGGAAAACGGTTCCGTCAGACTGTTCCCTGTATCCGTAAAGCCTTTGAGCACGGTCTTTTTCCCTTGATAAAAGACCCATATCATACTATTTCCGTCCGGTTCCCCATGTCGGAAAAGTCGCCGCAACAGTTCTGTTACCAAAAACGCTCCTACCGAGGAACCCACGATTCCTAACGCCGAAAACTCAAAATAAACCACCCCATTTTCCGCCAGAAATGAGTCCACGTGAATGATGGAATGGAGAAGCGTAAGAAAACCGGAGAAAAGAAAGCTCCCCATATAAAATAGGACCAACAGCCGAAGAAATTCTCCCACGCTTCTTCTTCCAAATGTCAGAAAAAGCATCAGACAGGAAATGAAAAACCTCGTTATGATCAATACCGCCGTCGGCCAGGAAAGGAATAAACTGAAAGAATAAAGAGCGCCGACCGTCGCTCCCGCAAGGCCGTGAAGCCTTTGAAATCTTGTGCCGGAAAGCCGTGCGGCGGCAAACAGCAGAAGATAATCCACCGCGAGGTTGATGGTCAGAAGAATATCCAAGTAGATGACCGTCAAAAGACCACCTCCTAGCTTTGATTATAGACATCCCAATGGTTCTTTTTCCGTCGAAAACGGTTCCGAAACGGTTTTTCCTGTTTTTCATATACTGTTGGTGGGAAAGTTTCCCCTATTCTATTTTTGAGGTCTTTTTTATGAAACAATCATTCTTTTCAAGTGACGCGATTCGTGGCCGGGAATCCGCCGATTACCTTCATGAAAACACGCTCCACCATCGTTTTCTCTTTGGCTCGGATGATCCTTCCGAAACCACTTTTTCTTTGGATGAGAAAAAGAGTCCCTTTGCTCCGACTTCAAAAGAAAAACGAAAAATATAAAATTGCACAAAAGCCCGACAAAAAAATTGCCGGGCTTTGATTATTCCGTAGAATCGTTATTTTATGCGAAAAACTGCGTTTTGCACAAATTCAAAATCCGTAATTTAGGCAATACCACCGCTCTATTAGAAAACAAGCATAAAAATAATTGCAAATTTTTATTGAATTTTTACTAAATTGACTTGAAAAAAGTTGCGTTATCCCTTAAAATAGAATTGTACAATTATTTGAGTTTTGTGAAAGAGGGGTAACCATGTCCAACAGATTATTTCAGGGGATTATCCACCAGATGCATGACAGTATCGGGCGCACCGTCGGAATTGTTGACACCAGCTATTCTGTCGTTGCCTGCAGCGACTTGGCCCGCATTGGTGAAAGGAACGAATATCTGAACGCGGAAAGCAGCCTTTTGGAAGGCTGTCACGTCCGTGACGGATTTACTTATAAAGCCTTTGGTACCGATGACAAACCGGAATTTGCCGTTTTCGTGGCCGGAACAGACGAACTTGCGGCTCAGTTCTGCTCCCTTATGGCCGTTTCCTTAAGTGGGATCAAGCAATACTACGATGAAAAATATAACCGCGCCAATTTTATCAAAAATGTTATTTTGGATAACATTCTGCCCGGCGATATTTACATCAAAGCCAGAGAGCTTCATTTCCCGACGGACGTTTCCCGTGTCGTTCTTTTCATCCGCGTCCTTACGGTCAACGATATTTCCGTTTTTGACGTTCTTCAGAACCTCTTCCCGGACAAAATGAAAGATTTTGTGTTCAGCGTCAGCGAATCGGATATCGTTCTTGTTAAGGAAATCCGTCCCGGCATCGAAAGCTCCGATCTGGAAAAACTCGGACGTTCCATTGTTGATACATTAAGCGCCGAATTTTTCACCAGAGTCAACGTCGGCATCGGTACGCCCGCTACCGGTATCAAGGATCTGGCCAAGAGCTTCAAGGAGGCTCAGGTCGCTTTGGAAGTCGGCAAGGTTTTCGATACGGACAAAGCTATCGTCAGCTATGACAATCTCGGTATCGCCCGGCTGATCTATCAGCTTCCGACCACCCTTTGCGAAATGTTTCTTAAAGAGGTTTTCAAAAAGGGTTCCATTGAAAGTCTGGATCAGGAGACCTTGTTCACCATCCAGAAATTCTTTGAAAATAATCTGAACGTCTCGGAAACGAGCCGTAAGCTCTTTGTTCACAGAAACACGTTGGTCTATCGTCTGGAAAAAATCAAGAAACTCACCGGCCTGGATCTTCGTGAATTTGACCATGCCATCGTCTTCAAAGTCGCTTTAATGGTTAAAAAATACCTTTCTGCCAACCCGGTTAAATACTAATTTACTGTGAGGCCCCAAATTGATCGAATTTCAAAACGTAACGAAAAAATATCCCAACGGCACGTTGGCGCTCAACGATGTAAGCCTTAAAATCGCGGACGGTGAATTCGTTTTCATCGTCGGTTCCTCCGGTGCCGGTAAAAGTACCCTTATCAAGCTGATGCTTCGGGAAGAGACAGCCACCTCCGGCGTCATCAAAGTCAACGGACGGAACCTCGGAAAAATGCCGCGCTATAAAATCCCGAAATTCCGCCGTTCCATCGGCGTCGTTTTTCAGGACTTTCGCCTGATCCCCAACATGACCGCTTATGACAACGTGGCTTTCGCCCTTCGTGTCACCAACGTCTCCGCCCGGGAGATCAAGCGAAAAGTTCCGTATATGCTCCAGCTGGTTGGTCTGGCCTCCAAAGCCAACTGCAAACCGGAGGAGCTTTCCGGCGGCGAGCAGCAGCGTGTCGCTTTGGCCCGTGCTTTGGTCAATTCCCCCTCTTTGATCATCGCGGACGAGCCTACCGGAAACATCGACCCGGAACTTTCTTATGAAATTGTTGACCTTCTGAATGAAATCAACAAGCTCGGCGTCACTATTGTTATGGTCACGCATGAACATGACCTTGTTGAAAAATTCAACCGCCGCGTAATCACCATCGACAAAGGCGAAGTCATCCGTGATGTGGAAGGAATGGAGGTGGGCGTATGCTGAACAGCTTTTTCTACCTTGTCCGCCAGGGTTTTCGCAACCTCTGGAACAACCGGCTGATGTCACTGGCCTCCATTGGCGTTCTTGTCTCCTGTATGCTTCTGATCGGTGTCGCCGCTCTTCTCTCCATCAATATTTCCAGCGTTGTCAGCGCTTTGGAAAATCAGAGCGAAGCCATCATTTATCTGAACGATGATACCACCGAGGAACAACGGGCCAATATCGAGCAATCCCTTAAAGATACTGGAAAAATTTCCTCCATCGAGTACATCCGCAAGGAGGACGCTCTTAAATCCATGATGGAATCCATGGGTGACAACGGTGACATTCTCTTCAAAGCCTATTCCGGTGAAAATAACGAGAAAAACAACCTGCCCGATTCGTTCCGTGTCACTTTCAGCGACGTTTCCCGGTTGGAAGAAACCGTTTCCCGTATTGAGCAGATCGAAGGGGTCTATTCCGTTTCCGCTTTGACCGAAGTGGCCAACGTCATCACAGGTATCAAGAAAATGGTTTATATCGGCGGAATCGTCATCATCGGCCTTCTGATTCTGGTTTCCCTGATGATCGTCGGAAACACCATTAAAATCACCGTGTTCAGCCGTCGTCGGGAAGTCAACATCATGAAATACGTCGGCGCTACCAACGGTTTTATCCGTCTTCCGTTTATTGTGGAAGGCATGACTCTCGGAATCCTGTCCGGTGCTCTCTCCTATGGGTTAATTTATTTCGCCTATGATTATCTGACCCGTTGGTTTGCCTCCCAGGACACCACCTGGCTTTCCCATCTGATTTCGGAGATCGTCCCCTTCTCCACTATTTCCACCGAGCTTTTGATCGGTTTTATCGGCGGCGGCGCGTTTATCGGTATTTTCGGTTGTGTCGCCTTCATCGGTAAACATCTTAAGGTGTGATTTTTAATAATTATCTTAAATTTAGGAGGTAATTATGTGTCATAAAATGATCCGGCGTTCCCTTCTGGCTGTTTTTTGCTGTTTTCTCGCTCTTCTTCTGATGGTCACTTCCCTGCCGATGTTGGCGGTCGCTCTGGAAGGGGTTGACGAAGAGGATGCCACGGAAAATAGTGAGTCTCTGGCTGACGCTTCGGAAGCTGATTACAAGGAGCAGTTAGAAAATCTTCAGTCCCAGTCCGCTGATATTGAAAAGCGGAGAAAAGACCTTGAAGGAAAACTGGCGGAAGCCAGCAAAAATAAAAAAGGTGTCAAAGCTGAACTTCAGCACATTGACGAACAGATGAGCATCACCCAGGACGAAATTGCGCTGCATGAAGAAGAAATCGCGGTGACAACCAACTATATCAATAACAAAATCGCCGATATCAACGCCAAGGAAAGCGATATTGAATATAGTATGCAGCTTTTTCGAGAGAGAGTTCGAGCCCTTTACATGACCGGCGGTTATTCAGACAAAGCCAATTCCGTCGCCATGCTCCTCAGCTCCACCAGTATCTCCGAGTTTCTTACCCGGGATGAGTTTTTGAAACGCATCAGCGAGCATGACACGGAACTGGTCCATGAACTGCAGGACGAGTTGGCCGCTCTTGAAGAAGAAAAGGCAGCCCTTGAAGCGGAAAAAGCCGTCCTGGAGGCCGAAAAAGCCGAACTGGACGCCAAAAAAGCGGAACTGGAAGAACAAAAGAAAAAAGCGCAGGAATCTTATCAGGATTATTCCGCTATGGAAGCGGAAGCCGCAGAAGATTTGGAGGAAACCAAAAAGCTGTTGGCTGCGGTCCAGGCCGAAATCGCTGACGTTTATAAAAGCATCAAAACTTCGTCTGAGGACTACGTCGGCGGTGAAATGATGTGGCCGGTACCCGGCTATTCCACCATATCCTGCTATTATGGTTGGCGGTTTAATCACACCGACTTCCATACCGGAAACGATATCACCGGCGGCGGAATCCACGGCGCCAAAGTGGTCGCCGCCAATACTGGTACTGTTGTTTTCACCAAGGTTTGTCCTTATAACGGCAAAGCTTACGGATACGGTACCTACGTCATTATTGACCACGGTGGTGATATCACGACGCTCTACGCCCATTTAAGCAATATCACCGTCAATGTCGGCGACATCGTCGCCATGGGGCAACAGATCGGCAACGTCGGCAACACCGGTTGGAGCACCGGTGCTCATCTCCATTTTGAAGTCCGTAAAGGCGGCTCTGCCGTCGATTCTCTCCCCTATATCACCTGATTTTGAAACCACAATAAGGAGAACAACATGGGTAAAAAAATATCCCTGGGTACTTCTCTGACTATCCTTATTATCGCCATAGCGATCACCTTTTCCTTAACGATGGTGTTCGCCCTTCGCAATTTTAATGAAAAAGTCAGCAGTATCACCGAACGTGAGAATATGTTCGCCAAATTCACCGAAATTGACAACTACGTCCGCCAGAATCAGCAAAAGAACATCGACGAAAACCGTCTGATGGACAGCGTCGCCAAAGGCTATCTGGATGGCATTGACGATCCGTACGCGTTTTATATGAACGCTGACGACTATGCCGCCTATATTTCCGCTTCCGGTGAGACGGTCGCCGGCGTTGGTCTAAATACCACCATGGACTCCGATGGCTATATGCTCGTCGGCAAGGTGCTGGAAGGCTCTACCGCCGCTTCCGCCGGCATTCTGCCCGGCGATCTGATCACCAAGGTGGATGACATCAAACTCTCCATTGATACTTATACCGAGGCACAGGCTCTTTTGATCGGTGAAGCCGGCACCAAAGTGACTCTGACGGTGCGTCGCGACAGCGAAGACACCGAAATGGAGATCACCCGCCGTGTTTTAACAGCTTCCACCATTTCTACCACAAAATTCGGCGATTACGCCTATATCCGCATCGAAAGTTTTGCTGAAAGTACTCCGGACCAGTTCAGCCGTGCCTTGGAAAGCGCCGTATCCTCCGGTTCGACCGCTCTCATTTTTGACGTCCGCTCTGTAAGCGAGGGCCTCGCCTCCTCTGCCGCTACGATTCTGGATAAACTGATCGGCTCCGGCGATCTGCTCTATGTGGAATATCAAGACGGTTCTGACGCTCTGCTTTATTCCTCCAACTCCCGGGAAACGTCTCTTCCCATGGTCGTTCTGGTCAACGAATCCACCTCCGGTGCCGCCGAATTTTTTGCCGCCTCGTTAAAAGACTACGGAAAAGCCAAACTGGTCGGTACGCAGACCGCCGGCGTCGGCTCCCTGCAAAAAATCTTTAAGCTGGATGACGGCTCAGCCATTCAGCTCACCATAGGCCGGTATTTCCTTCCCAACAGCCACGATTTTTGGGAAGGAAAAGGACTAACTCCCGACCATGCCAGCTCTCTGAACTACACCCCGGATTTCTCCGATATTTCCCTTTTGGATGCCGGTGTTGACACGCAGTTAGCCAAAGCGATCGAGGTTGCCTCTTCTTCCGTGGTTGTGGAAAACGAAGAACCGGCTGAAAACGCGGAGAATCCGGAAAATAACGAATAATCTTCTTTTTTCGCTTGACATTCCCGTTTTTCCCCGATATAATCTTATATATTCTGATCTGACCTAAGGAGAATCTTTGCTATGAATAAAAAAATCGTTGTCACCGAAAGCGGCCTGAAAGCTCTGGAAGATGAACTGGTCCAGCTGAAAACTGTCCGCCGTAAAGAAGTTTCCGATAAAATCCGTGTTGCCCGTTCCTATGGTGACCTTTCCGAAAACAGCGAATACGATGAAGCCAAAAACGAGCAGGCCATTGTGGAAGCCCGGATCGCCGATCTGGAAGTGATGCTCAAAAACGCCGTGATCCTCGATGAAGAGGAACTTGGTACCGACGCGGTCACCCTCGGTTCCATCGTAAAAGTCTTCGACGAGGATTTTGAAGAAGAAGTTGAGTTCAACGTCGTCGGTTCCACCGAGGCGAACCCGGATGAAAACAAAATTTCCGATGAATCCCCCATCGGAAAAGCCCTCCTTGGTAAAAAGGTCGGAGAAATCGCGGAAGCGCAGCTTCCCGGTGGTGACATCGCCAAGTTTAAAATTCTTTCCATCACCCGCTGAACGAAAAAATTTGAAGCCGTTTTCTTTCGGGAAAACGGCTTTTTTCTTTATCCGCACTTGTTATTTGTCATCTATTATGTTATTATAGAATATATGTTAAATTTCCCTTTTGAAAGGATGGATACTATGGAAGAAAATATGCAGGAACAGGAACTCAGCGCGGAACAGCTTTCCGAGCTTCTTCAAATTCGCCGTGATAAACTGAGCGATCTTCGTGACGCAGGAAAAGACCCTTTCGTTATCACCAAATATGACGTTGACGCCTACTCGCAGACGATCAAAGACAATTTTGTCGATCCCGCCGAAGGCGAGGAAAGTACTTTCACCGTTTCCATGGCCGGACGGATTATGAGCAAACGCGGCATGGGCAAAGCCTCTTTCGCTGACCTTCAAGATAAAGAGGGCCGCATTCAGCTCTATGTACGAAAAGATATGGTCGGCGATGACGCCTACGCGGATTTCAAAAAATGGGATATCGGCGATATCATCGGCGTTAAGGGAATTGTATTCCGTACTCACATGGGTGAAATTTCCGTCAAGGCGACTTCCATTGTTCTTCTTGCCAAATCTCTCCTTCCTCTTCCGGAAAAATTCCACGGTCTTAAAGACACCGAGCTTCGCTATCGTCAACGGTACGTGGACCTTATCATGAACCCCGAAGTTAAGGACACCTTTGTCAAGCGCAGCCTGATCCTCCGGGAACTTCGTTCTTTCCTCGATGGACGCGGCTTCCTGGAAGTGGATACCCCGATCCTCACTCCTTTTGAAATCGGCGCTTCCGCCCGTCCTTTCTATACCCATCATAATACGCTCGACATGGACATGGTGCTCCGTATTGAAACTGAGCTCTACCTTAAACGGTTGCTCGTCGGCGGCATGGACCGTGTCTATGAAGTGGGCCGTATCTTCCGGAACGAGGGCATGGACCCCAAACATAACCCGGAATTTACCTCCATTGAGCTCTACCAGGCCTTCACCAACCTCGGCGGCATGATGGACATCGTAGAAGATATGATGAAAGACGTCGCCCAAAAGGTCTGCGGCACTCTTGTCGTTCCTTATCAAGGCAATATGATCGACCTCGGCCATTGGGAGCGTCTTACCATGATCGAAGCCGTCAAAAAATATTCCGGCGTCGATTTTAATGATTGGAAAACGGACGAGGACGCCATTGCCTCCGCCAAAGAGCATAACGTCGAACTGCCCGAGGTTCCGACCAAAGGCGCCATCCTTGCTGAATTCTTCGACGCTTTCGTTGAGGAAAAACTGATTCAGCCGACTTTCATCTATGATTACCCCGTTGAGATCAGCCCTCTTGCCAAACGCAAACCGGATGATCCCGCTTTTACCGAGCGTTTTGAGTATTTTATCAACGCCACCGAGTTCGGCAACGCTTTCTCTGAGCTCAATGACCCCATCGACCAGAAAGGCCGTATGGAGCGCCAGGTCGCGGAGCGTATCAAACTGGAGCCGAACTGCAAAGCGAAGGTGGATTACGATTTCATCACCGCTTTGGAATATGGTATGCCTCCGACGGGTGGTCTTGGTTTTGGTGTGGACCGTCTGGTCATGCTTCTTACCGATTCCGCTTCCATTCGTGACGTACTTCTCTTCCCCACAATGAAACCTTTGGACAACGATAAGAAGGTTGAGAAGGTCGCTGAGGCCCCTGCCGAAGCTGCTCCGGTTGCCCCCGAAAAGATCGATTTTTCCAACGTAGTTATCGAACCTCTCTTTGAAGAATTCGTTGATTTCGAGACATTTTCTAAGTCCGATTTCCGCGCTGTAAAGGTTCTTGAATGTGAAGCAGTACCGAAATCCAAGAAGCTCTTAAAGTTCACTCTTGATGACGGAACAGGCGTAAATAGAACGATTTTAAGCGGTATTCACGCATTTTATGAACCCGAAGAACTCGTTGGCAAGACCTTGATTGCAATCACGAATTTGCCTCCGAGACCGATGATGGGTATCGACTCCTGTGGTATGCTTCTCTCCGCAATTAACAAGCGCGGCGAAGAAGAAGAGCTCCATCTTTTGATGGTCGATAACCACATTCCGGCGGGCGCAAAGCTCTATTGATTTTGGGTGAAAAAAGGCTAAAATCTCCGTTTTAGTCACCAAAAATCACCAACCGTTCTCCAATTTGGAGCAAATCAATGTGTGATTTCCCGTACAATCACTTAAAATCACATAATAGCTTATAGTTTCCCACAAGACTCACTATCGAAAGGTAGTGGGTCTTTTTTTGTTTTCTGCGTTTTGACCAACTGACCATTTTGTCTGTGAAGATACATAAACATATATAAGGATATTTCCCGCTGTGAATTTCACGGCGGGATTTTTTGCTTTCTGGAGGTTTTACATGAGCCCAAAAAAATTTTTTGAAAAAGTTTCAAAAAGTGTGTCGTTTTTCGGCCTCAAAAGTTGCTGTAAGGGATTGTGGGGCAAAACCCCGCGATGCTCTTTGACAATTGAATATACATTCATCAGGTACGTTCCTTGTGCTGAGGGAAACCTCAAGCCGAGCCTACAAGTGCGCCATGACCCTTTTTTAAGGCGAGCGATAAAACTCATGTAGTTGAAGCCGAATTGCTTTCGGTGGTGGCGATGACAAGCACAGGGGTTAATGATACTTCTCTACGGAGGCGGCGGAGAACCCGGCGCGGGTGAGATTCCCATGGACTTGTTTCGCAAACAAGCGTCTGATGTATTCCCGGTGCGTGGGGTGTCGAGGACAAATAACGCACGGTTACATAGCCGTCTGGAAACAGACTGCTATATATTACTACGAAAGGAGGATACCACATGGAAAACTGTAAAGTGATCGCCATCACGAATCAGAAAGGCGGCGTAGGTAAAACAACTACCGCAGTCAATCTCGGCGTGGGACTTGCAAGCTCCGGCAATAAGGTTTTGCTTGTTGACGCTGACCCGCAGGGCAGCTTAACGGTAAGTCTCGGAGTAAAGAACCCCGATGAGTTGGACGTGTCGCTTTCTTCCCTAATGCAGTCGGTCATTGATGATGAACAGCCGCCCGGTAATGCCATTATTTCGCATCCGGAAGGTGTTGACTTGCTTCCTTCTAATATTGAGTTGTCCGGTATGGAAACAGGACTTTTCAATGTTATGAGCCGCGAGTATGTTTTGAAAAATGCTATCGAGGGTATGAAGAAGAATTACGACTATATCCTTATTGACTGTATGCCTTCTCTGGGAATGATGACGGTCAATGCGCTCGTTGCGGCAGACAGTGTGATTATTCCGTCTCAGCCGAATTTCCTGTCAACCAAAGGTCTTAACTTGCTCCTGCGCTCAATTTCTAAGATCAAGCGGCAGATCAATCCGAGATTAAAGATTGACGGTATTTTGCTGACGATGGTAGATAACCGCACGAATAATGCAAAGGCGATTATCTCATCGCTGCGTTCATCTGTGGGAGAAAACATCCGCGTGTTCCATTCCGAGATTCCGTTTTCGGTAAGAGCTGCGGAGTGCAGTCTTTCCGGAGAAAGCATTTTCTCTCATGACAAGAACGGCAAAGTCGCGGCAGCGTATGAGGCACTCACGAAGGAGGTGACAGAAGTTGAAGAACGTGCAAAAAATCGATCTGGGCCTGACCGGGTACGATGAGCTCTTTATGAATGATGCGGAGCGTAAGGAAAACAGGCTCCCGCGAATCTATGATATACCCATTTCGGAAATTGATGATTTCCCCGACCATCCCTTCAAGGTGAAAGTTGATGAGGATATGGATCAGCTTGTTCAGAGCATTAAAGAGCGCGGGATTATCACGCCTGTCACACTTCGCCCGAAGGAAGATGGACGGTACGAAATCGTATCCGGACATCGCAGAAAGAAGGCTTGTGAGCTTGCGGGACTTGATACCGTTAAAGCCGAAGTCCGGGAAATGACCCGTGATGAAGCGATTATCTTAATGGTTGAATCCAACTTGCAGCGTTCCACAATCCTTCCGAGTGAAAAAGCATTTTCGTACAAGATGCGTCTTGAAGCTATGAAGAGACAAGCAGGTAGACCGTCTCAAGATAATTCATCCCCAGTGGGGATTGATTTACGAGGCAAGCAATCTCTTGATGTATTAGGCGAGGAAGTTGGAGATAGTAGAAACCAAGTACACCGCTATATCCGTCTTACTGAGCTTATTCCCGAATTGCTCCAGCTTGTTGATGAGAGTCGTATCGCGTTCAGACCGGCAGTTGAACTGTCCTACCTCAAAAAAGAGGAACAGGCTGCACTGCTCGAAGAAATCTCCTACACGGATGCTACACCGTCTCTTGCCCAGGCAATCAAGATGAAGAAATTCTCCAATGAAGGAAAGCTTTCTCATGAAGTGATCGAGTCGATCATGAGCGAGGAAAAGCCGAATCAGAAAGAGAAAATCAACATCAAATACGAAGATGCGAGGAAGTTCATTCCTGCCAGTGTTCCTTATGACAAAACCGGTGAATATATTATGAAAGCGCTTGAGTATTATCATCGGCATCAGGAACGGCAGAAAGATCGTGACGCAAGATAATCCTTACGCCAAGGGAGTAGTGTACCCTTTTACGGGCGGAGAATGTTTCTTCCCCCCTCACACTCCCCCCATCTTCAAGACCAGCATACCATCTCAAAAGGAGAAGATATAGGCGGCACATTTGAAAGAAAGATAGAGCGTCCGTACAATATAAGTGGAAAACCAAAGGAGGTTGATCCTATGAGAAAAACACTTATGATAATTACGGTTGCCCTGGTTCTTTGCTTATGCGGCTGCTCGGAAGTCCCGCAGGTCTCGGATATATCAACCGAACCTTCCCGGAGCGAATCACTATCAATAACAGATAGTGAAGAGATCTCCCAAGAGACGGATGCACCCCAATCAAGCGTTGATATAGATACCCCCGAAGAATCCGGTATCGCTTCTGAGACAATGGTGCCTGATGTTAAAGAAACGGAAAGCACTCCGCAGCCGAAGGAAGAAATAAAGCAGACCACCCCAAAGGAAGAAACAAGAGCCACAGGTGATAGCGTGACTACTTCTTCTTTTGAGCCGGTAAAGCCTTCTCCCAAACCAACAGAAACGAAAGCTCCTGAAACTGCTACCGTTACAGAGAAGCCAAAGGAAGCTGAAGCGACAAAGGCGACAGAAGCTCAGAGGGAACCGGAACCACCGGCCCCACCGGTTGAGACTGAACCAGAGCCGGAACCGTCCTTTGATATAAACTACTGGATTTCTTACGCGCAAGGCGTTGCGGTCAGCAAGGGACTGACATTGGAGAGTTCCGCAGTCGATTGCTGGGACAATCCGATTACCGCCAACCCCGATTGCATTTATCTTGAAAGAGACATCAATTCCCGCATGAGCAGATATGCGAAAGACGAGGATATAACCGATGTCTGGATCTGGTATGAATGCATCGGGACAAACAGTTATCTCATCTATGTGGGATACGCATAATCATCAATTCAATATTCCGAAATGAGCATCGTAGAAATACGGTGCTTTTTTCATGTCTAAAGGAGGACAAAAGAATGAAAAAGAAAATTCTCAAGCGCGGAATGTCCGGGCTGCTTGCAGTCCTTATGGCATTTACCGCTCTCATCGGCATGAGCACGACCGCCTTCTCCGGCGGCCCCTTCGGCACGACCTTCGAGCAGGGCATGCAGCGCGGCGTACGCTTCTTCGACTTCCTCGGCATCAAGACCCTTGAGGAGGCCCGCGCGCTCGACGCCTTCTATCTGCGCGACAAGGTCGCCGAGTTCCACGCCTTCTTCGCCACCACGCCCGACGGCATGTTCCAGACCTCCTACGCGACCAAGAAGATGCTCAAGGGCGAGCGCTGGCGCATGCCTCTCATGATAACCCGCACCGCCGACGAGTTCCGCAATCCCGTCAAGGCCGAGAACATCGAGGAGTTCCGCGCGAAGATACGCGAGGCGTTCGGCGCGCACGCCGAGGAGTTCATCGCCTACTGCGGCGACGATCTCAAGACCGCCATGGAGCGCAGCACGACGAGCAACATCGAGGTCGCGACCCGCACTCTCGCCGCCCGCAACGCCGAGCTCGGCATCACCGAGCCCGTGTATTACGCGGTGTTCAATCCCGAGATCCCCGGCTGGGACAATCCCGGCACGTTCCATTCCAGCGACCTGTGGTTCTACTTCGAGAGCCTCGCCAAGTGCTGGCGTCCGTTCAAGGGCAAGCACTACGACCTCGCCCGTCTGATGTGCAACTACTGGGCGAACTTCGTAAAGTGCGGAGACCCGAACGGAAAGGACGCCGACGGCGAGGATATGCCGATCTGGAAGCCGTACACCGACGAGACCCCCTGCCGCATGATATTCGGCGACACCGCGTATACCGAGGAAAAGGGTCCCGGCGAGCTCTGCGAGTTCCTTCTGAAACAGGACATCAAGCGCCGCGGCCTGAAATAAAGCATAAAGAAGACCCGCCGGAAGGATATGATCTCCTTCCGGCGGGCTTTTTTTCAGAGAAAAAAGGACCTGCTACTTCGCATATCTCGGATCAAGCATGGGCTTTCCGTCCTTGTCGACCAGCACGGTGAGGCCGCCCACGTTGGTCCAGTGAGCCAGCAGATACTGGACGCCCGTCTCCTTGTCGACAATGACGCGGAATCCTTCCATGAAACCTTTCTTTTCAACAAATTCAAATCTGTCTTCCATCGTTTTTCACTCCGATCATCCCGTCCGGGACCGTTGTCCGCGGCTATGCGAGAATGCCGCTTATGAGAAACGCCATGTCCTTCGTCATCTCACCGTGGTGTCCGGAGGCGTAGAACGCGCCGTCGCACTGCGTGACGTGCAAGCCGAAAACGTTCTCCGCAAACCAGCGCACCGCGGTGCAGAGCACGCCGTCCTTTATCCTGACGGGCATGTACATCGAGTAAAGGAAGTCTCCGCGCAGGCACGCGACGCTCTCCGAG
>CALCUE010000047.1 GCA_937906945.1 uncultured Clostridia bacterium | reverse complement strand
GAATAATTTCTTCGTATCGAAAGAGCTTATCCCGCAAGGGATAAGCTCTTTTTTTATAAAAGTCGGAGTGCCGGGATCGAGCCTATGCCATCGAAGCGGTCTCCGCTTCGCTATTCGTGAAGGCGGCCGTACCGTCGGCTTTGGGTGTTGTTATCGAGATCAACGAATAATTTCTTCGTATCGAAAGAGCTTATCCCGCAAGGGATAAGCTCTTTTTTTCATGGGGAAAAGAGAGATGGGGAACGACAGAAAGGAGAATGGTTTTTTTGACCAAAAGGCGGGAAAAATCTTTGTGCAAAAGTGAGAAAAATGGGAAAAGAATGGGAAAAAACTTTCAAATTCCGGAAAATTCGGCATAATGTACGAGAAACAGTGAAAAGGGATAGGCATTTTAAACAAAATATTTTTTGTAAAAAAAGAAACACGGCGTAAATCCTACGATATTTCCAACTAAATAAGAGAAAAATTGTTGAAAATATACAATAAATGTTTACCGGAAAAACAAAGTGGGGACAAATCCGAAAATTGCATTTTCCGGAAAAAAGATTATAATGGAAAACGTAGGCAAAGGCCTATAAAACCTATGAAGAAAGATTTTTTCGAGGAGGAAATATCATGAAAAAAATTCTTGCCATCGTTTTGGCAGCCATCATGCTTCTTTCCCTTTGTGCTTGCGGCCCGACCCAGACTGGCGTCAACACCGACAACATGGAGGTCCATGATGAAGTAACCGGCAAAGTTGTCATTTACACTTCCATGTATCAGGACATCATTGAAGCTCTTGACGTAACTCTTAAAACCGTGTTCCCGAACGCGGAGATCGAGTTCTTCCAGAGTGGTACCGGCACCATCCAGTCCAAAGTTACCGCCGAGCTCGAATCCGGCAAACTTGGCTGCGATATGCTGATGGTCGCTGAACCGGCTTACGCTCTTGAACTCAAAGAGTTGGGCGTTCTCCATCCGTACATCTCCAAAGAAAAAGATAACCTCGCTTTCGATTATGACGCCGAAGGTTATTGGTATCCGGTCCGTATTTCCAACATGGTCCTTGCTTACAACCCCGATATGTTCGCTGAAGCGGACGTCGCCACTTCCATGAAAGATTTCGCCTATAACGAGAACCTCAAAGGCGCTATCTCCATGTCCAACCCGCTGACCTCCGGTACCGCTCTGGCTTCCGCCGTTGCTCTCCGCGCTCAGTATGGTTATGAGTATTTTGACGCTCTTGCCGCTCAGGAAGTTATGGTCGAGTCCGGCTCCGTCGCCCTCACCAAACTCGAGACCGGCGAATGCAAAGAAGTTATGATCCTTGAAGAGTCCGTCCTCAAGAAGAGAGAAGAAGAGAACTCCGCCATCGCCTGCATCTATCCGACTGACGGCACTATCGTATGCCCCTCCCCGATCATGACCATCACCGATGAAATGAGCGCCAACGCCAACTCCGCTGCCTGCGAAGTCATCACCGACTGGTTCCTCTCTCTTGACGGTCAGTCCGCCATCGTTGCCGGCTGGATGCACTCCGTCCGCAAAGATTATCCGGAGCCTCCGTATGATGCTATCCCCACCAAAGAGATCACCAAGAACGCTATGAGCGTTGATTGGGTAGACTGCTACACCAACCGTTCTGAAGTTCGTACCAAATTTGAAGAATCCGTTAAAATTCCTGAGTCCTGATTGAGTTCTTGATCAGCCTATTCAGAATTACATAACGATTTCGGTGAAAGGGCGCCGTATTTCTATGGCGCCCTTTCCTCTCATTTCCGGCATAGCTGAAGTTTTTCCGTTTTTGTGACGCCGGAAACTCAATTTCCAAAAAAGGGGCGGTGTTTCATGGCGGCGACAAAGAAAAAGTTTTACTTCGACGTAAAATGGCTGATCATCGGGGCAATTTTGCTTTTCCTTTTGATCTTTGAAGTTTTTCCGCTGCTCTATCTGGTTTATAAAGCTTTTTTCCCGGCGGGCACCTTCTCGCTGGAGGCTTTTGAACGGGTCTATACTTATAAACTGAACTGGACGGCTCTGCGCAACACCATTGTGACCGCAACGGCCTCCATGGTTCTTGGCGTTATTATCGCGTTTCCGCTGGCCTGGCTGGTGGGACGTACCAACCTGTACGGTAAAAAATTCTTCCGTACGCTCTTTGTCATGACCTATATGGTGCCGCCGTACGTCGGCGCTATGGCGTGGCTTCGTCTTCTGAACCCGACGGTCGGTAACCTCAACGTCTTTTTGAAAAACATTCTCCACCTTTCGGAGATGCCTTTCAACATCTATTCCGTGGGCGGATTGATCTGGGTTCTGACCTCGTTCTATTACCCTTACGCGTTCATTACCATTTCCCGTGCCATGGAGAACATGGACCCCTCTCTCGAAGAGGCTTCCAAAATTTCCGGCGCGTCGCCGCTTAAAACGCTGGCGACCATCACCATGCCGATGATGGCCCCGAGTATTGTGGCGGCGGGACTCCTTGTTTTCGTGTCGGCCGCTTCCTGCTACGGAATTCCGTCCATCATCGGCGCTCCGGGCAATGTCGATACGGTTACGACGCGAATCATTGACTTCGTCTATATCGGTTCCAGCGAAGGTCTTTCCGACGCGACGACGTTGGCTGTTTTCCTGATGCTTGTCGCCAACATCGTTCTGTATCTATCGACCTTCGTCGTTGGCCGTAAACAATATATCACCGTTTCCGGTAAATCCGTCCGTCCGAACATTGTTGACCTCGGCAAATGGCGTATTCCGGTGACAGCGCTTGTGATTATCTTCGCCATCATCGTGGTCGGTATTCCGTTCGCCACCGTCTTTGCCACTTCGTTCACCACGAACATGGGTAAAGGACTTTTTGAGGCCGGAAACTTCACCACCAAATATTGGCAGGTCGTTTTCACCAGAAAACAGATTTTGAACTCCGCGAAGAACTCGCTGATCTCCGCTTCCGTAGCCGCCACCCTCGGTGTCGGCATCTCCTGCGTGATGGCGTATCTTCTCACCAGAACCAGAGCCAAAGGCCGCCACATTCCGGACTTTCTGATCACCCTCGGTTCCGGTACGCCGAGCGTTGTTATCGCCCTTGGTCTTATTATGACGATGCACGGAAAATTCGTCATTGATATTTATAACACTCTTTGGATCATGATCGTCGCTTACATGATCAAGTACCTGCTCATGGGTATGAGAACCATTGTTTCCGCCATGACGCAGATCCACGCCTCGCTGGAAGAAGCGGCGTTGGTATCGGGCGCAAGCTGGCTTCGGAGCTTCAAGGACGTGACGCTGCCGCTGATCGCGCCGTCCGTCGTCGCCGGCTGGTTCCTGATCTTCATGCCCTGCTTCTATGAGCTGACCATGTCCACCCTTTTGTATTCCACCGATACCAAGACCATCGGTTTTGAACTTTATCAATACCAGACCTATCATAGCCAGCAGACCGCTTCCGCTATGGCCGCCGCCATTCTTATCTTCGTCGTCGTGGCGAACTGGATACTGAACAAGGTGACGAAGGGCAAGTTCTCAATTTAATGGAAGGGAGATCTAAATTCGATGGCAGTTATTGAAATTGAAAAAGTAAGAAAATGCTTCGGCGACGTCGAAGTTTTGAAAGAATTCAACCAGGTTTTTGAGGACAAGGAGTTCGTAACGCTTCTGGGTCCTTCCGGATGCGGTAAAACCACCATGCTCCGTATGCTCGCCGGTTTTGAAAAACCCACTTCCGGTACCATCAAAATGGACGGACAGGTCGTCAGCTCCGAAAAAACCTTTGTGCCGCCGGAAAAAAGAGATATCGGTATGGTGTTCCAGAGCTATGCCGTTTGGCCGCACATGACCGTTTTTGACAACATCGCCTATCCGCTGAAGATCAAAAAACTTCCGAAAGACGTCATCAAACAAAAAGTGGACGCCATTATGGAAGTTGTGCATTTGAGCCAGTACGCCGACCGGATCCCGTCTCAGCTTTCCGGCGGTCAGCAGCAGCGTGTGGCCCTTGGCCGTGCCCTGGTTGCCGAACCGAGACTGCTCCTTCTGGACGAACCGCTTTCCAACCTTGACGCCAAGCTTCGTGAGAGCATGCGCTTTGAGATCAAAGCCATTCAGAGAAAACTCGGCATCAGCGTTGTCTATGTAACCCACGACCAGGTCGAGGCCATGACCATGTCCGATAAGGTCATCGTCATCAACGACGGTATTATTCAGCAGATCGGTCACCCAATGGATATCTATCGCCATCCGGCCAACCAGTTCGTCGCCGCCTTCGTCGGCAAGATCGACTTTATCAAGGGCGTTTCCGAAAACGGCAAGATCACGATTACCGGCACTGACCAGACGCTGGATTATGACGGCGAGCTTTCCGGCGACGTCGTTGTCGCCATCCGTCCGGAGAGTATCCACCTCTGCAAAGAGGGCGGCAAGCTCCATGGAATTTTGGACAACAAGACCTTCATGGGTGACGTCAACGACTGCTATGTCCGTCTTCCCAACGGCAAAGGCCTTCGTGTCATCGCTCCGCCGGAAACCTACGACATTTATGAGATCGGCGAACCCATCGAGATCGACTTCGATACCTTCCATGTCTATCCGGACGACGGAACGGACGCCGCCACCAAAATTCTTACCTGATATTTTTTTCAATCGAAAAGCCCTCCGGCGTTGCCGGAGGGCTTTTCTTTTATGAGAGAGAACGGGGACGGAAAATTACGAAGGAAAGACGCAAAAAGCTGTTTTGGGCCTTTTACGAGGCGGAGAGAAGCAAAGAAAAGGAGCTCCGGTTTTCTGACCGGGGCTCCTTATTGTTCTTTTGTTATTCTTCCGGTTCCACCAGAAGGTCCACGGTTTTCGCGCGGACAAAGTCGAGGAGCTTTTGGGGTTCCACTTCCACCTGATGGCCGATCTTACCGGCGCTGACGGTGACGGTATCGAGCGTGAACACGGTTTCGTCAAAAAAGGTGGGGAAGGCTTTTTTCATCCCGATGGGGGAACAGCCGCCGTGAACGTAACCAGTGAGTGGCAGAAGTTCCGCGGATTTGAGCATTTCGATGCTCTTTTCGCCGGCGGCTTTGGCCGCCTTTTTAAGATCCAGTTTCCCGTTTCCGGGAATGACGAAGACAAAATAGCCGCCTTTGCCGCCTTTGGTGACAAGAGTCTTGAAGATTTCCTCCGGGCGCTTACCGAGAAGCGCGGCGGTTTTAACAGCGTCGAGGGCGACGCCGTCCTCACAAGGGTAGCTGTGGGGCGTATAGGGAATTTTGGCCTGTTCAAGCGTTCGCATGACGTTGGTTTTTTCTTCGGATTTTTTCATGGGTCATACCTCCGAAACATCAAAACCTTCGCAGACGAAGGTGGAATAGCCGTCATAGGCGGCCTTTTCGACCTCGTCTATGGAATGGATCGTCCAACAGCAGAGACGAGTGCCGTAGTAGCGGCAGAAATGCCAACCGAGGGTCTTGTCCCCATAATGGTAGGAGATAAAATCGGGTTTTGCCACAATGTTGAAAAGCAGATTGGAGAGGGCAAAGGAAAGAGCTTTTCCCATATTCCCCGTTTTTTTGGAACCGTCGAGAGCCAGAATCCCCCGGATGACCTCCGGATGCTGCTCACGAAACCATTTGAGCACGAAGGGGTGGAACGAGATGACGTTATAATCACCGGGATAGTCCTTCAGGTGCTCAAAAATTTTCTGAAGAAATTCTTCGTTGACGGCGGTGCCGGGACCGTCCTCTTTGATCTCACAGGAAAGAGGGACGGACCCCAAAACGTTGAGCACGTCGGAAAAAAGCGGAATTTTTTCCTCGGAACCGGCCAAACGGAGTTCAGAAAGTTCCTCAAAGGTGAGGTCGGCGAGATCTTTATCGACGCCGCACATCCGCAAAAGATTTTTGTCGTGGAAAACGACCACTTTTCCGTCTTTGGTCATGCGAACGTCCAGTTCCACGCCATAGCCCGCTTCCGCCGCTTTCTGAAAAGCGGGCAGGCTGTTTTCCGGAACCGTTTCGTCGTGAAGGCCCCGGTGGCAATAGAGCGCCGGCATTTCAAAGAAACGGAAGCGGTTGGGGGTCGTCAAAATGACAAAAAGGCAGGCGGCAATCAGAAAGAGGATGATCAGCAGAAGGAAAAGAAAGGTGATAACGTCGCCCATCAGTCTTCGCCTCCGGCGAGGACTTCGGCTTTATCCACTTTTTCCGGCTTGCTGTCGCCGTGTTTGACCTGGGTCAGCATCAGGAAGGAAAGACCCATGGCGACGACGGCGTAGGGGAAGAGGACGCCGTAGTTCTGGAGGTCCTCAATGAAATAGCCGGCGACGATGGGGGTGATGACCTGCGCCGCCATGGAGGCGGTGTAATAATAACCGGTATATTTGCCGATATCGCTACCCTTGCTCATTTCCCAGACGATGGGGAAGGTGTTGACGATGACGCAGGCGTAGCCAAAGCCGATGATCACGAAGAACGGAATGAGGAAGAGACCGGCGCTCTTAAAGAACGCCATGATCAAGAAGCAGGCGGCCATGGTGCCAAGGCCGATCATGATGGCTTTTTTGCGGCCCAGTTTGGTGGCGATGAAACCGGAGGGCAGGTAGCAGATGACGGAAGAGACGGTGGCGACCATGAGGTAGCTGGCGAAGCTGCCGCCCTGTACGCCGAGGTAGTTCGTCATGTAAAGGCTGAAGAACGTGGTGACGGCGTTGTAGCCGATGAAGAAAAAGGCGATGCAGAGAAGCATGAAAATGAGGCTCTTGAGGATGTCTTTCGGCATTTTTTTGCCTTTGGAAAGTTCCTCGTTCAGTTCTTCCTCGGTGCTTTCATAACCGCCGGTGGCCTCCATTTCGGCGACCAGGTCGTTTTCACGGACGGTGAGGACCAGAACGACAACGGAAGCGACCATGATGGCGGCGACAATGGCGAAGATCGGGAAATAGTTCGGTTTGCCCTCTTTCGGGACAAGAACGGCGATAAGGCCGAGGGAGATAACACCGCCGATGGCGCCCATGAGGTTGATGACGGCGTTGCCCTTACTGCGAAGCTTTTTCGGGGTGACGTCCGGCATCAGGGAGACGGCCGGAGAGCGGTAGGTCGCCATGGAAAGAAGGACGATACCGAGAGAGATAGCGAAGCCCAGAATGTTGACGGTGTTGTCAAAGACGGGCAGAAGCAGCATGGCGATGACGGCGATGGCGGTACCGTTGATGATATAGGGTGTCCGTTTGCCGAGACGGGTGTGGGTGTTGTCGGAGAGATGGCCGAAGAACGGAAGCATGAAGAGGGCGAGCACGTTGTCGATGGCCATGATGTAGCCGGTGGTGGATTCGCCGAAAGAGAAAGTGTTTTTCAGAATCAGCGGGATCAGGCTGTCATAGAGCTGCCAGAAAGTGCAGATGGAGAGGAACGCCGTTCCGACGAGAAGCGTACGTTTATAGTTCAGTTTCATACGAAGACCTCCTTTTAATCAACATCCGGGATGACTTCTTCCGGTTTTTCATCCAGTACGTCCGGATGGCGGAGAAGCCAATCGAAATATTTGAGCGCGTTGGCGTAATAGTGGCCGTCGGTGATGCGTTCGTCACAGACAATGGTGTAATCAATGTACTTGTGCTTTTCCACGCTGCCGTCTTTCTGAGTCTCTAAGACGTTTCGCTTGGCGCCGAAGGACAAAAAGAGCGGACAGTTTCCGAAATTATAAAGGTGGTGATAGATCGGCTGGATGCCGAGGGAACCGAGGTTCGTGATGAAAAGGCTGCAATGGAAGGGTGAAACTTTGTTGAGAAACCGCGGAAGAAGACCGAAGTAATCCAAAAAGTTGATGACGCCCATAAAAAATCGGAAGATGAGCGAGGGCATATAGCTGACGACACGGGCCACTTTATCGAAAAAGTTGCTGTCGCCCTCCTGACGGGCAATTTCAACGACTTCGTTGAGTTTGAGGTAAACATCGTCGGCGGTGTCCTCGGGGTCAAAATAGACCTTGACGGCGGATTCCTGGGCATTGAGCTCCATGGATTTCTTGACCATCATGGAGACGGTGATATCCTCCCGTTGGAAAATGCGCTGTCCGGCGACGAAGCGGTTGAGAGCGGGTTTCTGGGACAGCATCCGGACGTAGGTGGCCAGAATGACGTGGAGAAAACCAAAACCGGCCATGCCGTCTTCTTTGCGCTTTTTCCGGATGTAGTTGTCGATCCGGCCCATTTCCACCGTGCTGCTGAAAAGGTTGCTGGCATCGTTCCGCGTCTTCATGATGAACGGAACGACATAGCTCATCGGCGACAAAGAGCGGATACGATAGCCGTCATTGCGGTCGCCGAGGCGTTTTTTTCGTTTTTGCATAAGACTTTTCCTTTCCGTACCAAAGGTACAATATAGTAATTTTAGTATAACAGATATTTACGGACAATACCACAGGGATTTGCGGATTTTTTTGAAAAAACGAAAAAAAATCCCCGAAAAGAGCTTCTTTTCGGGGATTTTTTCAATCCGCTTTGGCTTCGTCCACCATGGTCTGAAAGACCGTGGACAGTTCCTCATATTTGTCGATCATCGCGTTGAGGCGCGGTGAGTGTTTTGTGATGCCGTCGGCTTCGTATTTGTCACGGAGGGCCTTCCAGTCAGCCGGAAATTTTTCCGTCAGCTTCAAAAGAACGGCAAAAAATCCGTCGTGATCGAGCTTCTGGCTCCGGGCGGCTTTTTCCGCCGGAAGCAGGTAGCCGAGGAAAATATCGCTGACCTTCTGACGGGCGGTCATCAGGGCGGCTTCCTCTTCCTCACGGCTTTCCAGCAGGGTTTCGAGGATCTCCTGATTCTCCATTTTTTCACTGGCGATATAAATTCGCATGTCGTCGGCTAATTTCGGGATCGGTTTCATCTTGTCCTCCTTTATGAAATTCCCGCCATGATGTAGGCGCATTTATAGACGTCGCCGCAGCCCAGCGTGATGACTAAATCGCCGGGTTTCGCGTGAGAAAGCGTATAGTCCGCCATTTCCTCAAAGGTGTTGTACCAGACGCTTCCCGGAATTTTATCGGCAAGATCCTTGGTATAGATGTTATAGGTGTTCTTTTCACGGCTGCCCATGATTTCGCTCATCACCACATGGTCGGCGACGGAAAGAGCCTTGACGAAGTCATCGAGCAGCAGGGCGGTCCGGGAATAGGTGAACGGTTGGAACACCGCCCAGACCTCGTGGAAATCCATTTCTTTGGCGGCTTTCAGGGTCGCGGCGATCTCCGTCGGGTGGTGAGCGTAATCGTCGGCAATGGTGACGCCGCCGACTTCGCCGAGGACTTCAAACCGCCGTCCGGCGCCGGGGAATTTCTGAATATGCTCGGCAAGCTCCGAAGGTTCCATGCCGAGATAGAGGCAGACGGCGGCGCAGGCCATGGAGTTCATAATATTGTGACGACCGGGGATGGAAAGGGTGATGTCGGTGACTTTTTCGCCTTTATGCATCAGGGTGTAGGCGGATTTGGCGCCGCCGAGCATCCGGACGTTTTCGGCGTAATAATCGTTGGTATCGTTCCAACCGAAGGTGACGATCTCTTTATCGAGACCCTCAACGGCTTTCATCGTGTTTTCATCGTCGCCGTTGACCACCAGAAGGCCGGTGTTGTTGGAGGCGAACTTCCGGAAGGAGCGGATGGAATTTTCGATGGTGCCGAAATAATCGAGATGGTCGTTGTCAATGTTCAGAATGACGGAAATGTCGTTGGAAAGCTTCAAAAACGTATCGACAAATTCGCAGGCTTCTACGACAAAGATATCGCTTTTTCCGGCGCGACCGGAACCGCCGAGGGCTTTGACCTTGCCGCCGATAAAGGCGCTGGGATCATAGCCGCCCTCTAAAAGTACCTGGGCGATCATGCCGCTGGTGGTGGTTTTTCCGTGGGTGCCGGCAACGCAGATGGCTTTCTGATAGCGTTTGGAAAGAAGGCCGAGCATTTCGCTCCGCTCCAGGCACGGAACGCCGGAGGCTTTGGCGGCGATAAGTTCGGGGTTGTCGGCCATGATGGCGGCGGTATAGACGATCAGATCGGCGCCCTCGATGTTTTCGGCAGCCTGTCCGAACGTAACGGGAATGCCCATTTTCCGCTCGATTTTAGTGGTTTCGGTCTCGTTGTTATCGGAACCGGTGATATAAAATCCCTCATTATGTAGGATCTGGACCATGGGGAACATTCCCGAGCCGCCGATCCCGATAAAATGGAGATGTTTTCTGGTTTTCAAAAGGTTTTCGTCAATCGTCAAGAGATCACTTCCTCACAGGCAGAATAATCCACCCCTTATTATACGGCAAAACGAAAAAAAAAGAAACAGGGTTTTGCATAAATTTTTGAAAAAATGTCCAGAATACCGATAGAAAACAACGAAGGAGCCGAAAAAAATGACGATCACCGATATTCGCATTCGAAAGACCTATGAAGGAGAACGCCTCAAGGCGCTGGTTTCCGTGACGCTGGATTACGATCTGGCGGTGCACGATCTCAAAGTTATCGCCGGACCGGAGCGGCTTTTTGTGGCGATGCCGAGCCGCAAGGACGAAAACGGCGTGTTCCGGGACATCATTCATCCCATTACCGCTGAGGCAAGGGCAACGCTGGAGGAAGCGGTGCTTTCCGCCTATCGGGAGCATCTGGCGCAGCAGGAGGCGGAGGAGGAAGTTCCCTATGAATAAAAAAAGAGCCGGAAGGCTCTTTTTTTATTCTTATTTTTGGGAAAGAAGCCAGGTTATTCCGTCGGCGATCCGCTTTTCGACGTCGTTAAAATGGCCGCCGGGAACAAGACGGAAGACCGTCGGGATGTCGAGATATTGAAAAAGATCGGCGGCCTCTTTGGTGGCGTTTTCCACCGTTTGCATCCAGCGGTTTTTCGTTTTCTTTTCCCGGTCACCGAGGGAAAAATAGAATTTTTCCGGCTTTCGGGCGAACGGTTGGGTCTTCATATAGTCGAGAAAGCCGTCGAACCAGAGAGAACCGGAAAGAGAAGCACCGGCGGCAAAACAGTCGGTTCTATAAAAAGCATAGACGGAAAAAAGCCCGGCCAGGGAATAACCGACCAAAAGACGTTTGCCGCCGGTTATCTGACATTCCTTTTCGACAGCGGGAAGGATTTTTTGCGTCAGATCGTTAAGAAAACGGTCGGCGCCGCCGGAAAAATTCTCAGAACCGAAGACAGCGGGAGCGTTCCACGGTGAAAGATCCCGGTTCCAATCCACCGAAAGAGCGAAAAGAGCCGGTTTCGGCGCGGGCAGTTTTTCAAAGACGGCGGCGGCTTCGTCACCGTTCATCACCGACCAGACGGAAACGGAAACCGGCGTTTCGGGAAGAAACGCCGTGACCATCGTCTCTCCAAAAGCAAAGGAGCGGGATTCCATAAAAATCTCCTTTCGGGAAAAAGAGCCACGGCGTTACCGTGGCTCTTTGGGTTTTATTTCTGCGCTTTGGCCCAACTGTCTTTGAGGTTGACAATGTTGTTCCAGACACCGGGATTTTTGCTGTCCATAATGAAATAGCCGTTGCGGACGAACTGGAACCGTTCGTCGCCTTTGGCGTCGGCCAAAGCGGCCTCGAGTTTGGCGCCTTTATATTCCTTGACGGAATCGGGGTCAAGGAAGTCGTTATAATCCTTGCCCTCGGGCAGGGTGACAAGGTTCGCTTCGGTGAAAAGACGACCATACATCCGCACGTCGGCGGTGACGGCGCTTTTGGCGCTGACCCAATGGATGGTGCCTTTGACCTTGCGGCCATCGGCGGGCATACCGTTTCCGGTCTCCAGATCGGCGGTGACACGAACTTCGGTGACCTTCCCGTCTTCATCCACGTCAAAGCCTTCGCATTTGACGATATAAGCGCCCATCAGGCGGACTTCGCCGTCCGGTTTAAGACGGAAGAATTTGGGCGGCGGTACCGGCATGAAGTCCTCCCGCTCGATATAGAGCTCCCGGCTGAATTCGACTTTCCGGCTTCCGGCTTCGGGGTCGTTGACGTTGTTCGGGACCTCGAAATATTCGGTCTTGTCCTCGGGATAGTTGGTCACGACGACTTTGACGGGGTCGATGACGGCCATTCTTCTCTGGGCGGTGCGGTTCAGCTCATCCCGGATGCAGTGTTCCAGAAGCTCCACGTCCACGATGGAATAGGCCTTGGAGACGCCGGCGGTCTTGACGAACTCGATGATGGAGGAAGGGGTATAACCACGGCGGCGCAAACCGGACAGAGTGGGCATCCGGGGATCGTCCCAACCGTCGACGACGCCGGTCTCGACCAGCATCCGGAGATACCGTTTGCTCATGACCGTATGGGTGATGTTGAGGCGGGCAAATTCGTACTGATGGGGACGGGGCTTCGTGAAACCGACGTTTTCGACGACCCAATCATAAAGGGGACGGTGGTCGGAAAACTCGATGGAGCAGCAGGAATAGGTGATGCCCTCAAGAGCGTCCTGGATCGGATGAGCGAAGTCATAGAGGGGATAGATGCACCATTTGTCGCCCTGGCGGTGGTGGGTGGCCCGTTTGATCCGGTAGATGGCCGGGTCACGCATATTCATATTGGGGCTCGTAAGGTCGATTTTGGCACGGAGCGTTTTCGTTCCGTCCTCAAACTCGCCGGCTTTCATGCGGCGGAAAAGGTCGAGGTTTTCCTCGACGGAACGGTCCCGGTAGGGGCTCGGTTTACTGGGTTTACCGGCGTCGCTGCCACGGTATTCCTGCATCTCCTCCCGGGAGAGGTCATCGACGTAGGCCTTGCCGTCCAAAATCAGCTTCTCGGCGAACTCATAGCATTTATCAAAATAGTCGGAACCGTAGAAAATGCCGCCGTTGGGCTCGAAACCGAGCCAGCGGATGTCTTCGAGGATGCTCTGGACGTATTCGTCATCTTCCCGAGCGGGGTTGGTGTCGTCGTAACGGAGATTGAATTTTCCGTGGTATTTTTCCGCGGTGGAGGCGTTGATCCAGATGGCCTTGGCGGAACCGATGTGGAGATAACCGTTGGGTTCCGGCGGGAAACGGGTGTGGACCTCGGTGTTGACGCCTTCGGCAAGGTCTTTATCAATAATATCGTGAATGAAATTGGAAATTTCTTCGGGCATGGTGATTTCCTTTCTTACTTAAAGGGCGGCCAGCGCTTTCTTTAGGCGCTCGGTCACTTTTTCTTTTCCGAGGATGTTCATGACGGTGAACATATCGGGGCTGTTGACACGACCGGTGACCGCCATCCGCAGAACGGCGGAAACGTCGCCGACATGACCTTTGAAGGCCTCGGGATTCTGTTTATATTCTTTGGGCGAAGCGGCGTAGCCGAGGGAGACGGAGAGGTCCTTGATTTTGTTGAACCAGACGGTCTGGTCGTCGGCCTCGTCATAAAGAGCCTGATATTGGCTGAGCACGGCGGCAACGTCCTCGGTGCTCATGGCTTCGGGATATTCGTGACCTTCGATAAAGAGCTCGTCATAGAAGAAGGCCATATAGTCCTTGAATTCGCTCCAGACGGCGATATCCTTTCTCGGCTTCGGAATGCCGCGGCCGATAGAGAGAATGGCTTTGGCGTAAGCCTCATCCTTGGCAAGCAGAGCGTAGAAATCGGGGTCATACTGCTTGGCCCAGTCGGAAAGGTAGTTCCAGACTTCGTCGGTCGAAAGCATGGCGACGACGTTCCGGGAAACGTCACGGAGCTTATCAAGGTCGAACAGGGAACCGGAGACGCTCATTTTGTTGGTGGTGAACTTGAAGTTCTGCACCGGCTCTTTGGGGTTGGCAAGCCGCCATTCCTCAAAGTTGGAGTTAAGAAGCGTCAGAAGGTATTCGATGACGGAGGGAACGGGGTAGCCTTCGGCAAAATAGAAGTCGAGGGCCAGTTCGGGATCCTTCCGCTTGGAAAGTTTCCGTTTGCTGCCGCCGTCCATTTTCATGAGCTGGGCGGTATGAACGTATTTCGGCGCTTTCCAGCCGAGAGCGGCGAAAAGCTGAACGTGAACGGGCCAGGTGGCGAGCCATTCCTCACCACGGACGACGTGGGTGGTACGCATCAGGTGGTCGTCAACGACGTGGGCAAAGTGATAGGTCGGAATGCCGTCGGACTTGAGAAGGACGATATCCTGGTCGTTTTCCGGCATGTCGATCTTGCCTTTAACAAGGTCATTGAGGTGGATGTATTTGGAAGGATCGCCTTCGCTCTTAAAGCGGAGCACCCACGGTTTTCCGGCGGCCAGTTCTTTTTCAATGTCTTCCAGTTCCATATCGCGGTGGACGGCCCATTTTCCGTAGTAACCGGGGTTGGCGTTTTCCGCTTCCTGTCTGGCGCGCATTTCGGTCAGATCTTCTTCGGTGCAGAAGCAGGGATAGGCTTTGCCCTCCAAAACCAGTTTTTTGGCGAAAACGTGGTAGATACCGGCACGCTGTCGCTGGCGATAGGGGCCGTAGTTTCCGAGTTCGCCATCGACAAGGGCGCCTTCGTCGAAATTCAGACCGAATTTTTTGAAAACGGAGATGATGGTCTCCACGCCGCCTTCAACTTCCCGCTTTTTGTCGGTATCCTCGATCCGAAGGAAGAAGAGACCGCCGCTTTGGTGAGCCAGACGCTCATCGGTGACGGCACCGAACAGGTTGCCGAGGTGCATGAAACCGGTGGGGCTCGGCGCCATACGGGTCACTTTCGCGCCTTCGGGAAGGTCACGGGGCGGATAACGAAGCTCCAGTTCTTCCGGCGTTTCGGTAACGTCGGGGAATAAGAGTTCGGCCAATTTTTGGGTATCCATAGTCTTGAATTCCTCCTGCTATGCAATTAGCGATATATAAAACTATTTTACCATGTTTCTTTGAATTTTACAACTATAAATAGGGAAAATTTAGGCAAAGAAAAACCGCTCCTTTTGGAGCGGTTTGTTGGATTTATGCAAGTCGGAGAAGAATGGCGACCCAGCCGCCATGTTCCCGACGCCGGACGGTCTCAAAACCGGCCTCGTGGCAGGCGTTTTCCACTTCGTCAGCCCGGGTGTCGATGATGCCGGAGACGATGAGCACGCCGCCGGGAATAAGGTAATTTTTGACGGTGCCGAGCAGGCGGATGATGACGTCGGCGACGATGTTCGCCGTGACGATTTCAAAAGTCCCGCTGACCTTGTCGGTCAGATCGCCGCAGACGAAGGTCGTTTTGTCGGAAACGCCGTTGAGCTCGGCGTTTTCGTTGGCGACTTTGACGGCAACAGGGTCGATATCGACGCCGAGGGCGGAAGGCGCTCCGAGGAGCACGCCGCCGACGGAAAGAATGCCGCTTCCGGTGCCGACGTCGAGGATGCGGGTCTTTTCACCGACGCAATCCTCTAAAAGCTCCAGGCAGAGACGGGTGGTGTCGTGGGTGCCAGTGCCGAAGGCCATGCCGGGATCGAGCCGCATGAGCACGTCATCCCCGGTGGGTTCGTAATCCTCCCAGGAAGGGGAGACCACCAGGCGCTTGCCGATGCGTTGGGTGTGGTAATACTGCTTCCAGTTGTTGGCCCAGTCTTCCTCGTTGACACCGACGATGGAAATTTCGTGCTCAATGCCTTCGGCGGTGAGCCGTTCTTTCAGAAAAGCGGCGGCTTCGGCGGCGATGGAATCCTGTTTGATATAGACGTGGATCAGCGAATGAGCACGGTCCCGTTCCAGAAGCTCCTGTTCGATGAGATCGACGTGGGCGATGTTCCACACCTCGTTCTCAATATCGCTGTAATCTTCCACATAGATGCCGGCGTCAGCGGTCATCGTGCAAATGTCGCTGGCCCGTTCGGTATCCTCGGTTTTGACTTTGACCGTCAGTTCGTTCCAGAGTTCCATCCGTTAATCTCCTTTGAATGCGTCCTTGATTTTATCGACAAAGCTCTTGCGGCGGGCATAGTTGCGCTCGCCGGTGGAGGATTCGAAGTCCCGAAGCAGGTCTTTCTGCTTGGCGGAAAGGTTGGTCGGGACCTCAATGTTGATCCTTACGTACTGGTCGCCGCGTCCACGGCCATTGGTATAGGAAACGCCTTTGTTGCGAAGGCGGAAGGTCGTTCCCGGTTGAGTCCCTTCCGGAATGTTATAGGAGACCTTTCCGTCGATGGTCGGAACGGTGATCTCGTCACCGAGGACCGCCTGGGAATAGGTGACCGGAATATCGACCCAGATATCGAAATTGTCGCGCTGAAAGAGGGAATCTTCCTTGACGGTGACAACAACGTGAAGATCACCGGCGGGACCGCCGTTGACGCCTTCGTCACCGCCGCCGGTGACGACAAAGGTCTGGCCGTCGTCAATGCCGGCGGGGATATCGACGCTCACCTTGCGGTTATGACGGACACGGCCCATGCCGTTGCAGGTTTTGCAGGGATCACTGATGATCTTGCCTTTGCCGCCGCAGCGGGAACAGGCTTTGACGGTCTGGATGACGCCGAAAGGACTGCGCTGCTGAACGTGGACCTGGCCGCTGCCGCCGCATTCGGGGCAGGTCTCCGGGCTGGTGCCCGGTTTGGCGCCGGTTCCGTGGCAGTCGGAACAGTTTTCCAACCGGCTGACCGGGATCTCTTTATGGCAGCCCTTGACGGCCTCCATAAAGGTCAGCGTCAGACGGGTCTGGACCGTGTTGCCACGGATCGGGGCGTTGGGGTTCCGGGTCTTGGTGGCGCCGCCGAAGCCGAAGCCGCTGAAAATATCGCCGAAAATATCGCCGAAATCGCCAAAATCGCCGTGGTCATATTGCTGATAGCGGGCGTAGCCGCCCTGGCCGCCGCCATAGGACGGATCGACACCGGCGTGACCGAACTGGTCATAACGGGCCCGCTTCTGTTTATCGGAAAGGACCTCATAGGCTTCGCCGACCTCTTTGAATTTGCCTTCGGCGGTGGGGTCGTTGGGGTTGAGGTCCGGATGGTACTGCTTTGCCAATTTGCGGTAGGCTTTTTTGATCTCGTCGTCGGACGCCGTCTTTTCTACGCCCAGAACTTCGTAATAATCGCGCTTATCCGCCAAATTTATCACCTTTTTTCTTTATGTGCGAATATCAAGTTCTGCGCAGAGGAAGCCCCCTGCGCAGAATGGTGCTTTTTATTCAAAGCGAAGAATCAGTTGTCGTTGACTTCCCGGTAGTCGGCATCGACGTAGCCGTCGCCGCCGTTGTTGCCGCAGTTTCCGCAGTTGCCGTCGCAGCCGGCACCCTGTGCGTTGGGGTCACCCTGCGGGGCGTTCTGCTGATAGACTTTGGCGGAAATCTCGTAGAATTTTTCCTCGAGGTCTTTCTGTTTGGCTTTGATATCCTCGATATCGGTGCCGGAGAGGCTGGTGCGGAGAGCTTCGATCTTGCTCTGGAGAGCGGATTTATCGTCGGCGGAGAGCTTGTCGCCGAGGTCCTTGATGGTCTTTTCGGACTGATAGACCATCTGGTCGGCGGCGTTGCGGACGTCGATCTCCTCACGGTGTTTCTTGTCTTCGGCGGCGTACTGCTCTGCCTCTTTGACGGCTTTGTCGATATCCTCTTTGCTCATGTTGGTGGAGCTGGTGATGGTGATATGCTGTTCTTTGCCGGTGCCGAGGTCTTTGGCGCTTACGTGGACGATGCCGTTGGCGTCGATGTCGAAGGTGACTTCGATCTGCGGAATGCCACGGGGAGCGGGCATGATACCGTCGAGGTGGAACATACCGAGGCTCTTATTGTCGCGGGCCATTTCCCGTTCGCCCTGGAGGACGTGGACTTCAACGGAAGTCTGACCGTCGGCGGCGGTGGAGAAGATCTGGGATTTCTTGGTCGGGATGGTGGTGTTGCGGTCGATGATCTTGGTGAAAACGCCGCCGAGGGTCTCAAGACCGAGGGACAGAGGCGTTACGTCAAGAAGGACAAGGCCTTTGACTTCGCCGCAGAGAACACCGCCCTGAATGGCGGCGCCCATGGCGACACATTCGTCGGGGTTGATGCCTTTGAAAGGATCTTTGCCGGTGATGTTTTTAACGGCTTCCTGAACAGCGGGAATACGGGAGGAACCGCCGACAAGAAGGATCTTATCGAGGTCGGAAGCTTTGAGTCCGGCGTCGGAAAGAGCCTGACGGACCGGTCCCATGGTGGCTTCGACAAGGTCGGCGGTCAGCTCGTTGAATTTGGCTCTGGTGATGTTGCAGTCAAGATGCTGCGGTTGGCCGTTGCCGTCCACGGTGATGAACGGAAGGTTGACGTTGGTCTGGGTCATGCCGGAAAGGTCGATCTTGGCTTTTTCGGCCGCTTCTTTGAGACGCTGCATGGCCATTTTATCTTTGCGAAGGTCAAGACCGGTCTCGCGGAGGAACTGGTCGGCCAGATAGTTGATGAGGCGATCGTCAAAGTCGTCGCCGCCGAGGTGGTTGTTACCGGCGGTAGCGAGAACTTCCTGAAGGCCGTCGCCCATTTCGATGATGGAGACATCGAAGGTACCGCCACCGAGGTCATAGACCATGATCTTCTGGTCGTCCCCTTTGTCGGCGCCGTAGGCAAGAGCGGCCGCCGTCGGCTCGTTGATGATCCGCTTGACTTCGAGACCGGCGATCTTGCCGGCGTCTTTGGTGGCCTGACGCTGAGCGTCGGTGAAGTAGGCCGGAACGGTGATGACGGCCTGGGTGATGGTCTCACCGAGGTAGGCTTCGGCGTCGGATTTCAGCTTTTGAAGGATCATCGCGGAGATCTCTTGCGGGGTGTAGCCTTTTCCGTCAATGTTGACACGGAAATCGGAACCCATCTGACGTTTGATGGAGATGATGGTGCGGTCGGGGTTGGTGACGGCCTGCCGTTTGGCGGCCTGACCGATGATCCGTTCACCGGATTTGGAAAAACCGACGACGGAAGGGGTGGTGCGGGCGCCTTCGGGGTTGGTGATAACGGTCGGTTCGCCGGCTTCCATGACGGCGACGCAGGAGTTGGTGGTACCAAGGTCAATACCAATAATTTTAGCCATAATCTATTCCTCCAAATATGATTGAATTACAAATTTATTGAAAGGCGTTTCGCCTTTTTAGCGGTTTCAGTTGGCGACGATGACCATCGAATAGCGGATGACTTTGTCGCCGAGGGTGTAGCCTTTGCGATAGACGTCGGTGACGACGTTTTCGCCGTAGGCGGGGTCATCGTTATGCATCACGGCGTTGTGGAATTTCGGGTCAAAAGGTTCGCCGAGAGCGGGGATCTCTTTGACGCCGAGGGAATCGAAAGCCTCTTTGACGGAGTTTCCGATGAGGTCCATGCCTTTTTTATACTGTTCATCGGGGCAGGCGTATTGCGAAGCACGGTCGAAGGAGTCCAGAATAGGCAGGAGCTTCGTGACGGCGTCGGCGGTGGCGTCGCCATAGACGGCGTCTTTTTCCCGCTGGCTGCGTTTGCGGAAGTTGTCATATTCCGCCATCATGCGAAGGTAGCGGTCGTTGAGCTCCGCTTTTTCTTTCTCCAGCTTCTCCTTTTCCGCTCGGAGCGCTTCGATTTCCGCCTGAAGCGCCTCTTCAGCGGAAAGCTCCGGCGTTTCCTCCGGCGCGGTGGTTACTTTTTCTTTTTCACTCATTGTTCTTCTCCTGTCTTCTGTTGATAGGTCATGGAAAGCAGCGTTCCGAGTTTCTGCGCGAAATATTCGAGCTGCGGGATCAGGCGGGAATAGTCCATGCGGACCGGACCGATGAGACCGATGGTGCCGCAGTCGTTTTCCCCGATGGAAAACCGGGCGACAAGAAGGGAACTTCCGGAAAGCTCCGAAAGACTGTTTTCCTTGCCGATGAAAACCGTGACGCCGGAAGGGTTGTTGCCGAGAACGGGACCGATCTCGTGCCGCCGAGCCAGAAGCTTCATAATTTCCAACGCCCTGTCGGAATATTCGTTGTAGGTCAGCAGCTTTTCTTCGCCGCCGAGGTAATATTGCCCTTCATAGACCTCTTTGCAAAGTTCGTAGATGCCGACGATCAAGGGACTGAACACCTCGGAATAGTCGCCGAGCTGAACGGCGACGGAACGGACGTATTCGGCGCTGATCTCTTTCAGCGTGTGGTCCACGAAACGGTCGTTGGCGAATTTTTTGAAGAAATCGGCGATGCCGGTGTTGACCTGGAAGTTGAGGCGGCAGACCTTGCTTTTGACAACGCCGTTGGAGGCGATGACCAGAAGGACGACGGTCCTCCGGTCCGCCGGGACGATGTCAATGTGTTTGACCGTCACGTAAGCCGGCGTCGTTGTCAAAGCGACGGTGGCGCAGCCACTGTGCTCAGCCAACGCTTCGGCGGCGTCCTCCAGAAGACGATCCGGATCCGGGTCGCTGACGTTGAAAAGAGCGTCGATCTCGTCCTTTTCGTCCTCCGTCAAAGGCTTCGGGTTCATCAGGCTGTCGAGGTACATCCGGTAGCCGAGGTGGGAAGGGATCCGTCCGGCGGAGGTGTGGGGCTGTTCCAGAAGACCCATGGCAAAAAGGGCGGCCATTTCGTTTCGCACCGTGGCGGGGGAAACGGAGATCTCCGGCATTTCGGAAAGGGTTTTGGAACCGACCGGCTCGCCGGTTTCAATATACGTTTCAATGATGGCGGAAAGAATTCGCTTTTTTCGGTCGTCGAAGCGCATAGGGCAAGCCTCCTTCGGATGAATTAGCACTCAGCTGTTAGGAGTGCCAACACCTATATTATACATTCTTTTTCGCTGGTGTCAAGGGAAAATATAAAAAATTCACATTTTTTTAGCAGACAGGGCCATTGTTTGCTAAAACGGCGGATTTATGTATTTTGAGCAAAGAAAAACGCCGGAAAAACCTTTTCCGGCGTTTCAATTTTTAGTTATTAGGTATTGGGGGAGGCATCAGCGGCCCCCATGAGCTCCTTGACTTCATTTTCGGCGGCCTTGTCGTCGCAGATGAATTCGGCATAGACCTGATAATAATTCCCGTCGTCGTCATAACAATAGGTCGAAAGGCGGTAAGTGGTCTGTTGGGCCAACTCATCCAGATAGAGGTTGACGTCGTAACTGGCCAATCCTTCGGTTTTGGCGTCCAGGAAATGGGTGTAATCGTCATGGAAGACCGGCGTTTCCGTTTTGGAAACGGTGTACCAGGTGTTGCCGGAAAGCTTCTCTAAACGGAACTCATCGGTGAAGTGGATGGTACCTTCGGTCTGATTGTTCCAGGTGGCGAGGACGTATTCGTCATCCCGAAAATAGTAGTCATAAAGGGTCGTCAGCGTAATAGCGTCGGACGAGGTTTCATAAAAAGGCTTTGCTTTCTGGTCACAGCCGCAAAGGAGCAAAGTAAGGCAAAGCGCGAAAAGAAGCATTTTTTTCAAAAACAGGACCTCCTGATGGGAGATATTCATGAATTATAGTATAACACGGAATGAGAAAAAAGCCAACAGTTTTTTACGAAAAAACAATTTTCAAAAGGTCTTCCGGTTTTTCGACCAGAAAATCCGCGCCAACGGAGGAAAGCTCGTCACGGGTTCCATAGCCGTATAAAGTTCCGGCGGCCTGAATATGGTTTTCATGGCCGCCGAGGATATCCATATCCCGGTCACCGACCATCAAAGTTTGGGAAAGACCGTCGCCGGTGATACCGAGGCGGGAAAGAGCGGCACCGATGATGGCTGGTTTGGTGTCCAGGGTCTTATCCAAGGTGGCGCCGACAACGTCGGTAAAATAGGGAAGAAAGCCGTGCTCATCCAAAATCTGCCGGCAGGCGTCCTCCGGCTTGCATGAAGCTAATACGATTTTTATTCCGTGCTCGAAAAGGGCCTTGAGCACGCTTTCAATGCCGGGATACGGAACGTTCTGGTGAATGCCGGAAACAAGGTAGAGTTCCCGATATTTATCGACCAGCTTTTCACATTTCTCAGGGCTAAAACCATAGAGAGCGAAGGTCTGGCGAAGCGGGGGACCGATGTAACGGCGGAGCTTTTCGGGATCGTCTTCATGGAGACCGACGCTTTCAAGAGCGTATTGGATGCCGCCGATGATCCCTTCGTAAGGGTCGCTCAGTGTGCCGTCAAGATCAAAAAGAACGGTAGTAAAGCTCATGGTTTCGCCTCCGTCTGTTCGGCGGCGTGAAGCGCTAACCGCAAAGCAATATCGGTGGCCTGTTTCCGGACGGATTCCCGGTCACCGGAAAAATGGTTTTCCAGAACGGCGGAATAGGCGTCGCTGGAAACACCGACAAAGACAAGCCCCACCGGTTTTCCTTCGGAAGGGTTGGGACCGGCGACACCGGTGACGGAGACACCGATATCGGCGCCCATGATCTTCCGAACGCCGAAGGCCATTTCCTCAGCGGTCTTTTCCGAGACAGCGCCGAAGGCTTCTAAGGTTTCGGTGGAGACACCGAGAACCTTATGCTTCGCGTCGTTGCAATAGGTGACAGCGCCGAAGGGAAACGCGCCGGAAGCGCCGGAAACGGAGGTAAGCCGGGCGGCGACCATGCCGCCGGTGCAGCTTTCGGCGGTGGAGATCGTAAGACCTTTTTCCAAAAGCAGGGCAATCAGTTCAAATTCTTCCTTGTGTTCCAAAAAATCGCCTTCCTTGTTAAAAGAAAAGGCGTTTCTAAAGGGAAGCGCCTTTCGTTACGGTTATTTTTGCCGTTTCGGGCGGCTCTATACCCACCGCTGTTTGCTAAAGCGGTTCAGAATTTGATTTCAGGCGGAATGTCGAAATTGTCCATACCGTCAAGGCTGTCGCAAAGATCGCCGATGCGGGATTCGTAAAGATATTCGATCAGCTCTTCAAGCTCCACCTCTTCGGAGGAACCGTCTTTCATGTTCTTGACGGTGACTTTGCCCGATTCCAGTTCGCTGTCACCGAGGATGCAGGAGAACAGGGCGCCGATCTTGTCGGCGTATTTCATCTGCGCCTTGACGCTGCGGCCAACGACATCCGACTCGGCCTTGAAGCCCTCGGCACGAAGGCTGTTGACAAGGCGGGCGGCTTCGATGCTGGCGGCTTTGCCCATGGAGCCGATGTAGAGATCGACAGAACCTTCCTCCGGGAAGGGTACGCCGGTCTTTTCCATCAGAAGGAGCAGGCGCTCGATGCCCATACCGAAGCCGATGCTGGGCGTCGGCTGACCGCCGAGAAGCTCGATCAGACCGTCGTAGCGGCCACCGCCGCAGACGGTGCCCTGGGCGCCGATGGCGTTGCTGACGAACTCAAAGACGGTGCGGGTGTAATAGTCAAGACCACGGACGATGGTGGGATTGATGGTGTATTCAATGCCGAATTCGTCGAGGCGTTCCTGAAGCTCCTCAAAGTGGGCTTTGCAGTCATCGCAGAGATAGTCCAGAATGACCGGGGCGCCTTCGGCGATTTTGTGGCAGATGGGGCTCTTGCAATCGAGGATCCGCATGGGGTTGCGGTCAAGCCGCTCCCGGCAGGTGTCGCAAAGTTCCTCTTCGTGGCTGTGGAAGTATTCTTTCAGAGCTTCATTATAAGCGGCGCGGCAGGTGGGGCAGCCGATGGAGTTGATCTCAAGGCTGAGACCCTCGATCTGGAGCTGGTCGAAAATCTGGCTCACAAGAGCGATGACCTCGGCGTCCGCGGCGGCGGAAGCGGCTCCCACCAGTTCGACACCGAACTGATGGAATTCACGAAGACGGCCGGCCTGCGGCTTTTCATAGCGGAAGCAGTTGGTGAGGTAGCAGACTTTGACCGGAAGAGCGCCGGCCAGAACGCCGTGCTCGATGAGGGCGCGCATGGTGCCGGCGGTGCCTTCGGGACGAAGGGTGATGGAACGCTCCCCTTTATCGAGGAAGGTGTACATCTCTTTCTGGACTACGTCGGTGGAATCGCCGACGCCACGGGCAAAAAGCTCCGTGTGCTCAAAAGTCGGGAAGCGGATCTCTTTGAAACCGAAGAGATCGGCCACTTTAAGGGCGGTCTTTTCGACGTATTGCCATTTGGCGCTTTGATCCGGAAGAACGTCCTGGGTCCCACGGGGCGCTTTTGTAAGAATAGCCATAAGATTTGCTCCTTATATACTTTGAATTATATTATTTTTTCAATGAACCAGCTCGCGCCAGTCCAGATCACCACGCTCCAACGCGTGGATCAAAGCTTCGGCGGTGGCGATGTTGGTGGCGACGGGCACGTTATGGACGTCGCAAAGCCGCAAAAGATCGGCGTGATCGTTGAAGCTTTCCAGAGAACGGGGATTGCGGAAGAAGAGGACGAGGTCGATTTCGTTACAGGCGATGCGGGAAGAAATCTGATCGCAGCCGCCTTGATCACCGCTTAAAAAACGGAAAATATTGAGGCCAGTGGCGTCGGCGACCAACTTTCCGGTGCTGGCGGTGGCGCATAGTTTGTGTTTGCTTAAAATTCCGCTGTAGGCGATGCAGAATTGTACCATAAGTTCCTTTCGGCTGTCCTGAGCAATGATGGCGATGTTCATCGGAAGACCTCCTTTCGGTCGCTTAAAAAATTATTGAATGTCGAGCGGGATCCGTTCGCCGAGGATCCGTCCGGCAAGATCGGCAAAGTTTTTGAGGTTGGGGCTTTCTTTGGAAAGGGGCTTTCCGGTGTTGAAAGCGATCCTTGTCGAAGGGTCGTCCCAGATGACGCCGAGAAGCTGAATTTCCGTCTGGTCGATGACCTCGTCCAGATTTTTCAGAGGACGAAGCTTTTTGGGGTCCTTCGGACAGCGGTTGATGATCAGACGGCGGTTTTCCAGGTTTTCGGAACGGAGAACCAGACCGGCGCGATGCGCGGCACGGATGGACGAAGGATCGGGTGTCGCGACGACCAGCGCCAGGGAAGAAATTTTCGCGGCGGCGCTGAGCGCTTCGCCGATTCCGGCGGGGCAGTCCCAGATGACGTAGTCGAATTTTCCCTGGGAGGCGGTGAGGATCCGGACCAGCGTTTCGACCTGGACCGAAGCGGCGCTTCCGGCGGCGCAGAGCACGGAGAGATTGGGACAGAACGGGCAGGCCATGACGGCACCCTGCGATTCGGCGCCACGGGCAACGTCACCGAAGTCGAGCACGACGTCTTTGGCGACATCTAAAGCGACGTCCAGGCTTCGAAGTCCGGAATCCAGCTCCACGAGGAGGACCGATTGTCCACGGGCGACCAACGCTTCCCCCAAAAAGGCAGAAATGGTGGATTTTCCGGCGCCACCTTTTCCGGAAGCTACCAGAATTGTTTTCGTCATGAAAATTCCCCTTTCTACTATTTTATCAGTTTATTCTAACATATTATGAGCCAAGTTGCAAGAAGGTAACGCAAAATGTACGGCACAAAAATTTGAGATAAAAAAATCGGAAAGGCATAGGCTGTTTTTGCCGGGATTTTCCGAAAATATTGAAAAAAGAAGGTGGATTTTTTTATCCGTTTGTGCTATTCTTGTAGCAGAATTTAGGGAAGAAGGATCGATATGGCCATTATTGATGTAAAATGTCCGAATTGCGGCGCGACGATTTCTGTTGAGGAGACCCGCAATGCCTCTACCTGCCGCCGCTGCGGCACCTCTTATCTGGTGAGAGAGGCAAAACGGTTGGAAAAACCGACTGTTGTTGAAGAGGCCGAAAAAGTTGAAGAGGTCGAAGAAGTCGAAGAGGTCGAAGAGGTCGAAGAAGTCGAAGAGGTCGAAGAAGTCGAAGAGGTCGAAGAAGCCGAAGAGGTCGAAGAGATCGAAGAGGTCGAAGAAGTCGAAGAGATCGAAGAGGTCGAAGAGATCGAAGAAACCGAAGAAACCGAAGAGATCGAAGAAACCGAAGAAGTCGAAGAGGTCGAAGAGGTCGAAGAGGTCAAAGAAGCCGAAGAGATCGAAGAGGTCGAAGAAGTCGAAGAAGTCGAAGAAGTCGAAGAAACCGAAGAGGTTGAAGAAACCGAAGAGGTTGAAGAAGCCGAAGAAGTCGAAGATATCGAAGAGGCCGAAGAAGCCGAAGAGACCGAAGAAGTCGAAGAGGTCGAAGAGGTCGAAGAGGTCGAAGAGGTCGAAGAAACCGAAGAAATTGAAGAGGTTGAGGAACCCGAGGAGGACGACGGAAAAAAATCCGAAGCCGTCCCGGAAGAGCCGAAAGCCATCGAAGAACCCGAGACGGCAGAAGAAATTCCCGCCGAAACACCGGTTCCCGAAGAACCGGAAACGCCGGTCGAAGAGTCGGCAGCCGCGCCCTCGGAAGAGGACGTCAAAGCCGAGCGGCGGGCCAAAGGCCTTTGTCAGTATTGCGGCGGAAAGTTCGGCGGACTGTTCGTTAAAAAATGCAAAGACTGCGGCAAGAAAAAAGACTATTGATAGGCAATAAAAAAGCCTCCCGACAGGGAGGCTTTTTTGTTTGGAAAAATCAGCCGGGAGGCCAGGTCATATCCCGTCCGGCAAGGACGTGGAAATGAAGGTGCTTGACGCTTTGACCAGCCTCGTCGCCGCAGTTGGTGACGACACGGAAGCTTTCGAGACCAAAATCTTTGGCGATTTTGGCGATGACCTCATAAATATAGGCGATGAGGTAGCTGTTGGCGACGGTGATTTCGGCGGCGGAGGTGATGTGCTGCTTCGGGATCACGAGAAAATGAGTCGGCGCCTGGGGGTCGATATCGTAAAAGACCAGCACCTTGTCGTCCTCGTGGATCTTTTTGCAGGGGATCTCGCCGGCGGCAATTTTACAGAAAAGGCAATCGTCCATGGGAAAATCTCCTTTCGGAAAAGGTTGATGTGGGGACCGTTTCCGGTCCCCACGGGGATGATTTTATTTATTGATGAGAAGGGTCTCGACGATTTCAGCTGCGGAAGCGAGCGCGTCGTCGATCTTTTCGGGATCGGCGCCGCCCATGGCGGAATCGGGACGTCCGCCGCCGGAACCGCCGGCCATAGCGGCGATTTCTTTGACGATCTTACCGGCGTGCGCGCCCTCTTTAAGAGCGTTGAGGCCGCAGACGACCAGTACGCTGACTTTGTCCTCGTTGACGGAGGCCAGAAGCGCGATAGCGTCGGGCGCTTTGAATTTAACGTGGTCGCCCATGATCCGAAGGCTGGCCGGAGCGATGCCCTCGAGCTTGGCGCAGATGAATTTGAGACCGCAGATCTCTTTGGCGGAACCGATCATGCTGTCCACCCGAAGGTCGGCCAGCTTGTTGTTCAGTTCCTCGATCTCCTTGTCTTTGGCTTTCAGTTCGGCCATGACAGCGGCGGATTTCTGCGGAACTTCGTTGATGCCGTTGATCTTGAGGTTCGCGGCGGTCTCGGCAAGGTTCGTGTTGACCTGTTCGATGTAATCGAGCACGCCGGTACCGGTGGTGGCTTCAATACGGCGAACACCGGCGGCGACAGAGGATTCGCTCAGGATCTTGAAAAGACCGATGCGGCTGGTGTTGTTGACATGGGTACCGCCGCAGAACTCGATGGAACGACCGGAGACATCAACGACGCGGACCACGTCGCCGTATTTTTCGCCGAAGAGCGCCATGGCGCCCATCTGACGGGCTTCCTCAATGGGTTTTTCGCTGATATCGACGTCCAAAGCGGAGAGGATCATCTCGTTGACGATCTTTTCGGTCTCGGCGATCTCCTCGGAAGTCATCGCGGAGAAGTGGCTGAAGTCGAAGCGGCAGCGGTGCTCATCGACATAGGAACCGGCCTGGTGGACGTGATCGCCGAGCACCTCACGGAGGGCTTTCTGGAGCAGGTGGCAGGCGGTGTGGTTCCGCTGGGTGGCCATACGGATGGCCTCGTTGAGACGGGCACGGACGGAAGCGCCGGTATGGAGCGTACCGTTCTGCATGACGCCGATGTGCATATATTGACCGGTGGGGGACTTTTTGCAGTCAGTGACGTTGAAGGTCACGGGACCGGCGGAGATGACGCCGCGGTCGCCGACCTGGCCGCCCATTTCGGCATAGAACGGAGTGGAATCGAGGATGACGATGCCTTCGTCGCCCTCTTCGAGCTCGGTGACCAGTTCGCCGTCCTTGTTGAGCAAGGCGAGGACTTCGGAAACGGAATCCATGCGGTTATAGCCGACGAAACGGGTCTTGGTGTCGCCGAGAACGGCAAGGTTATCTTCGACCCAGGAGACGCCGTTGATGGAAGCTCTGGCGTCACGGGCCCGTTTTTTCTGCTCGTTCATGAGGGTGGTGAAGCCTTCCTCATCGACGGTGAAGTTCTTTTCTTCGAGAATATCCTGCGTCAGATCGAGCGGGAAACCGAAGGTATCATAAAGACGGAAAGCCACGTCGCCGGGCAGAACGGTCTCGCCTTCGGCGGAGAGCTTTTCGACCTCGTCGTTCAGGAGATCGAAGCCCTGGTCGATGGTGCGGCAGAATCGTTCCTCTTCGGAGAGAATGACTTTTTTGATATAGTCAGCGTGTTCGGCAAGCTCCGGATAGGCGACACGGTTTTCATGGATGACCGTATCGACGACTTTGTAAATGAAGGGCTCGTTGATGCCGAGGAGACGGCCATGACGAGCGGCGCGGCGCAGGAGGCGTTTCAGCACGTAGCCACGGCCATCGTTAGCCGGAAGAACGCCGTCGGCGATCATGAAGGTGGTGCTCCGGGCGTGGTCGGTGATGACACGGAGAGAGACGTCCATTTTGGGGTCGTCGTGATATTTGACGCCGGCCACTTCGCTGATTTTTTTCATGATATTCTGGACGGTGTCGATCTCGAAGAGGTTATCGACGCCCTGCATGACGCAGGCCAGACGCTCGAGGCCCATACCGGTGTCGATGTTCGGTTCGGCCAGAAGGTTATAGGTGCCTTCGCCGTCGGAATCGAACTGGGAGAAAACAAGGTTCCAGACTTCGATATAGCGGTCGCATTCGCAACCGACCTTGCAGTCCGGTTTTCCGCAGCCGTGTTCCGGACCGCGGTCAAAATAAATTTCGGAGCAGGGACCGCAGGGACCGGAGCCGTGCTCCCAGAAATTATCCTCTTTGCCGAAACGGGCGATATGGTCCTCGGAGAGACCGATCTCGTTTTTCCAGATGTCGTGGGCTTCGTCGTCGTCCTGATAGACGGTGACATAGAGTTTTTCTTTCGGGAGCTTGATGACCTCGGTGAAATATTCCCAGGCCCAGGCGATGGCTTCGTGTTTGAAATAGTTCTGGAAACTGAAGTTGCCCAGCATCTCAAAGAAGGTGCCGTGGCGGTCGTCCTTGCCGACGTTGTCGATATCCGGGGTACGGATGCACTTCTGGCAGGTGGTGACGCGGTGGCAGGGCGGTTCTTCCTGTTTGAGGAACCATTTTTTCATCGGCGCCATGCCGGAGTTGATAAGAAGAAGGCTTTTATCGCCTTTCGGAATCAGGGGAAAGCTGGGGAGGCGTTTATGGCCTTTGCTTTCAAAAAAGCTCAGATAGCTTTCACGGATGTCGTTGACGCCCATCCATTCCATGTTCGATCAGTCCTTTCAAAATAATACGAATTTTTCGGCGGCAACAAAAAAAGCCTTCGCCCCAACATATGGGACGAAGGCAACTCCGTGGTACCACCCAAATTGCCACCCGAAGGTGACCGCTCATGCCCCGTTATCGGAGGGCGACCGCCGGAATCTCTTCCGGAGGCTCGGGGGCGGCTTTCGGTCTTGGGCAAACGGCGCTTTCAGCTTTCGCGCCGCTCTCTGGGTTGCCCGGTTTCCGGTTCTTCCCGTCAAAGCCAACATATTCTGACAGATTGATTATATACGGCGGCGGGGATTTTGTCAAGAAAAATTCCGTCCCGAAGGACGGAATTTTATAAGGACTATTTCATTTTTCTTCATCCAAAAGGCCGTAAACTTCATACAAAGTCAGCATTTCTTTCAGCCGGAGCTTTTCGCCCAGAAGCTGGCGATAGGTGGCGGTTTTCGTTTTATCCTCCGCTTTGAGCACGGCAAGACGCTCGACGGTGCTCGTGTACTGCGTTTTGATGCTTTCGAGCATCCGCTCGAATTTTTCTTCCCGTTCGGACATGACGCACGTTCACCCTTCAAAAATAGTCTGTTCCTCTTTGAGCTTTTTGCGCTTTTTATAAAAACGCCAGTATCCGTAGAGAAGAAACGCAAGGAAAAGGTTGATGAAGCAGATGAGAAAAACGGGCTCCCGATGCAAGAAATAGTTGCCGATATTGAGGCCGAAGGCGTACAGATTCATAATCATGACGACGAGAAGCCCACGCATGACGTTGGTGAACAAAGCGATTTTCGAACTGTTGTCGGAAAGGATCGAAAACGGCTCGGCTGTCTTTTTGCGGAAATAGGCCCACCGCACAATGGTTCCGACGTGCTCGGCGCCGGTGTCCTCCAGAAATTCGATATATTTCTGGTTTTCCGCGCGGCTTTTGCCGAGATAATCCAGGGCGATCTTGTATTCCCCGGGGACGCGGTCCTCGAATTCATAGCGGCAGAAGCCGATGGCGACGAGGGCCAACCCCTGGGCGGCCATTTCGTTGAGCCAGGCTTCCTCTTTTTCATAATCCCAGACAAAAAACAATTTATGGATCACTTTTCGCATAACGTTCCTCCTAATACGGTCTCTCCGTTTTTCAGCAGTTCCTTAAGGCGGGAAAGCTCCGCTTCCAACGCTTCTTTTCCCTCCGGGGTGATCCGGTATTCTTTTTTGCGGCTGTCCTGTTCGCCGGGCAAAGCGGCGATCCAGCTTTTTCCCAAAAGGGTGTTGATGGCGCCGTAAAGCGTTCCGGCGGCCAGTTTGACGCGGCCATTGGAAAGCTGTTCGACGTTCTGCATGATGCCGTAGCCGTGCAGAGGTTCCATCAAAGAGAGCAAAATGTAATAGACGGCTTCGGTCAGAGCCGGGTTGGGCATAAAACAGACCTCCTTTAGTTCGCTTTCCGATATATCGGACTACGATATAGATTATATCGACTGCCGATATATTTGTCAAGAGGCTTTTGAAAAAAATTCAAAGAAAAGCGCCGGCTGATTTTCCGCCGGCGCTTTTGTTAGCGTCCGAAAATTTTGTCGATCCCGGCGGGAATGGCCGGGCCGTATTTGTGCGTGAATTTTTCGGCGGCAAGGTCACTTTCGTCCATGCCGGAATAGTTGCCGAGAACGAAGGCGGGATAGGTGTCCTTATACTTTGCCGCCTGGTAGGGAAGACCGGTGCAGAGAATGGCGACGCGGTCCGTTTGGGCGGCGGCTAAAGCCGCTTTTGGGATCGTGTTCAGCCAGTAGTTGGGACTGTTCATGGTGGAGGCCAGTTCTTCCGAACCGACGATCAGATAATCGGCGCTTTGAACGGCGGTCCGAAGCTTTTGGGACAGCGTGGTCTGATCCTGATAGGAATAGACCTGGACGGAAAGGCTTTCTGTGACGCTTTCCCGCTCCATCCGCTGAAAAGCGTAACGGACGCTCGCCACCTCGTTATCATAGGGCATCAGGACAACGACCGATTCCCCAAAGGCCGGGGCAAAAGGTACGAAGGAGCCGTCGTACTGAAGGGAGACGCAGTTGTCGGCGACTTTTCGCTCGATGGCCCGGTGTTTGGGACCGCCGACCAGTTCCGAAGCGGTTTCGGCGGCTTTATCCACGTCGTAATCGTAATCCGTGTCGAGAAGTCCGGCTTCGATCTTCATGGTGACGACGCGGCAAACGGCGTCGTCGAGCCGTTCCGTGGAAAGAGTGCCGTCGGAAAGGGCGGTTTCGATGGCAGTATAAAGCTTTTCCAGAGCGGGAACATCGGCCATGGAACGAAGGCTGACCGGAACGCAGATGAGATCCGCGCCGGCGGAAAGCGCCCGGATGACGGCGTCGCTTTTTCCGAAATGGGCGGCGATGGCGTCCATGTTCATGGCGTCGGTAACAACGACGCCTTCAAAACCGAGGTCGCCTTTCAGAATATCGGTCAAAATCCGATGGGAAAGGGTGGCCGGAAGATAGATTGTTTCTCCGGTGGAGCGGGAAACGGCGGTGGTATCGTCGAGGCCGGGGTATTGGATATGGGCGGTCATGATCATGGGGATTTTGTCTTCGACGAGGGTCTTGAAGGGAAGACCGTCGGCGGAAAGCCATTCCTCATAGCTTTCCTCCACAAGAGGAAGACCGGAATGGGAGTCGGTATCGGTGTTGCCATGGCCGGGGAAATGCTTGGCGCAGGCGATGACGCCTTCGGCTTTCATCGCCGAAGCCATGGCGGCGGACATTTCGGCGACAAGGCTTGGGTCGTCGCCGAAGGAGCGCATACCGATGACCGGATTTTTGGGGTTGCTGTTGACATCGGCGACCGGCGCGAAATCGGTGTTGATCCCGACGGCGGCAAGTTCGCTTCCGATGACCTTTCCGGTCAGCGCGGCGTTTTGGATGTCGCCGGAAAGGCCGATGGCCATGTTGCCGCTCATGCAGCAGCCGAAGGCAAGACGGGTGACGTTGCCGCCTTCCTGGTCCGTACCGATGAGAAGCGGTAGGGAGCCGGCGGCAAGAGCCGCGTGCTGAAGGTCATAGGTGAGATGAGTCAGAAGAACGGGGTCGGTGCAGTTTTCCGCGAAAAGGATGATGCTGCCGAGGTGGTAATCGGCGATGATCGAGGCGACTTCATCGCTCAGTACGGTCATGGCCGTCGGGGCAAGGCTTTGGGAACTGCCGTTTTCGGTCTGCATATCGGTGTTCTTTTCATCCCCGGAGGGTACAGTGCCTCCGGTCCATTGCCGAAAGTCCATTAAAAGCACCTGACCGATCTTTTCCTCGGGGCTCATGGCGGCGACAAGCTTTTCGGCCCGCTCCTTCACCGTTTCCACCGGTTCTTCCGGAACGGAAAGCGGCGCTTCTTCCGCAGGAACGGAAGGCTCCGTCGGTTCCTCAACGGTGACACCGGAAAGGTTCGAAGCCGGAAGAGCGGGGCCGCCGCAGGCGCTTAATATAAGGAGAGTGAGGCAGAGAGCCAACGCCTTTTTCAAAAAGAGTTTCATAGAATTCTCCCATAATTTTTTTCTTATTATACCATGGCGGGAAAATTTTGTCGAGAAAAAGCGGCGGCGGGAAGTTCCCGCCGCCGCTTGGACGACTTTCAATAGGTGCCGATGGGCGGCTTTACGTAATCCGGAAGAGGACAGACGTATTTTCCGCCGTTTTTGATGAGCAGTTCCTTTTTGGCCTTTTCGATGGCCTCGGGATTCTCAATGGTCTTGATGAAAGCGAGGGTCATGACCTCGGCGGCCTTGACCATGCCCTTGAAACCGATCTCCGAAGCGGAAAAAGCGGTGTTCTGCCAGGTATGGCCGATGTTGCCGACGCAGGCGGTGGCGATGTTGAGGCAGACCGTCGGCGTGACGTAACCGACGTCGCCGACGTCGGTGGAACCGGATTCATAGGCGACAACGGTAGGGTCAAAGGGATGAACTTCGGAATCCAGCGGCTTTTGCATGATGGCATTGACCTTTTCGGTGTCATAGTTGGTGGACTCCATGAGGTCGTTGCGGATGTCGGTCTGGATGGCCTTGCTGTAGGTGCGGAGGAACTGGAGAGCCAGTTCGTAATCCTCGTTGGACCAATCCGGCGCGCCGGCTTCGGCAAGAGCCTCGTCCATGATCTTCGCCAGCGTTTTGTTGGGAAGATAGTCGGAAAACGCCATGGTGACGTCGTATTTCATTTTGGTGCCGACCATCAGCGCCGCGCCTTTGGCGACGTCCACCACGCGGGTGAACAGCTCCTGCATCTGGTTGATCTTCGGAGCGCGCACCTCGTATTTGATGACGGCGTGGCTCTGGACGACGTTGGGCGCCGTGCCGCCGGCATCGGAATAGGCGTAATGGATGCGGGCCTGGTCGATCATGTGCTCCCGCAGATAGTTGCAGCCGACGTTCATCAGTTCCGCGGTATCCAGAGCGGAGCGACCAAGGTGTGGTGCGCCGCCGGCATGGGCGGCTACGCCGTCGAAGATGAAATTCGCGCCCATGATGGCGACGGAACCTTTGGACTGGACTTCGTTGGTGGTGCCGGGGTGCCAGCAATAGGCAAAGTCGATGTCGTCAAAATAGCCGGCCCGGGCGATGAACTGTTTGGAACCGGCACCTTCCTCAGCCGGACAGCCGAAGAGAACGACGGTGCCGTCCATGCCCTCGTCGATGAGATAGTTTTTCAGCGCCACGGCGGAAAGATAGCAGCCGGAACCGAGAAGGTTATGGCCGCAGCCGTGACCGCATCCGCCGGGAACAATGGCCTCCTGTACCGGCGAAGCGGCTTTCTGTGAAAGACCGTCCAACGCGTCGTATTCAGCTAAAAGCCCCATGACCGGTTTTCCGGAACCGACGACGTAGGTGGCTTTGAAGGCGGTGGGAATTTCGGCGATGCCCCGTTCGACGGTAAAGCCCTCTTTTTCAAGGCAGGCGATCAAAGCGCCGGCGGATTTTTCCTCGGTATAGGAAAGCTCCGCGTAATTCCAGATATCCATGGCAAGGTCGATGGTTTCCTGTTTGTTTTTTTCGATATATTTTCGTACTTTATTTAAATCAGCCGTAAAAATCCCTCCTCTTTTACAATACCATGCTCAAAAAGCGCACCGTCGCCGGGTCTTTCGGGAACGTGAAAATGGTCTCGGGGCTGCCTTCCTCTTTGATCACGCCGTCGCAGATGAAAAGCACGCGGTCCGAAACTTCCCGGGCAAAGGCCATTTCGTGGGTGACGATGATGGTCGTCATGCCGCCTTTGGCAAGGTCGCTGATGACGTTCAGAACCTCCTTGACCATTTCGGGGTCAAGGGCCGAGGTCGGCTCGTCGAAGAGCATGACCTCCGGATGCATGGCCAGAGCGCGCACGATGGAAAGACGCTGTTTCTGTCCGCCGGAAAGCTTCCGGGGGTATTCGTCCTTCTTGTCCTCCAGACCGACCATCCGAAGAAGCTCCAAAGCCTCTTTTTCGGCCTCCTCCTTCGGGACTTTTTTCTCCAGGCGGGGCGTGATGGTGATGTTATCCAAAACCGTCAGATGCGGGAAGACGTTGTAGTTCTGGAACACCATGCCGATCTTCTGACGGAACGAGGCGACGTTCTTTTTCTGGGCGGTGATGTCCTCGCCCTCGAAGAAGACTTTGCCGGAGGTCGGTTCCTCCAGAAGGTTCAGACAGCGGAGAAAGGTGGATTTTCCGCCGCCGGAAGGACCGATGATCGAAACGACCTCGCCCCGCTTGACGGACACGGAAATTCCTTTCAGAACTTCAAGCTTGCCGAAATTTTTGGTGAGGTTTTCGGTGCGGATGATCTCGTCAGTCACTGGCACGCAGCCTCCTTTCCAGAAGTTTCAGCAGTTTGGAAAGTCCGAAACTTAAAATAAAATAGATGATACCGACGATGGTCAGCGATTCCAAGGCAAGGAAGGTCGCCGACTGAACGGTCTTTTGCGAGGTCATCAATTCGCCGACGAAGAAAACGGAGGCCAGCGAGGTGCCTTTGATGGTGGAGATGAACTCGTTGCCGAGAGCGGGCAGAATGTTTTTGACGGCCTGCGGCAGAATGATCTGCGTCATCAGGTGGCTTTCGGACATACCGAGGCTCCGGGCCGCCTCGAACTGGCCGCTGTCAACGGCGGAAATTCCGGCCCGGAAGATTTCGGAAATATACGCCGAGGCGTTGATGATGAGAGCGGTGAGGATGCACTGGGTATCCGTAAGCTCCAGCATAGGAAGCAGCTTCGGAAGACCGATCCAGAAGAAATAAAGCTGGAGAAGGACCGGCGTTCCACGGAGAATTTCGACATAGATGTCGCCGAGCCATTGGAGCGGCTTTATTTTTGACATCCGCAGCAGCGAGACCAGAAGGCCGAGCACACAGCCCACCAGAAGAACAACGGCAGAAATCCAAAGTGTTCCCCCGAGACCTCGGAGGAACACCATGTCATATTTCTGCCAGATTTTAACGACGTAAGCCCATTTCACTTTGACGTACCTCTGACAACGTTATAATTTAGAAGGAGATGCCCAGGGATTTGGCGTATTCCTGATACGTTTCGTTCCACTCTTTGAATTTGTTTTCGGCGGTCAGCTCTTCGATGCACTGGTTGACCACTTCCATCAAGGTGTCCGTATCTTCGGGGCAGGCGGCGACACGGGTGCCGCCTTTGCTTTCATCGAACGGGAAGCGGTAGGCGGTGACACCGGTGGTGCCGCCGTTGGCTTCGGCCCAAAGCTGGGCGGCGGAGATGGAGCAGATGCAGACGTCGGCTTTGCCTTCGGCAACGGCGAGGTAGGAATCGGTCATGGCGGAGGTACGTTTGAACTCTTTGCACTCTTTGACGAATTCGTCATAGTAGCCTTCCTGGACGGAACCGGACTGGGTGATGACGACGGCGTCGTTCAGGGAATCAAGATCGATGTATTTGTCGATATCCTCGGTGCGGCAGAAAAGACCGTACTCGTCGTTGGCGTCGGAAGTGTAATAACCGATGGAGAGGTTCATGGTCTCGGCACGGGTCTTGGACCAGGCAAGAGCGGAGATGGCAAGGTCATATTTGCCTTCGGCGATACCGGCCAGAACGGCGCTGAATTCCAGCGGAACGATCTGGAGCTTGACGCCGATCTTATCGGCGATGTATTTCGCGAATTCGATGTCGATGCCGACGAACTGTTCGTCACCGGGAAGAGAAGGATCGATGAACTCGAGAGGAGCGAAATAGGGTTCGGTGCAGACGGTGATGACGCCGGCCTCTTTGATCTTGGCGAGGCGGTCTTTCGGTTCGTCGGTGGTCGGTTCTTCCGGTTCCGTAACGGGATCGGTGGTTTCCGGAACTTCCGGAAGTTCGGTATTGCCGCAGGCGGCAAGGCTCAGGATCATGAGTGCGGCTAAAAGAAAAGCAAGAAACTTTTTCATGGTAAATGTCCTTTCATTGGATGGAAAACAGTGGTTGATGTTTTATTATGGTACCATATTACCACTTTACCACGATGAAGTCAAGAGGAAAAAGAAAAATTTTTATTTTTCTTTTTGCACAGAAATTTTCGCTTTCCACCGGATAAAATCGGTGAAAAAAAGAATTGTTTTTTGGCGGCGGCGTGATACAATAAATTTCGCATTTTTTTGAAGGATGCCCGACATTTGGGAAGACGAAGGGCAAGGAAGTATGAATTCTCTGAAAAAGGAAATCGGGAGCGGGATCAAGGCGTTCGTTAAAAAGAACGCCGTCATGGTCATCGCTTTTTGCGCGGCGCTCATGACGAGCTTTATTATACCGGTGGACGGACAGTACCGGGATTATTTCGACTATAAAACGCTGACCTGCCTTTTCTGTGTTCTGGCGGTGGTCTGCGCCTTGAAGAACGTCCATTTTTTCGATATGCTGGCCCGCAAGATCGTCCGCCGGTTCAAAAACGCGCGGCTTTCGGTGCTGGCGCTGGTCTATATCACGTTCATCGGCTCCATGCTCATCGCTAACGATATGGCGCTGCTCACGTTTCTGCCGCTTGGATATCTGGTGCTCACCACCACGAACCAGCAGAAATATATGTCTTTTACTTTTATTATACAGAATATCGCCGCCAACCTCGGCGGGATGCTGACGCCTTTCGGCAATCCGCAGAACCTTTACTTATATACGAAATTCAATATTCCCAACGGGGAATTCATGGCGATCATGGCGCCGCCGTTTCTGCTTTCGGTGTTTCTGATCACCGTCTGCTGTGTCGTCTTCGTGAAGCCGGAGCCGCTTTCGTTCCAATATGAGCGGCTTGACCGCTCGCCGGGAAAAACGGCGCTGTATCTGGGACTTTTCGCTTTGGCCATCGCCATTGTTTTCCGGGGGATCCCATACGGGATCGGGCTTCTGGTCATTCCGCAGGTGCTCTTTTTCGCGGACCGGAAAGCTCTTAAAATGGTGGACTATCCGCTTTTGCTGACCTTTGTCTTTTTCTTCATTTTTTCGGGGAATATGGCGCGGATCGAAGCGGTGCGGACATTCTTTTCCTCGCTTCTTGAAAAAAGCACCCTGCTTTTCAGCGTCCTTTCCTGCCAATGTATCAGCAACGTGCCGTCGGCCATTCTTCTTTCCCAATTTACTGAAAATTACCGGGACCTTCTGGTCGGGGTCAACATCGGCGGCGTGGGAACGCTGATCGCTTCGCTGGCGAGCCTTATCACGTTCCGGGAATACGCCAAGCACAACCCGGACAAGGTCCGCCGGTATATCCTGGACTTTTCCCTTTTCAATTTCGGCTTTCTGTTTGTTCTGACCGGATTTATGCTTTTTCTGAAAACAATATAAAAGCCTCCCGCGGGAGGCTTTTTTGTTTTCGGGGAAGTATTTACAAGGAGGAAAAACCGCGATATAATAAAAATGTTATTTTAAATGGTATGGCAAAGGAGAGGAGAAATCGTGTGGTTCTTTTTTACGATCCTGACAACGCTTTTCTGGGGCTTCGCGGAGCTTTTTTATAAAAAAGGCGCCCGCGCGGAGGAAAAATACGCTCATCTGAAGATCTGTGTCTGTGTGGGGACCGTGATGGGTCTGCACGCGATCTTCACCCTTCTGACACAGGATATTCACTATAACCCGGAGAACCTTCTGCGGTATCTTCCGGTCTCGCTTCTTTATATCGTTTCCATGGCCTGTTCCTTCTTCGGGATCCGGTTTTTGGAGGAATCCATCTCCGATCCCATTGAGAACACCTCCGGAGCCATCTGTTCCCTTCTTTGCGTCGTGGTGTTGGGAGATCGCCTTTCGCTCGGTACCGTTTTCGCCATTCTGGTCATTCTGACCGGTATCCTCGGTGTCGGTTTTCTGGAGCGGCACGGAGAGACGGATCGGAGCAAAAGAATCGGGAGGACCATGGCGGTGGTGGCGTTTGCCATGCCGTTCCTATACGCGATTTTGGACGCTGTCGGCAGTTTTCTCGACGTTTTTTATCTGGATGACATAGCGACGACCCCATTGGTGGACGTGACGGAGGAAACGCTGGAACTGGTGGCCAACACGACCTATGAACTGACCTTCGCTTTCTGCGCGCTGGTTTTGTTCGTCTTTATGAAAATCAAAAAAGTGCCCTTCGAGCTTCCGCGGCAGAAAGATAAAATTCTGGCGGCGGTCTGCGAGACAGCGGGACAGTTCACTTATGTTTTCGCCATGAGCGGAAACGGCGCCGTCGCCGCGCCGATCCTTTCTTCGGTCTGCGCCGTTTCGCTTTTGCTTTCCCGGATCTTCCTCAAAGAAAAGCTGACCAAAAAACAATACGCTTTTATTGCGATGATCATTCTGGGCATTCTGGCGCTGGCGGTTATCGAAGGAGAATAAAAGGACTTTCGGAAAAGGACCGGAGGTCCTTTTTGTAGAGAAAGAATTTATTACTGTTTTATAAGATATTCCCTTGCAAGTGCCGCCCGGTTTTGCTATAATATATATTCATGTAGTTTAAAATAAAAAGAAATAACGGCGGTTTTGAGTTTATGAAATTTGCGGATCTACATATCCATTTGCTGTACGGTTCGGACGACGGAGCCAAAGATGAGGAGCGGATGCGGGAAATTCTGGACGCGGCTTATGCGGACGGGACCCGGGTGGTTTGCGCGACGCCCCATTTTCATCCCGGCTTTTTCGGGGACAACCGGGAAAAATCGGCGACTGCCTTTGAAAAACTGAAAGAATACGCGAAAAAATATGAGGATCTGACGCTGTATCTCGGCAACGAATTGCGCTTCAGCCCCAACTGCGGCGACTGGCTCGAAAAAGGACAGTGCCGGACGCTGAATCAAAGCCGGTATGTGCTCGTGGATTTCCTGGAGAACGAAAAAGCGGACGAGATCACGGAGGCCATGCTCAAAATTTTGAGCACGGGCTATCTTCCGGTGCTGGCTCACGTGGAACGGTATGAAAAATTTCACCACGACCTTCGGGAAGTGAAGGCGCTCAAAAAAATGGGTGTTCTTTTGCAGATCGACGCGTGGTCGCCTTTCGGCGGCTGGAATTTCGGCTCCAAAATGCGGAGCCGGCGGCTTTTGAAAGAGGGCTACGCCGACCTGGTGGCTTCGGACGCTCACGATACCGAAAAACGACCGCCGCAGTTGAGCACGTGTTACCGCTACGTCAGGGAAAAATGTGACGAGCACTATGCCGAAAGGCTTTTTTGGGAGAATCCCATGAGAATATTGCAGGATAGCGACAGAGAAGGAGAAGAAAAGTAGTCATGGAAAATCAGATTGATTTACAGATGATCAACCTTCAGGATTTTTGGAAAGTATTGAAAATGCGGATCGTGCCGATCCTTTTGATCGCGGCTTTGGGCGTCGGTCTTTTTTACGGGTATAACCATTATATTGTAAAGCCGGAGTACAACTCGACGGCGACGCTCTACCTTCTGAAACAGGATATTGCCAAGGATTACGTCTATTCCCAGTCCGACTTCAGCTTTTCGCTCAGCCTGATGGACGACTGCACCTATATGATTAAAAGCCACGCGGTTCTGGATCCGGTCATCGAGGAACTGGACCTTAACATGGGTTACCGGACGCTCTATAACAATATTTCCACGTCGAACCCTTCCGGGACCCGGTTTCTGGAGGTTTCGGTGAAGACAGATGATCCCGAAAAATCGCAGGCGGTGGCTGATCTGCTCTGTGATAAGGCGTCCCGGAACATGATCGAGGAATTCGGCCTCGATCAGGTCAGCGTTTATTCTTCGGCTACGCTGGAAAAAGCACCCTGCAACACGGTGGGGATCCGGCAATATGTTCTGGTCGGCGTAGGAGCGGGCCTTCTGGCCTACGGTCTTTTCTTCCTGATCTTTATCATGGATGATAAAATCAAAAACGAGGAAGACGTCAAAAAATATCTGGAGCTCAGCGTCCTGTCGGAGATTCCGAACTTTGAGGAAGGCGCTAAGCGCGGTAAACATAAGCAATATTATGCCTATTCCACCGTTACAGAGGAAGGAGAGAAAGAGGAATGAACAAAATCGGACTTCGGCTTCCCAGCCAGGACTATTTTGTGCAGGAGGCCCTCAACGTTCTTCGGACCAACATCCAGTTCTGCGGACAGGACGTCAAGACCATCGCCCTGACCTCGGTGGAACCCGGCGAGGGAAAGACGACGATTTCTCTTTATACCGCGAAAAGCCTCGCGGAACTGGGGAAAAAAGTGTTGGTGATCGACGCGGATATGAGAAAATCCATTATTGCCGGACGCAACGCCAACGTTCGCAACGTCAAAGGCCTCAGCGAACTGATGGTGGGTTGCGCGACTTTGACAGAGTGTCTTTATTCGACGCAATATGAAAATATGGACCTGATTTTTGCCGGTCAGTATCCGCCGGACCCGGTCAAGCTTCTGAACAGCGAATATTTCCAGAAGCTTCTGGAAAAAGCCAAACAAAAGTATGACTATGTCATTGTGGACACCCCGCCGTTGGGCCTTGTCGTTGACGCGGCGGTCATCGCCGCCAAGTGCGACAGCGCCATTCTGGTGATCGGCAGCAAGAAAATCAAGTATTCCAAAGCGCAGGCCGTGGTCGAAAGCCTGAAAAAGAGCGGCTGCGACGTTCTGGGCGTTATTCTGAACAACGCCAGCAAAAAGAAAGATCATTATTACAGCAAGAAAAAAGAGTACGGGGCGCATTGAGAACGCCCCGTTCTTTTTTATCGCAAAAAAGCAGAAACGGACGCCGTTTTTCACGGAAAAAGGGTGCCTGCTTTTTCAAAAAAATGGAGAAAACATATTGAAATTCCGGGGAATTTATGGTAAAATCTTTACTGTATAAGTGTAGCTATGGATTGATAGCGGCACAGTACCGGTTTTCTGAAATTAAGTTGGATTATTTTGGGGACCGTGTTTGGGAAAAAGACAGTTTTATGGCCTTATTTCGCTCAAAATCACGGGACGCCGTTTTCCGGACGGCCACCCGGATGGATGGTTGGCGAAAGGTTCCTGCCTTTCAGAACAAACACAAAAATATAGGTAAAGGAGAAAGAGAATGAAAAGAATTTTGTCACTTCTTCTCGCGGCATTGATGATCCTCGGCGTTTTCCCGATCGCGGCGCTGGCAGACAGCAACCTTACGATCGACGTAAAATACGTGGACGAAAGCGGTAACGAGATCTTTCAAACCGAAAATCAGCATCTGGCATCCATTCTTCCGGGTACAAGCTATTCCGGCACGGCGGAAATCATCGACGTGACGGGCTATAACTTCAAGGAAGTTGTCATTCCGGAAGGATTGACCGACCAGATCACCACGAGCGGAGACACGATCACTTTCAACGTCACGAATATTCAGAGCAATATCGTGGTCAAAGTGGTCTATACCGCCGGTAAAGTAAAGTACACGGTCATGCACTATAAGCAGAACGTGAGTGATGACAAATACTCCTTGGCGGAAGTTGAGCATATGGACGACGTTGAGGCCGGTACGACACCGACCATCTCGCCGAAAAACTATGAAGGCTTCACGCCGCTTTCCATCCACGGAGCTCCGGCGGCAGGAGACGGCTCCACCGTTGTGCAGGTCTTCTATAACCGTGACTACCATTCGATCAGCTTTGATCTGAAAGGCGGCTTCGGCGTAGAACCGGTGTTTGACCGCTACGGAAAAGACGTCGGAGACGTCGGAACGCCGACAAGACCCGGCTATTCTTTCCTCGGTTGGAAAAAAGGCGAGGAGTCCGCGACCATTCCGGCCACCATTCCGGCGGAAGATCTGAAATTCACCGCGGACTGGGAAGTCGGCACGGCAAAGTTCGACGTCATCTATTGGATCCAGAACGCCGATGACGACAACTACACCTATTTCTGCGCCGAAGAAAAGACCGCGAAGTCCTTCACCAAGGTCAACGGCGCGGACTATAAGAGAAAGTTTACGAAGGACGATAACGGCGACTACGACGACGTCAACAAGTTCTTCCATTATGGCCACGCGGACACCAACGTTGAAGTGCAGCCCGACGGTTCCACTTTCGTCAACGTCTATTATGACAGAAACCTTTATACCATTACGTTCAAAGTCGGTATTCCCGGTGAGACGGTTCATTACGAAGCAACGACTAAAAACTATTATGAAGGTACGATCGGTGGTTTTCCGTCCGTTTCCCTGACGAAAAACGTTAGAAATGGATTAAATAACCAGAAATACGGTATTCTGTTAGGTGAAAGAGGCGTTTGGACTCCGCTTTATACGACGACGGAAAACTGGATCAACAATTCTATTATTACTACCGGTAGCGGTGCAGCATTGGTGACAGAAGCCAATCCCACTTCTTCCAATTACGGCGAAAAAACGGACCTCGGCAACTGGTGGTTCGTTCCGCTTTACGCAGGACAAAAAGTGACGCTGCTGGACGTTGTTGACGGCGTTCCCACAACCTATAAGATGCACGTTAACGATAACGCTGACGCAGGGATCAAGAATACTTACCGCGTACAGGTGGATTATTACGACAACAGCGGTAATCCCAAGACCTATACCGGCTATGTGTTTACCGGTTATGTGCAGAATATTCAGCAAAAATCTGAATTTGTTCCTGCCCATGACGAAGTCATCCCGGGTCAGTATTATTCCTATGCGACCGCCTATCCGATCACGAAAGGCGACGCCTACCCGATCATCAACATCGGCGGTAAAACCTACGATAAAGAATACACCATCCAAGTTCGTTTCGGTCAGACCCTTGCCGGAAAAGGAATCTGGCCGGAGCGTGAGAATATCACGGCGGAAGTCGATGGTCTTCCGTATAAATGCAACTATACGAAGACCGCGAGACTGAGCACGACGACGCTGGAACTTCTGACCAGACAGAGCACGGTCAGCCGTGTCCATCTGGCGTCCTCCAACCCGGACGTCACGACGTATTTTTACGTTTCTTACCTCAAGGCCGATCATGCGGATACGCTGCATTACGTGGACCTTTCTCTGAAAGTGGACGGCGAATATGACGAGATCGATTCACAGCTCTGCCGGTTCAGCGGAATCAATTACCCCAACGATCTGACCCACCGTGATTTCCCCGGTTATGAGTATGTCGGCGTATTGGCAAGCGGCCAGAATCAGAACTATACGGACCGTTTCGGCACTTACTACAGCCATGACGATACGAGAGCGGATTATTATAACTACACTTTCTATTATGCCCGCAGAGAGTATAACATCACCTACCACAACGGCACCGGTGACGTGGAAATCCTGATGGCAAAATATAAAGACCTTCTGAGCGGAAAAGACGCCTTTACCGGAAAAGATTATAACTTTACGCCGGAGACGCCTTCCGGATTCCCGGAAAACGCGTTCGTCTTTGACGGCTGGTACACGGACCCGAGCTTCCAGCAGAAGTTCGATTTCGAGAACACCACCATGCCGTATAACGCCATCGAGCTCTTCGCGAAATGGCTTCCGAACGAATTCACCGTAACTTACAGAAACACCGAGGCTGCCGAGGATAAGCTCGATGAGCAGACCGTTTCCTACGACGAATATGCCAAGGATTCCGCCCAGAAGCCGTCCAACGAAGGCAGGACTTTCATCGGCTGGTTCTATAAAGTGGACGGTGTGGAAAAAGCCTTTGATCCGGACATCACCCCGATCCACTCCGACCTGGATGTTTACGGCAAATGGCAGAACGACGCGGAGATCGAATACACCATCCATTACGTCCTGGAGGACGACCACAGCGTAAAAGTGGCGGATGACACGAACGCCGCTTCGTTCTATAACACCGTTGCTTACGCCAAAGGCGGTACGGAGCTTTATACCGATTATCAGAAGGGCTATTTCCCGACTTACACCACCCAGACGCTTGACCTGATCGGCGGCACGACGGAATTCTGGTTCTATTACAGAGAGATCGGCGTCGTTCCCTATACGGTCAAATATCTTGACGCCGAGACCAAAGAACCGGTCGCGACCGAAAAGGTAGTCAGCGACAATATGTACGCCGTCGTTGACGAAATCGCCGAGGTCGTTCCCGGCTACATCGTTGACGAAGCGCAGAAACGTATTTTCATCGACTTTGAGGCCGAAGAAAACGTTTTGATCTTCTACTATACGCCCAACACGCAGAACGCGCAGGTTCTGACTGTCCACCTTGTTTCCGACAAGGAAGGAAAAGGCACCTACAGCGAGTATCAGCATGATGAGATCACCGGCACCATTGGTGAGGAATACACCAGAGAAGCCCTTGATCTGGAAGCCTTGGGCTATACCCTTGTCAAAGTCGAAGTCAACGACGTTGAAGACCCGACCGTTCCTTCCTCTGTCACGGAAGAACTGACGGCGGACGGATTGGTCTTCAAGTTCTATTATGATTATGGCGCGGAAGAGACCTTCAAAGTCGTTCATCACGCCATTGACGGTACCGAAGACAAGGTCGAGACCATCAAGATCTCCGATATTGAAGACACCTTCGACATCACCGAACCCATCGAAGATATCTACGACGGTATCCGTGAAGGTTACCTCTACGGCGGCCTTTATACCGAAGAATACGTTGTCTATACCGAAGACACCTGGGATTATGAAGACAGCGACTTCTGCGGCAAAGAGCTGACGCCGAAGGGCGGCGACATCTTCTACATCAAAGAGGTTCCGGACACTTATCTCCGCCCGAAGACCCTTTCGTTCTACAATAACAGCGACGATACGGCGGACGTTCTTTATTCCTATATGCTCACCGTTGTTGACAGCCTCGATTACATCACCGCCGGCTTCATGATCAGCGATGAAGAGTGGAAGGTCGAGTCCGAAGATCAGATCACGGTCGATGAGGAATACGTCTATGAGACCGTTACGGCGGAAAGCAGAAACAAACAACAGGTCTATGGACCGACCGATCTGGCCAGCGTCCAGTTTGGCTACATCGTATGCGATGAGGTCGATTATGAAGATCTCCTTCCGACCTATAAAGAGGAAGAGGATGAACTGACCATCCTTCCGTTCTTTGTCACCATGGATGGCATTAAAGTCACCGGCGTTATCAACCGTTCCCTCATTTATCATGAGTCCGGAATTCCGACCGTCGATGACAGCGACGTTGTCCCGACCACTACGGAAATTTATGGCGAAAACAGTGGTCTGCTTCTCAGCTTCTTCCGCCCGCTGATGCTCATGAGCACGTTCCGTGCCGGTGTTCCGCAGGAAGAACCGGTCGAGGAACAGAACGAGGGCTTTGTCATCACCAAGATCGTCAATGGCGAGAGCGATGAGGAAGTCGTAGCCGGCGGTTCCTATGTCGGTGAGATCGGCTATCCGGAAGTTGCCGGACAGCGTTTCGCCGGTTGGTATCTGGATGAAGCTTTCACCGAAGCGGCAGACTTCTCCGATATCCAGGGCGATATGACGGTCTATGCCAAATACGTTTCCGATGATTATCAGACGCTGAAATTCCAGACCACCGTCACCAAGAAAGTGGTCACCAAGGTTCGCCCGATCATGGCGGTTGATGGCAAGAACTACAGCGAAGTCGGTTTCGTCTATGAGATCGACGGCAACACCGTAACGCTGCCGGTATCCTCTTACAGCACGAGCCTTAGCGGACAATCCGCGAAGAAAGTCTTCGGCGGCGACGTCGCTTCCAACGCGAAACTTGTCATCGGCGACATCGCGACCAAAGGTACGGCTGACGGAACGGTTATTTCCGTTAAAGCCTACTGGGTCACCAAAGACGGCACGACGGTATATGGCCCCGAAAAAGCAGTCCGTTACTATCAAGACACCGTGGAACTGGTTGAAGGATAAGGAGGACCATTATGATCGATAAAAAAGAATGGGTCAATCCCGAAATGGAAAACATTTTTGAAGGAAAAGCCGGTTTGAAGGGGATCGCTCCCCATCCGGATACCTCCAGCTTTATCGTGCAAAGCGTCAGACCCGGATTTAAGATCCAGTCCGACGGTTCCGTTGTCATCTATGATGAACAGGGGAATGTTGTAAAGTAAAAGTCATTGAAAATGGCGCAGGGGCTTTCTAATATAGTGCCTGCGCCATTTTCCTGGTAGGAGCGGCAGATGAAGACTTCCATAACCATAGCGTTAGCGGGTCAATCTCTGGAATTGGAACTGAATTTTCCGGAAAACACGCTTTTTTTTCGGGAGTTCCTTTCCGGGGAGAAAGCAAAGGACAAGCTGACGGTGTCCATGGATGACGTAATAAAAGCGCATGAGCGCTATCCGGCGGAAACCGATCTGGCTTACGCCGAGTGCGGAGAACTGGCTTTTCGGATCGCCGACTGGCTGGCAGAGCGTCAGTGCTGCATTTTTCACGGAGCGGCTTTTCTTTGGAAGGGAAAGGCATGGATTTTGACGGCCCCTTCCGGGACGGGAAAAACGACGCAGTACTTTCTGTGGAAGATCCGGTTTGGCGAGGAAGTTACCTTGATCAACGGAGACAAACCGATTTTAGAATGTCGGGAGGATTCCATCCGGGTCCATTCCTCTCCCTGGAAAGGGAAAGAAGGGATGCATAACCGGATCTCGGCACCGCTGGGAGGTATTCTTTATCTGCGGCAAGCGGAGGAAAACAGCATGGAGCTGTTGCCGCCCAAAGAGGCGATCCTTCCGCTATTGTATCAGTTTTTGATGGACTGGGCCGAAAAGGACACCGTCCTTGCGGCCTGCGACATATTGGACCGGATGCTGAAAAACGTTCCGGTCTGGCTTCTTTCTAACCGGGGAGACGATGAGTCCGCCATGCTGGCCTATCGTACGATCGAGTGTTATGAGGAGGCAAAATCATGAGGCATTCCATCCGCGTTGGTGTTATATCCAAAGAAGTATGCGGCGAATGGATTTTGCTTGCGACGGGCAAGGCGCAAAAGGTCTGCCCGTTGGCGCGGCAACTCAATTCGACCGGCGCGTTTTTTTGGAAAATGCTTGAACAGGGGCTGGACGACGAAACGATGATCTCGAAGGCTCTTGATCAGTTTGACATGGACGAATTGGGAGTTCGCCATGGCTTTTCTGATTTTATTCGTGTTTTGGAGGAGCAGCGGTTTCTCTTGACGCAAGAGGAAACGAAGGAGCTGTTTCCTGAGCGCTGTTCTCAGTCGGAACAAGAATAAAGTCGGAAAATCAATTTTATCCGAACGTTTGTGACGGCACTTCGGAAAACAGAAAAAACAGATCCTTCCGTTTTCGGACACGCTTCAAAAATGAGGACCATTTTTGCGGAAGATTTTATACCGGTTCGATTTCCTTTTGCGGTTGACCGGCTGTGCGTTTCTGCTTTTCCTTTCGCCGGGGTACGGCGTTCTGCTTATAGATGGATGAGCACGGCGTGCTCATCCCGGTCACGAAGCAAATAAAAAGTGACAAGGAGAAAAGAAAATGACTTTCTTTCATTCGCGTTTTCATTTATGGATCCGTATGGGAGCGCTCCTTTTAGCGCTGCTCATTCTGACGAGCGTCGCGCCGGTCACGGCGATGGCGGAGACCTATCCCTATCCCAAACTTTTGGAGTATGAGGATCTGGACCGATCCTTTAATCAACTGGCAAAAAGCAAAATCCTGCCGGAGTACCGTGCATACGTGCTCACGGCGATCAAATATCATATTGAGGCGAAACGTCCCACCGATTATAACTCGACGGATTATCGTGTCGCCAAAAACCTGCTGAAAGCGTTTAACGCTAACGCGGACGGCAACGTCATCTTTTTCTTTGACGGATGCAGTATCAACCTGAAGGATTCCACGCCCTGCCTCAACGGCTTTATGAAGGACGGAAAGCGGTATAACCGCAGCGCCGTCTGTGTGGTCGTCCAACTGAATGAGAACGGGCGTCCGGAGATCGTTTTCGCGACGGGCAACGCTTCGACGATCGCCGATAACCTTCGGATGAAATCCATCAACAACAATAATGATATCTCCATTACCCGGGACGGCATTTACGGCTTGAGAACCACCAACCACAGAGACCGATTTGTTAATCCGGCAGAGTATTACGCCGCCATGAACATCAACGTTGTGTCGGACGGAAGTGTCCGTATCCCGGACTTGACGGATACGACAAAAGGAACGTATTACGCGGTAGCGACCGGTATTGATATCCATTCCCGCGGCAGCTATGAGCTTGTCGATAACGATACGCAGACCTATAACTCGACGGGTTGCTTCAACATCGGCTCCACTATGTGTGACGCGGAATATAAAGAATTTATGAGAGTCACCACCGGCGTAACGGACCCCAAAGCGCAGCAATTCACGTCCGGGGTCACCACTTCTATGGGCTATACGGCGGGTTCGGACCTTGGCGTCGTGGTCGTGGACCACTCCAACTATAAAACGCAGTTGGCGATTATTACCGGCGACGACAATTCGTCGGCACCCAACGCCAAAACCGGTACACAAATCGCGGAAATGATCACGAACCGTTCCGCACAGTGGCACAAAGATATTCTGGAACGTATTGCTGCGGAAACGCCCGCGGATGCCGGAAATTGTGACGTCGTTTTTCTGATCGACGGTTCCTCCTCCATGTCCCAGAAGAATTTCAAAATGATGGCGGACGCGGCGAAAGAGATTGTGAATGAGGCCAACAGCCTTGGGAAAAATTGGAGTTATGCCGTGGTTCCCTTCGGGCAGACTTTTGAGTTCCAGAAAGTGAACTCCTGGGATCTCGGTTTCTATTCTTTGAAAGAAAACATCCTTTCGGTTCTTGATAATTTGGACAAGCCCCGTGGCGCCACCTATCTGGCGGATACGCTCCGGTATGTGGAAAGCGCTTTGGATGAAAGAAACTCGTCGAAGAAAGTGATCATTCTGATGTCGGACGGTACGGCCAACGGTATGAAGAGTGGCATTAGCCAGTACAACGTGCAGGGTGACTATACGACGGAGATGAACGCTTTCTATAACGAGGCGGTTCGTCTGATGGACGAGAAGGGCTACCAGTTTTACACCATGGGTGTCCACATTTTCTGGGAGAATAACGGGGAACCTGCTTTGCAGGCTTTGGCGTCCTACAGCGGCACACCGTATCAGCGTCTGGAAAGTCTCGACACTATGGATCTTGATTTTGTCTATGAGATCGGAATTTGATTTTATGAATTAAAAAAAGCTGTCGGACGGTCGTCCGGCAGCTTTTTTTACGAAAACGGCGTTTTGACAAAGTTGGAAACGCTGTGCTATAATGGGGAAAATCATAGGAGCGGCAGAGCGCCGCGGATAGGAGTTTTGGAATGAAAGAACGGTATTACGAGGCTATTTTCAAGAGAAAATCCTTTCATCTTTTTCGGAACGTGGGCTCCGATCCCATTTGTCCGGAAGAACTGAAAGGGATAGAAGAAGCGTATTCCTCTTTCGAGACGCTTTATCCGGACATTCGCACGGCGCTGCGGATCCTTCCGGCGGAAAAGGTCAATTTCAAACGGGACGCGGAATACTGCCTTCTTCTTTACAGCGAGAAAAAGGACAATTATCTTCTGAACATGGGTTATATCGGGGAGCAGCTGGATCTCTATCTGGTGGAACACAACATCGGAAGTCTTTGGTTCGGGATCGGGAAACCGGACGAGCCGACGTTTGACGGGTTGGATTACGTCATCATGATCGCCATTCATAAAGTGAACGACGAAACGAAGTTCCGCAAGGATATGTTCAAGGCCAAAAGAAAGCCGCTGGAGGAGGTCTGGGTCGGGGATGACCTCGGGATCGGGGATATCTGCCGCTTCGCTCCCAGTGCCTGCAACACGCAGCCATGGTTCGTCCGGAACGAGGATGGAATTCTGACCGTCTGCCGCTATAAAAAGCCCGGCAAGAGAGGAATTATGCCGGCGTCGGCTGTTTCCTATTATAACCGCGTCGACATGGGTATTTACCTCTGCTTTTTGGAGATTTGCCTCGGAAAGAAGGGCCTTTCGTTCCGAAGGGAACTTTTTGTTGATGACGGTGGTGACCGGGAATTTACCGAGACGGCGAAATATACCGTTTTGTGAGAGAAAACGAACGTGAAGCGGAAAGACGATGAATTCCGTTTTATCGAACTAAATAGACGCAAAAAAAGGCATTACCGACAGGAAAAGTCGGTAACGCCTTTTTGTTATACGTGAATAATTTTTGTTCGCGAATGGCAGGAAATCCGGTGAAATCAAGGGTTTTCAAGTTACGTGAATTATTCCCACTCTATCGCTTGTTTCTTCTTCTCAAAATATGTTGTGTTAAACATTATAAAAAAGGCCCGAAATTATATCTATTATACAATATATTTTCTTTTACCGAAAAATAATTGGTCAAAATTTGGTCACTCCATTTGACATTCCGATATTCTGTTTAATCGTTGAGTAGCCAGTTTGCGGTATCCATGATCTGTATGCCTTTGTATTGATACCAAATAGGAATCGCGTTTGATTTCCAAGGCAGCGCCCTCCCTGCAAACGATTTTTGCAACATCTCACATTTTTCGTTATTATAGTATATCCGAATATAAAAGTCAAGATACATAAATGAAAATTGCAATATTTCTCACATTCATTATTGATGCGCAAATAAAACTTCCGGTATCTTCCCAATTGGTTGCGGGAAAGGACTATTCCGACGGCGACAAAATCGGATGATTTGGCGCTTCCGCCTTGTTAGATTATTACATTTTTGACCTATTTTTTAATGTCCATCAGCGTACATACCCGCCTTACAAAATATCAAACACACGTAACAAATTATGTGTCCATTTTTGTTATAGCAAAAATTTTTAAGATATCAATAAAAAGCACGCACACATTAAAACTTTGTGTGCGTGCCTTTTATGTATTAGCCGCAATTGAAAAAATATGTTTCTTACCAAAACCTGTTGACAAAGTAAACAGCCTGTGTTACAATAGTTTACAATGTAAACTGTAAATAGGAGCGTGGATCTTATGGCAGATGAAAAAATCGGATTAACGGAAGCGGAATGGTACCTGATGGAGTGCCTTTGGGAGAAATCTCCGCGAACAGGTCGCGAGGCGGTGGACTATCTTCAGGAGCACAACAACTGGAGCCGAAGCACCACCTTGACCATGTTGCGCCGCATGACAGAAAAAGGTCTTATTCAATGCGATGAATCCGGAGAAATGAGGACCTATTCTCCCTTGGTCGAGCGAAATGCCGCTGCTATGGAAGAAACAGAGAGCTTTTTAGACCGCATATATAACGGGAACCTTTCTTTACTGGTCAGCGCTTTTACGCAAAAGCAAAATCTTTCGCAAAAAGAAATTGATGAGCTTTATTCGATTTTGAAGAAAGCGGAGGAGGCTCAAAAATGACCGAGTGGATCATCACCTCGTCCGTTCTGATCCTTATTGTGATCGTTTTGCGTTTCCTTCTGCGAGGCAAAATCAGCCTTCTGCTTCAATACGCTCTTTGGGGACTTGTTCTGATCAGGCTTCTTGTTCCGGTCAGCTTTTTTGCCAGCTCCATGAGCATTCTCGGTCTTTTGCCAGAGCAGAAAACAGCGGAACCTGTTTCTTCGGAAACGAGAATAGAGGCACCGGCTTCGGCAGATGAAGGAGAAGTCCTCTATATCATCGAAGATCCGTCCGACGCTGAGCTTCCGATGGTAGATACGGCTCCGGTTGAAGAGAACACGGAGAAAAAACCGTTTTCTCTGTCCGATTTGAATTTCACGCAGATTTGGATTTTCGGTGCGGCCTTGACCGCTGTGGCGCTTTTCGCTTCCAATATGACCTTTAACGCCCAGCTTCACCGCACCCGGGAATCCGTAAAAGTTGGTGAAACGCCGCTTCGTGCTTATTATTCTCCGGTGGTCATCACGCCTTGCATGTTCGGCCTTTTTAAGCCCGTCATCTATCTTACTGCTTCGGTCCTTTCCGACGAAAAAGCTCTGTCCCACGTTCTTGCCCACGAAACGACCCACTGGCGGCATAAAGATCATATTTGGGCATTCTTTCGCTGTGTTGCCTTGTCGCTCCATTGGTACAATCCTCTCGTCTGGATCGCCGCCTTTTTATCTCTGCGCGACGCGGAGCTTGCCTGCGACGAGGATACCATTAAAAAGCTCGGGGAAGGGGAACGATTTGACTATGGAAAAACGCTCATCGCCCTGACTTGCCGGAAACCGATGGCGGGGATTCTTTCCACCGCGACGACCATGACCGGAAGCAAAAGCAGTATCAAAGAGCGCGTTATGCTCATCGCCAAAAAGCCGAAGATGCTCAAAATCACCGTCGTTCTTTTGGCGGTGCTCATTGTTGGCGCTTTGGTGCTCACCTTCACGAAACCAAAAGAAAATTCTATGTTAAATCCCGTTGTTTTTGATTCCATGCCCGAAACGATCTATGGGGACTGCATGGAAAAAGACGGAAAATACTATGTCACCGATAAAAGCGGCAACATCATCGACGGGCCTTACGACGGGGTCGAAGTCGTTTTGTCCGATCCTGAACTCGAAAGCGACAGCTTCTATGTCTTTTCCGATAAAAACGGCGGAAGAACGCGCCATGCCGTCGTTTTCGATGAAAACGACCGCGCCAGTTGGGAAGAAGTCGAAGACGTTCGCTATACGCTCTATCAAATCAATATGAAGCGCGTCAATTCCGTTCCGTTTACCTCCTATTCCAGCTTTAACGAAATGCTGTCGGCGCTCGCCGGTGAAGCGGTTTTGGATTACTATTTCGACCGGGAAATCAACGAATATACGATTAACTGCGAAGAAACGTCCTCCGAGGAACTGGTCCGGCTGTCGGGCGATTACGGCTACCTCCGAACGATCCATCGGCAAACCACCGACGAAGCCTATTTCGGTATTCTTGACCTCTACGGCAACACCGTTGCCGACCCCATCTATTCCTATATAGAATTTCCCATGGCGGATCGCTTCCTCGTCCGGGAAGGCGGTTCCGCAAATCAGGGGCCGGAATGTGGGAGAAGCTTTCTCCTTGATGAAAGCGGAGAAAAGCTCGGCGGGGAATATAACGAGATAACCTTCCTTTCTCTTTCGGATGGAAGGATGATCGGCATTGCCCACAGCTTCGGCAGAAATTCCGAAGTGCCGCTTTTGGACGCTTATGGATATTTTATGGCTGAAGGCTACTGGTTCATCGACAAAAACGGAACGCCCATCAGCGAACGCTTTGAAATGATTGAACCGCGCAGCGAAGACTTTTATCAGGCGAACGGAAAAAATCATTTTTCCGCCTCCGGCACCATCGACGTCACCGATTTGGACGGGAACACGGAGCAAATCCGCCCTTCGGATTATTCTTTCGCCGTTCCCGGCGTCAAAACCGTTATTTCCATTGAACCGTGGGATCGAAAATTGAACGATTCTGAACTTAAAGAAGCGCAGGAAGCTCTTAAAGGAATGGTGCTAAACAGCGACGGATCGGTTTCTCTTTCTGAGATCTCACCGTTTTTAAGCCATTATTACCCCAGCGTCAACCAGATCGACCTTTCCGCTTTTTTGGAATACTGCCCCGATTCCGGCACGCTCCAAAGCGGCAAAGACGATAAAGAATTTGCCGCCGTCAACGCGAAAACTCACCGCTTCCCGGAAAACGCCACTTTAAGCAAAATCCCGGTTCCGGTCCATCGCTATAAAGCTTCCGATATTAACGCGCTGCTTCTTAAATATGCCGGTCTTTCCATCGAGGATGTAAAAAACGACCCCCGCTATTTGGCGTCTTCCACAAATGTTTGCTATCTGGAAGAATACGACAGCTACTATAATTTTACCAGTGACTCGGTCAACCGTTCCTTCCAATGCGACGCGGGCGACACCAACGGAAGAAAAGTCCGCCTGTTCCAATACGATAAAAACTGGACGGAATCCGGCGAAGGCGTCACCATTCTGACGCTGCAAAAATATGAGGGCAACTACTATGTTCACTCTTATATGCACTACGATGGCTATGTGGAAAACGTCGGCGGAAAAACAACGCCGACGGCACCGGAGCCTTCGGAAAATTCGACCAAAGAAGCCCTTGTTGTTCCGACGCTTAGCGGAAAAGCCTGGCAAAACGAGAAAAGCTTTCAATACGCCACAAGCAAAAAAGAGATTTTGGCATGGGACACGCTTATATACGATTACGCAAAGGTAGCAAAAATAGAGATTGCCTTTGCCCATGAGGAAAAAACCTATGCCATTGACATCCAAAAGCTTTATAACTATATTGTCGATTTGAACCTGAAAGTTCCGAAGGAGCCTTTTAATCCGGCAACCGGCGGGGGACTCTGGGTACAGGCGCTCGACGCAGACGGAAATACGCTTTGGGGCTTTTTTTCCGATGGCTCTCACTTAATGGAAACTTTTGACGGCGGCGGAAACCATACCGGTTTTGAAGTTTCTGATGAGGAAATGGCCATTTTTGACCTTTTCAAAAGAAAAACGGATGCTTTTGATCTTCCTTCGCTTTATTACCAGACCGTTCTTCACAGCACCCGCC
>CALCUE010000046.1 GCA_937906945.1 uncultured Clostridia bacterium | reverse complement strand
CCGATTTTGGGCACCGCAAGAGGGGAGAATATTTGACCGTGGGAATCTTTTTATTAACACGGTCGGGGATAAGATTGCCACGTCGCCGTTCTTGTTCCGTCGATAACGGCTCCTCGCAATGACAGGTTGAATTTACCAAAATCGACCTGCAAAGCCCCTCATCCGTCTGCTTCGCTCGACACCTTCCCCCGAGGGGGAAGGCTTTCACAACTATTATTGATACCAATCCTTTTCCGAGGTGATTTTATGCCTTATGAACCCCTTTCCGGCGTCATCCGTGCCGCCACGACCGGCGACGCGGCGGCGCTTTGCGCCATTTACGCCCCCTACGTTGAAAAAACCTCCATCACCTTCGAGTACGCCGTTCCCTCCGTTTCGGAATTCGAAAAGCGGATCGAAACGACCCTGCGAAAATACCCCTGGCTCGTCTATGAGGAAAACGGCGTTTTGCTCGGTTACGCCTACGGCGGCCCGGACCGCACCAGGGACGCCTACCAGTGGATGGTCGAAGCCTCGGTCTATCTTTCGGAAGAAGCCCGTGGCCGGGGAATCGGCACCGCCCTTTATACCGCCCTTTTCGAAACGCTCACCGCCCAGAATTTCTGCCGCTGCACGGCTCTCATCACCGAGGGCAACGAAGCCTCCTTTTGCCTTCACGAGAAATTCGGCTTCACCGTCTGCGGCCACATGGATAACGCCGGCTATAAATTCGGCACGTGGCACGGCATGACCACCATGGAAAAGCTTTTGAATCCTTTCGAGGTGCCGCCGAAAGCCGTCATCCCTTTCCCGGAACTTTTAAAAAATAAAGCCGCCCCGCAGGAAATCTTCTGAAAATTCACACTTTATGGATAAGATTTTCTTTTCCCGCTTGTATTTGAAATCAATCAATGGTATAGTTATAGTAGATTATTTTATCCTCACTGAAAGAAAGGAATTGCGCCATGGATGAAGAACTGAACCGTTCCCAGCAGCCGACCGACGAGGAATTCGCCGATACGATCCCTTCCCCGGAGGAAGCCCCGACGGGAAGGACCCATAAGGTCGTCCGTGTTGTGGAACCGGAACATAAAGAACCGGAGAAACCGAAAAAACAGAAGAAAGGATTCCTCGGCGAATTTTTGGCCGGCGCCGCCGAAGGCGCCAAAACCGTCGGCGAAAATATTTCCGCCGGCGCCAAAACGCTGACCGAGAAAAAAGGAACTCCGGAAAAAGCCCAAAAAGCGGAAGAAACGCCGGTGGATGAGATCTCTTTCGAGCCGAAAGAGGGCAAAAAAGCCTCCCCCGTCGCCGGTCTCACCAAAAAACTGGATAAACTGCCCACCGGCGCCATCCTCGGCGGCGCCGCCGCCCTGATCGTCGCTCTGGTCGCCATCATCCTTATCTGCGCCACCAGCTGCGGCAAAAACAAACCGGAAAAACCGGTGGACCCCACTCCTTCCCAGAGCACCGTCATCATCGACCCCACCTCTTCCGAACCGGAACCGGAGGACGAACCGGAACCCATTGAAGTGCCCGAGCGCACCGAAAAGACCGCCGAAGCCAAAGCCGTCAACAAGGACGTCGTCGGCTGGCTCTATATCCCGGGTCTGGAGGATGTCGATGCCGGCGTCTGCCAGGACACCAAGAAATATTCCTATAACAAGCGGGACATCACCGGTAAGTCCGTCAGCGCCACCTACTGGATCGACGGCGCCTATTATACGCACCTTCGGAACACCTTCGGCGACGACGCCGCCGCTCTTTCCACCAACACCGTCATCTTCGGTCACAGCGACCTCGGTCTTACCCACCTCGCCTATCAGAACGACGACCCCACCGGTCCTCTGTTCTCCCAGCTTTTCAGCTTCAAGGACCCGTCCTTCGCCGAAAAGACACCGTACATCTACTTCTCCACCGATACCGAGGATTACGTTTTCCAGGTCTATTCCGTCTTCTATAACGACGCCAAGATCGATGGCGGCAAGGCTCTCTGGTACATCGAACCGACCCCCGGCAATAAATTCCAGAGTCTTCTCGACATTGAAAAAGAGCGCTCGATCTATGATTACGACGTGGAAGTCACCACCGACGACAAGATCCTGACCCTTTCCACCTGCACCGTGGCCTACGGCCTCGGAAGCCGCGCCAACTACCGCTTCGTCATCGCCGCGAAGCTCATTGATGACCCGACGACCGTCACCGCCACCACCGCCTCCTTCACTCTTAATGAGGACGCGCCGATCCCGAAATCCTATGAGAAGGAATTCAAAAACTATCTGGAAACCTGGAAACCGGCGGCTTAAAAAACGCTGAAAAATCCGTTATGATCGAGATATCAAAAATCAGGAGGATCCCGACTTATGATTCGTGAACGCCGCGATAAGATCAATTACTACCTCGACATCGCCGAGACCGTACTGGAGCGGGGCACCTGTCTTCGCCGCAACTACGGCGCCATCATCGTGAAAAACGACCAGATCATCTCCACCGGTTACGTCGGCGCGCCCCGTGGTCGCAAAAACTGCAGCGACCTCGGCTTTTGCATGCGGGAAAAGCTCAACGTCCCCCGTGGGGAGCGCTATGAGCTTTGCCGCTCCGTCCACGCCGAATCCAACGCCATCATCCACGCCGCGCGGGCCGATATGCTCGGCGCGACCCTCTATCTCGTCGGAAAAGAGGTCTCCGACGGCTCCTACGTCAAAAACGGCAACCCCTGCAGCATGTGCAAACGGCTCATCATCAACGCCGGCATCGAAACCGTCATCATCCGGGACGACAAAGAGTCCTTCCGCTCCATCTCCGTCAAAGATGAATGGATCGAAAACGACGACTCCCTCCTGGGCGAGTTCGGCTATTGAAAGGAAGGTATCCCTATGAATAAACTATCGTCTCTTAAAGTCCGGATCGTGGAAGCGGTCCTTATGATGTTCGCGCTCCTCGCCGCTCTCTATCTGGCTTTCATCGCCCATTCCGACCTCACCGTCAAGTTCTGCGCCGCAATCACCTCCGTGGCGCTTCTTTCCGCTTACGTCTATCTTTTTGGCGGCGCCAAAAAAGCCGAAGCGCTCTATTACAAAATTTTCATGACCTGCTTCTCCGTTTCGGAACTGGCCATGGTCGCCCTTTCCACCGAACAGGGCGTTATCTGGAACGTCATTTCCGCCGCCTGCTACGGCATGGTCGTTGTGCTGACCGTCCGAAAGGACCTCGGCAAAAAATGGACCTCCGTGCTCTGTTCCGGCGTTCTGATGATCCGGGCCTTTGGCGCCGGTCTCAACCTCTACGCTCTGATCAAAAACGGCGATTTGAGCGGCGTCCAGTCCGTCGCCGAACTGATCCTCGCCCTTGTTTTCGCCGTCTGTGTCTATGGAAAATACCTCGACAAGGACAATCGGGGCACCGTCTGACGGTTTTCTGAAAAAAGAAAAGGCCCGTTTCGAGCGGTCGTTGACCGCTCGAAACGGGCTTTTTATTTTGTGAAGATACTCAGGTGGTGTGGCGCTCGGCTTTATCAACGTATTTGGCGAAAGTGATAACGCCCATGATGAGGGACAGAAGAAGCAACGCGCCGTCCCGGATCAGCACGAAGGTGCCGAAGCTCGTACCGCCCCGAAGGGAACCGGGATAGGTAAACGCGGCGCCAACAAAGATGAAAAGATAGACGGCGATGACGATCCCGCAGAGGATCAGCGAAACCCGGCGGCCAAGGTCTTTAGCCGAAGCCAGAATGAGCACCGGCGCGTAAGTCAAAGCGGCCAGCGCGACGGAAAGGGTCGTGTGCTCGGGGTTAAAGGTCGCGTTGACGATGGAGACCAGCTGCGCCAGCGCGAAAAGGTAAAGAAACAGCTTGAAATAGTGGGCGGCGTCCTTTTTGTAGCCGAGGAAGATATAAAAAAGAGCGGAAACCAGCGCCACGATGATGAGGATGGATTCCAGAACGGCGACAAAATTGGCTTCTCCGGAAGTGATGACATAGCCGTTGGCCAGAACGCCGGCCGCGATGAAAAGAACGCTGACAAGAACAATAAAAAGACGAGTGGTTTGATTTTGTTTCAAAGAAAAGACCTCCCAAATCCGTTTGGCAAAACAAGCGGTCATTTTTTCTCTTTGCGGATGTGCTGGATGACGTTGATGGTAAGACCGTTGGGGTCCTTGACCAGAAGGGCCCGACCGGTGGAGATCTCCATAGGGCCTTTGACCTCATAGCCACGGGCGGTGAATTCCCGGGCGGCTTCCTCAATGTCGTTGACGTTGGTGCGGAAAGCGCAGCAGCCGCCGGGGGCGTTCTTGGCCTCGATGACGTCGATCTTGGCGCCGGCGTCGTTTTCCAGAACGGCGATCCGGTTCTCGCCGGTGTCAATGCGGTGCGTCACCTGAAAGCCGAGAAGAACGACGTAAAATTCCATGGTTTTTTCCAGATTATCGGTGGTAATGGCCGTATAAAAAGCTTTGGTTTTCATAAAAAACTCCTTTCTCCCGCGTGTGGGGAACTCTGCCCCTATTTTCCCACTTTTTTGGGGCTTTGTCAATGAAAAAAGCCGGCGGCTTTCTTGAATTCCGCGGGAAAGTATGCTACAATAAAGCATCAATAAACCAAGCGGGAGGATTTCGCCATGATTGAAAAATTCAGAAAGTTTTTTACCAGTGAAGTGGTGTTTCTGGCGGCGGTCGTTGTCGCCGCGCTCTGTTTTCTGGTAAGCGCGGTCACGACGTTCCTTTCCGGTTCGGCCTTCGCGTTTGTCTATTTTAACACGGTGATGGACACCGGCCTTGCCGCCGCTGTCGTCTTTCTCTATGTCTCTTACCGCTCCCACGAGAAAAACGTGATGAAAGGCCTTTTGGGACTGGTCCTCGGCGTTGTCTTCGCCATGGACGCCTTTTATCTGGCCGAGGCTTTTGGCCAGAACGTTTTCGGCGTCATTTTCTATCTTCTGACGCTTCTTGTGGACGGCGCTTTGACGGTCAACCATTTCATCATCAACTCCGACCACCACAGCAGCCCGAAACAGGTCTTCCTCAATCAGATCCTTGTTCTGACAAGAATGGGTCTGCTTCTGATCGACATGATCCCGACCCTTGTTGAAAACGCCGGAGAGACCGGCGCCGGCCTTCTGGCCGTGGCGACGGTTTCGTCCGTTCTGGCGTTCGCGGCGGCTTTGGGAACGGTCGTCTGCGTGGAATCCCGCCTGGACGCCTACCGCATCGAGCGGGACGTCTGGAACGAGGCGCTCGGCATCGAGCAGGAATAAAAAAAGCGCGCGCCTTTGCCCGGCAAAGGCGCGTATTTTATAAGGAGGGAACCCTATGTATGAATTGATCGCCCTTTCGGAACACGATTTTTATATCGACTGCCCGGCCAAGATCGGCCTTTGCAAAATCAGCGAAACGGACGTTGTCGCCATCGACAGCGGCAGCGACAAGGACGCCGGAAAAAAAGTCCTCAAACATATCGAATCCAACGGCTGGCATCTGGCGGCTATCTATGCCACCCATTCCCACGCCGACCACATCGGCGGTTGCCGCCTTTTACAGGACCGCACCGGCTGTAAGGTCTATGCCGCCGGGCTCGAGGCCGCCTTCACGAAAGACCCGATCCTGGAGCCGATGACCCTCTACGGCGGCAACCCCTTTGCCGATCTGCGGCACAAGTTCCTGTTGGCGCAGGCGTGTTCGGTGGAGGAACTGACGCCGGAGGTGTTGCCGAAGGGCTGGGAAATGATCCCTCTTCCCGGTCATTCCTTCGATATGGTGGGCTTTAAGACCGCCGATGGCAACATCTTTCTGGCGGACTGTGTCTCCTCGACGGAGACCCTTCAGAAATACGGCATCGGCTATCTCTGGGACGTGGAAAAAAGCCTTGCCACGTTGGAAGCGGTGAAAACGCTAAAAGCGCCGGCCTTTATTCCGGCGCACGCGCCGGTGGTTTCTTCCATCGAGGCGCTTTGCGACGAAAACGCCGCCTCGATAAACGGCGCTTGCGAGACGGTGCTCAACATTCTGGAAGAACCGAAATCGTTTGACGACCTTCTGGCCGGGGTGTTCGACGCCTACGGTCTTACGATGAACGCCCAGCAGTTCGTGCTCATCGGGAGCACGGTGCGCTCGATCCTTTCGTATCTGCTTGAAAAAGGGCAGGTCGGGTTCTCGTTCGAGGAAAACCGGATGCTCTGGAAAGCGAAAGAAAGCGCCTGAAAACGCCCGTCGCAATCGGGTCTCAAAGCCTCCCTTGTGTAAAGGGAGGTGGCACGGCAAAGCCGTGACGGAGGGATTGTTATGCAGAGGAAGCATAATGAGCAGTTGGTGCCGCTGGCCAAACAGCTGCGAAAAGAAATGACAAAAGAAGAGCGGCATCTGTGGTATGACTTTCTGCGCTCCTATCCTGTCCGGTTCTCCCGTCAGAAAGTGTTGGGGAAATACATCGCCGACTTTTACAGCGCGGAAGCAAAAATCGTGATTGAGTTGGACGGATCACAGCACTATGAACCGAACGAGACGCAAAAGGACGCAAAACGCACGGCTTTTCTGGAAGAATACGGTTTGAAGGTTATACGGATTCCCAATAATGAAATAGCTAGTCATTTTTCCGGAGTCTGTGAGTATATTGACGCTGCGGTGAAACAATCCCTCCGTCAGCTGCGCTGACAGCTCCCTTTACACAAGGGAGCCGTTTTTCCAAAACCCGCATGTACAAAAACGGCTCGTATCTTTGCGATACGAGCCGTTTATTGTTTTACAAATATCCGTATAAAGCGCCGGGCTTTTTTTATTTTTCCTCCCCGAAGGGGACGACGCCCGAAACGGCGTCCTTCGGCAAAATCCGTACGCCGCCGTTATCCACGTCGATAAGGATATAGCGGTCGCACCCCATGCCGAGCTCCTTCATATAGGTGAGCTGACGGTGACCGTGGCGGCTTTCGATCCGTTTGACCAAAGCGGCCCGGTCCTTTTTCTCCAACGCGTAAACAAGGTCCACCGAAGCCTGATCCGCCGCTAAAATATCGGTGGAGGCGACGATGCCGATGTTCGGCGTCACCACCGGTTTGGCGGAAACGCCCTCGCAGTCGCAGGAGACGGACATATTCCGCAGAACGTTCACGTAGGCGACGTTCTTTCCGAAATAGTCGATGACGGACTTTGTCGATTCGGTGATCCGCTCCATCAGTTCCTCCTGGTTGACGCCCCACGGAAGGATGCCGTCGCCGCTGTGGATCCACTTTTTGCCGATCCGCCCGTCGGCGCAGCCGATTCCGATATTTTTGTTGGAGCCGCCGAAACCGCCCATGGCGTGCCCCTTGAAGTGGGTCAGCACCAGAAGAGAATCGTAGTTCGTCATGTGGCTTCCGACGGACATTTCCGTAAACCATTTGCCGTCCTTGACGGGCAGAAGGGCCGTGCCCTCCTCGTCCATGATATCCACCGGGCAGAAGGTCCAGCCGTTGACCTCCAGCGTTTTACGGTGCTGTTCGGTGGTATAGCGGCCGCCTTTATAAAAGGTGTTGGTCTCGACGATGGTCGCCTTCGGAAAATCTTTCTCGATCACTTCCCGGATCCATTCGGCGGGAATGATGTTGGGGCCGTGGGGTTCGCCGGTATGGAGCTTGACGGCGACTTTGCCGGTGATGTTGCCGGAAACAAGACCCGCCATCTTCCGAAGTCCCTCGGCGGAAAGATCCCGGGAAAAATAGACGATGGATTCGTTGCCACACCGTTCCTCCATCGGTACATAGCGTTCACCGCCGGTGGCGGCTTTTTTCTCTTTCATAAGCGTCTCCTCCGTTTCATAAAACCTTCCGCCTTGTATTATACCCGCTTTTCACAGAATTTGGCAAGAAAAAAATTACCGGAAAAACAGAAGGACCGTGGCGAGAGCGACAGAAAACTGGCAGACCACGTTGGAGATCTCAATGGCCCAATGGACTTTGGCGTTTTTGAGGTCGGATTTTATTCCGACCAGGCACAGAAACACGAAAAGCCAGATGGCGAGCGCGTACAGAAAAATGGGAAGTCCCGTTTCGCTTCTGACGGAAAGGGTGATCAGCGAAACATAGAGCATCAGATACCCCACCGCGCCGATCAGAACGGCGGCGGTGTTGAATTTCCCGGTCTTTTTCCACAAAAAGCCGATGACCGCCGCCGCGCCCAGTAAAAGAAGCAGAAGCGCCGCCGGTTTCATGCCGGTAACGTGGGAAAGAAGGGCCGAACCGGAAAGCAGAATTCCGGTGTTGACGAAGGAAACCAGGTTCACCGGCATTTTGAATTTCATTTTGCCGAGCCCGACGATCAGCTTCACCGTCGGGATGGAAAAGCCGAAGATCAGCGAAAGAACAGCGCCCGCGGCGAAAACGCCGTAGGGAAGCGAAGCCATGACCCCATACATTTTTATAAGGATCGTCAGGACGGTGACGCTGTAAAAAATCGGGTTGATATAATCAAAAAGCCCGAGCGCCACGGAAAAATTTCCGGTGATACCGGACGGATTTTCTTTTTCATACGTACTCATAAAACCGATTCTCCTTTTTTCTTCTATCCCAATTATAAAGGATTCGATCCGGTTTGGCAAGGGAACAAAAAACAAGGCCCGTTCTATCGAACGGGCCTTGTTTCCCCTTCCGGGATTTCCATGGTTACGCTGTGTGCGATGGGCCTCCAGGTCACTTTCTGAAAAAGGGCGACCAGCGAGATCGGAAGGTAGGTAAACATAAAGAGTGGGAAAGTGAATGTGTATAAAATTTTTTTTGTGGAAGAGGTATGAATTTGCTTCCGCTCCGACAGGGTCGTCAGAGCGCCCACCACAAACAGCGTCAGATAAATACTTCCGACGCTTTCCAGAAAGGAAAGCAGGGTCGGAAGAAGACTTTCGTCGCTAAAAAAAGCCGTGGCGAAAAGTCCCAGATACAGAAGAAGGTCCGCGACGGAAAGGATCGCCGCCGGCATGATCGCCATCATCATATCAAAACAGGCGAACTTTCCGCGAAGCGTGCCGCAAAGCAGGCTTTTGCCGTATTTTTGAAAAACCTGCCAGTAGCCTTTGGCCCAACGGGCCCGCTGATGCCACGAAACGAGGAACGAGGTCGGCTGTTCGTCATAAAAAACCGCCGTCGGGCAATAGGCGATCCGCTCCCCGGCAAGGACGTGATGAACCGTGAACTCGATGTCCTCGGTCAGAAGGTGGAAGGGCCAGGGGCCGTCCTTTTCGGCGATCTTCCGGCTGAAAAAGAACCCGGTGCCGGAGACCGCCGCGCTGGTGCCGAGCTTCATCCTCGCGTGATTGAGAAACCGGCTTTCCCTCAGAAACCAAAGGGCGTAGCCGGCGGAGATCCAGTTGTCGCCGTAGTTTTTGGAGTTCCGGTAGGAGGTGATGATATCAAAGCCGTCCGAAAAGGCGCGGTTCATCTCCTCGATATAGTGGGGGTCGAGGACGTTGTCGGCGTCGAAGACAAAAAAGCCGTCGAAATAGTCCCGTGGAAAATCCCGCCCGATGTTTTTCAAAAGCGCCTCGAGGGCGTAGCCTTTCCCGATCCTCTCTTCATCGTGCCGCTCGTAAACCAAAGCGCCGGCGTTGCGGGCAAGCCTCGCGGTTTGGTCGGCGCAGTTATCCGCCATCACGAAAATGCGAACCAGCGAGCGGTCATAGGTCTGGCGGTCGATGCTGTGGATCAGTTCCCCGATGACCTTTTCCTCGTCGCGGGCACAGATGAGCACCGCGAAGCGGTGCTTTTTCGGGACTTTATGAGGTTCGTCCTTTTTGAGCACCGCCACCGGAATATAGAAAAACTGATAGAAATAACAAAGAAAAAAGAGAGCGGCGATCACAAGATCCAGCGTTTTCAGAAATTCCATAGGTACCCCTTCCTGAAATTTTGTCCATACCGTCAGTTTACCGAAATCTCCTTTAAGAAACAATCGGCTGAATCTTTAAGGTTTTTTTAAGATTTTCAGAAAGCCTCTACCGGAAATATTTTTTCACCCGATCCCGGCTTTGGGACGAAAACCAAAGCTGCCCCGATTCTTCCTCTTTTTCGGTGTCGCAGGTCACGTGGCTTGCCACCGGGCTTTTTTTCTTCGCCAACACCTCGAAAATGTCCTGATACCGCCCCTTGTCCAGCGCCGAAACGTCCGTTTCGGTGCTGCCGGTCAGCGTTTCGTAAAGGTCGCCGCTTTGGGGTAAAAAGCGGCGCAGCCGCCGTTCAAAAAAGGCGGCCAGAAGCCGTGAGGTAAGGTCCGAGCGTTCCGTTTCCGTAAAAATCGGCGCCGTGATGACGTCCACCAGTTTTTTGGCCGTCATGTTCTGCGTCCCGGCGGCAAGGTCCACCGTCCGGTCGTCTTTTTTGTACCGCAGGGGCTTTTGCAGGTGGTAATCAAAGGTGCCGGTTTTGGCCAAGATCCGCTCGGCGCTTTCGGCGTCCCAGAAAAAATAGCCGGCGATCTCGACGGAAAGTTCCTTTTCCACCGCGCCGGTAAATCCTTCCGCCGAAAGCCGCCGGAAAAGCTCCCCGGCGGTGACCCGCTCGCTCTGTTCCGAAAAGATCGTGTCACCGGAAAAGCTGAACACCGGGATCCGTCCCGCTTCGCCGTCCAACGCCACCAGGCTGAACGGTCCCGCTTCGTCCCCGCCGGTGAACACCAGCAAAAACACCGCCTTCGGCGTGGAAAGATAGAGCGGCTCCGCCGCCTCCGGCTTCGGCGTCGCCGCCACGTTTCGGTTTTTCACCCAAAAATAAGTAAGCGCTGACGAAAGGATAAAAAGCGCCACGAACCCCACGGCGAACGCCAGGGAAAAGATCCGTCCCTTCAAAAAAACCGCCTCCCGTTCTATTTTTGACCGGGAGGCGGCGCTTATTCCGAAACTTTCGTTTCCGTCCGCTGTTTTTCATATTTCCGCTTCGTGGCTTCGCCGCCACGAAGGTGCCGTTCCTGTTTGTTTTGCTCCAAAATCTGTTTCACTTCCCGGTATAACGCCCCGTCGATCCTCGAAAGCCGCTCCGAAACGTCCTTGTGCACGGTGCTTTTGCTGACGCCGAAGCGCTTCGCCGCCGCGCGCACCGTCGCTTTCGTCTCCACGATATATTCCGCCGCGCGCACCGCCCGCTCTTCCGGAAGTCCCTTCACTTTTCCGCCCCCTTTCCTAAAAAGGTTAGTAGAAAAGATATGGAAAACCGGGACAAAATATGCGAAAGCAAAAACCCGCTTGTAAAATCCGTCCGATTGGAGTATACTGGGCAAAAACCGCTTTGCAAAAATCGAAACGAAACGCAAAGGAGACACCGCCGCCATGGAAAGAACCGCCGTCTATCACCTTCCCGGCCTTTTTGAGTTTTACGATTTCTATCAAGTTTTCCTGCCCCTTTGGCGGGAACACCGGGAGTATTTTTACGACTGGTGCGAGATCGGCTCGATCTACGGCGCGCCGGAAAACTGTATCTGGGGCGGTGGTCGGATCGGAACGGGAACCGCCGACCCCGAAGACGTCCTCGCCCTTCTGCGGGACTACAAAATTTCCGCCTGCCTCACCTTTTCCAACTCCCTGCTTCAAAAGGAGCATCTTTCCGACGAAAAATGCAATGCCCTTTGCGCCCTTTTCGAAAAAAGCGGCGAAAACGGCGTCATCGTCCATTCGGACCTTCTGCTCGACTACCTCAAAACCGCCTTTCCGGGGCTCTATTTCGTCTCCTCCACCACCAAGGTGCTGACGGACTTCGACGATTTTTCGGCGGAACTCGACCGGAAGGATTTCCGCTTCGTGGTGCCGGATTTCCGCCTCAACAAAGCCTTTGACCGGCTTTCCTCCCTTTCCCCCGAACAGAAAAACAAGGTGGAATTCCTCTGCAACGAGGACTGCTGGTTCGGCTGTACGGAGCGAAAAGCCTGCTACGAAACGGTCAGCCGCCAGATCCTCGGCGAAGACGTGCCGGACCACCGCTGCGCCGCGCCGGACGGCGCTTTCGGCTACCGCTTTTCCCACGCCATGAAAAACCCCGGCTTCATCGGCATTAACGACATTCAAAACGTCTATCTCCCTCTCGGCTTTTCTCAGTTCAAGATCGAGGGACGGGGCCTCGGCAGCGCCATCCTGCTGGAATTTCTGCTTTACTACCTGACGAAGCCCGAATACCACCTTGCCGTCCGGGAGGCCATCTATCTGGACAGCATGCTGGATTTGTTCTAAAAAAGGCGGCGGGATTTTTCCCGCCGCCTTTTACTGTCGATAAAGCGTTTTTTCTAAAGAATAGTTCTCAGAAAAATTGTCGAAATTCATTTGATATATTGGTATGGATAACGATTTCGCAATATCTAACAGTTTTCGTTTGTTATCTTGACTGCAATTCATTCCAATATAAATTGTCTTAGGTACCGCATTGATGTATGGCATTTCTGGCGCTGTTGCGCCTATAGTACACCTAAATTCTTTTTCATACCTCCATGTAAATTGCTTCACATTATATAAAAATTGTGCCGTATATATAAGTGATATATCCTTTATTTTAACTACTTTTTCCCCCTGTGCCGTTTGTTTATCAACCTCCGCTTCAATCATTTCTGCATATTCTTTTATGAAGCTTGTAATATCAACACGTTCAGCAGTATATTGAATCGGAAAAGTACAACTATACAACACATTATTATTTGGATCTTTCATATCGTATGCAACGCAAAATCCTCGATGGTTGTTAGCATAATGAGCCCACATTGGCATACAATTTTCATCATTCTCTGTCAAAGCCGCACCTTTAATATATGTTGAAAAATCATCAATAAGTTGTCCATTGTATGGGACTAAATATTTTATTTCTTTCAATTCATTTGGATTATAAAAAAATGCTTTTCCATCAAATGGATCATTAAAATCCTTAATATCCGACATGAAGATTTTTTTATTTTTTAATGTGGTAAATTTCTTTTCGTTTAAAGAACAATCGTCTGTCAATGAGTAATATTTATAAAGAACATTCGGAATATACAATCTTGTTACTCTATAAATCGCTAAAAAAGATTCATTCATCGCCTCTACTTTTGGTAAGCCTTTAATTTGACTGGGTGATGACAAAACCAGATATAAAGCTTTAAAATAATCCATCGGATTTTCTTGCCGCCATCTTTCTAAATTGAAATCTTTTTCATTTATAGTTGCATTAGGTAAAGCAAACGATAAATCTTCAATTTTCACTTTATTCTCCTATCAATTTTTGATACATTTTCATCAATTCCGCGACACATTCCGATTCAGAATGAATTTTTCTCCAAAAGCCATAGGCCTCCATAACAGCACGGTCATTTCTTTGATGCGCTTTGCGAAGCTCCGGTGGCATTGTCAATTCATCATATAAATCTGCGAGGGAACAATCCGGATATAATGCACGGGCGTCAAGAATCGCCTGTGCCGTTTCCTCGATCTTTTTTTGCTGGTCTTTCGTCGGGTCAGGCCAAGGAAATGTATTATAGACAACACTTCCAGAATAGCGATAATCGCTTTTCAATCTTCCGCCTACCGTTCTCATCCAAGCCATGTGAACATTCGATGTCAGAATTCCAAAATGATAAAGCGTCGCATGGGGAACAATGGTCGTTGAATTACTGGCAATAACATCAGGCGGCAGAAAACCAATCGGTACATACCGACGGTTTTCTGATGATGTACTGGGAATTAACAAATAATTACTATCCGGTTGAGATATAAAGAAAAAAAGATGGGGAGTATCTGCTTTAGCCCGTGTTGGTGCCGCTGTACTATTCAGACGTATTTCACGGATAGCAGACAGTTTCTGCGTTAGAATTTTACTTTTCCGTATTTCTGAAGGAGAAACATCTTTAAGCCATAGGCAGAAACGTTCTCTTTTATTGATATATTCAACAGCACCAGTATAGGGAAAGATGTATTTTTTCAAATCTGGTTCAGCCGCAATGATTTCATTTCTTTCATCTGTCGAGAGAATCAAATTTCCACCATCTGCTGGTTTGTTTCCTAAATACATTGATGGTACGTTTGATAACGGTTTCGCTCGACTGGTTACAAGAACTGTAGGGGCATCAATTAAATAGGGACTAATGTTAGAGACTTTGCGTACAACCGAGTTGGTAAAATATAATTTCTTTTCTCTACTAAATCCATATTGACTAAATCCAATGATAACGCAATGCACAGCCGCTTTATCTTTTGCCTCATTATTCCACACAAAAGTACGATAGGCAAAATCAATTTTAATATTTAATTGGTTGATAAGTTTATCCCATAATGGTGCCACTTGTTCACCCTGAGTAATACTATTTGTCGAAACTAACGCCGTTCTAATTCTTGTTCCTTGCATTAGTTGAGCAGATTTATAATACCATGCGCCCACATAATCAATACTATTTGATAGTTTCATTTTCCCAAATATTTCTACGGCGTCCGCTTTTTGTTCCGCCGTCATCATCGAAGCCCCGATAAATGGTGGGTTTCCCATAATATAATTGAGCCGCTCTTTTGGAATAACCGTTTCCCAATCAAGGTGCAAAGCGTTACCCTCAACAATATTTGTATAGGATTTAAGCGGCAGAAAATCTAAAGACCGTTGGCAGATATTTTCTGTCTCCTTCATCATCTGGCTTTCGGCGATCCAAAGCGCCGACTTTGCGACTGTGACTGCAAAATCGTTGATTTCAATCCCGTAAAATTGTCCAATAGACACTTTGATCAGATCGTGGTCATCAAGCATCATTTGCCCTTGGGCAATGATTTCGAGAACGTCATTTTCCAAACGACGAAGGGAAATATAGGTTTCTGTCAAAAAGTTTCCAGAACCACAGGCCGGGTCAAGAAAAGTCAGTTTTGATATTTTTTCTCTGAAGGCATTGATTTTTTCGATTTTTGTCCTCGGAACTTTGATTTCTTTAATTTCTTCCAGTTCGCTTCGCAAGTCATCCAAAAACAACGGGTCAATGACTTTATGGATATTTTCAATGGAAGTATAGTGCATACCACCGGAACGACGGGTCTCCGGGTTCAAGGTGCTCTCAAAAATAGCGCCGAAGATGGTAGGGCTGATTTCTGACCAATCAAAATCCTCACTGGCACTATTTAAAAGTAAATTCCGGATTTCATCAGTAAATTGAGGAATTTCAATGTTTTCATCCGCAAAAAGGCCACCGTTGACATAGGGGAACGAGGCAAGAACTTCATCAAGATAGGGGTCTCTTTCTGCTATTTTGGTATCAAGCACTTTGAACAAGTCAATCAGCGCATGGCGCATATCTCTTACCGGGAAAGATTGTAAATAGTCATGGAATTTTCCGTGACTACCAAAAATACCGGCATCTTCCGCATAAAGGCAGAATACAAGGCGAACGCAAAGTATATTCAAGCTTCTTTGGCTGTGTTCATCATCAGGATTGATGTATTGCTTCAAAATAGCATCATAAAGTACGCCAACAAGTTCACCCGCTTTGATAGAGACTTCCATCTCCCGACGGATGTTTTCGTCGCCGGTATCCACCAAAAACTTTAACCGATAATATTCTTTTGGCAAATCTTTCAAAAGAATAGATTCCGGCTCACTCATTGGTTTTTCCATATCGTAAACAAGGAATTCTTTAAAATTGCAGGTAACAATCCAACGGGGACGCTGTGAATAAGGAAGAGCCGCCGCATATTGATTTGCTTGTTGAAACGGATTCAACAACATACCGTTTGATTGCCTAATCGGTTTCCGAAGATCTTTATCGACACCTTTTTGTTCAATTAGAACATGGGTGGCCGGAATAGTCCCATCAATAAATCCCGTTGACTTATCAATATGAACTTGATCCTCAAATTCAATGAAATGTTCCGGATGCTCAACGCCAAGCACATATTTTAGAAAGGAAAGCCAAAACGGTTGGCTTTCGCCTTTTTCATATCCTTTGTCTTTCCAAATTTCAGCAAAATCCTTTGCCGCTTTTCTTTGTTCTGCGTCGGTCATATTATTTACCCCATTCATAGATTTCTTTGTCTATTTCAAATTTCTGTTTTATCTACTTTTATTATATATTGTAGCAATAATTTTGCAAGCGAAACAAGTGGCAAAACCTCTTTTCAACCTGAAAAATCGTCCTGTTGTCCCTTTTTTGGTTTCTTCGGTCCCCCTTGACATTCCCCCGTTTTTGTTCTATGATAGGACTATAAAAGAACTTTCGTTCTAAAACGCTTGTTCTCAGAAAAGAGGTCTTTGCTTTGCCGCCCAAACCGAAATTTACCCCCGAGGAAGTCGTCGAGGCCGCCTTCGGGATCGCCCGGAAAAACGGCGCCGAAGGCGTCACCATTTCCTCGCTGAAAGAGGCGCTCGGCGTCTCCGCCAGTCCCATCTTCACCCTGTTCCACTCCGTGGAGGAGATCCGGGACGAGGTCCGGAAAAAGGCTTTCCAAAGCCTAAGAACAGCTCTTTCCGTCGCCGACGGCGCCGAATCGGCGTTTCTCAAAAGGGCTGTCGCGCTTGTGCGCTTTGCCCGGGAGGAACCGGCGCTGTTTCGCCTTCTTTTCCTCTCGGAAAACCAGCCGTGGGAAAAACAGGCCCTCGATTTTCCGGACGATCTTTCCCAGATCCGGAAAACTTATTCCGTCACCGAAAAAGAGGCGCGCCGCCTTTCCGAGCGCCTTTGGGTGACCGCCCTCGGAATTTCTGTCTTTCTCGTCTCCGGATCCCGCTCCTTTTCCGAAAAGGAAGTGGCCGCCCTTTTGGACGAGACTTTTTCCGGCGCCGTCACCATGAAAAACGAAAATCCCGCTTCGGTTTCGGCTTCCGGGGAAAACGCCCCCGTTTTCCGTCTGGCGATGGAAAGCGACCTTCCGGCGCTCTACGCCGTCTATGAGCACATCATCGACGCCATGCGAAGAAACGGCCTTTCCGTCTGGGACGAAATTTATCCGACCTCCTTCTTTTTTGACGACATCGCCATCGAACGGCTTTGGCTCCTTTGGGAGAAAAACGCCCCCATCGCCGCTTTTTCCCTTCTGGATTCCGTGGAGGGCGAAAACGCCGTTTCCTGGAAAAATCCCGATGCTCAAGCGGTTTATCTGGCCCGGTTCGGCGTCGATCCGGACCGTTCCCGTCGGGGGATCGGTTCCGAAATGCTCCAAAGAGCCGCCGACCTTGCCAAAGAACTCGGCGCTTCCTATCTGCGGCTTTTTGTCGTGGACGCGAACACGCCCGCCATCCGTTTCTATGAAAAGAACGGTTTCACCCGGGTGCCCGGTTATTTCCGGGAGATCATTGACGACGATCTGACCCTGCCCCAGATCGGCTTCGAGAAAAAGCTATGATCGAGCTTCGAAAACCCGCTTTCCCCGAGCTTTCGTTTCGTCAGGCGCTTTTGGCGGACGAAAAAACCATGGCGTATAACCACGCCTACGGCGGAACGATCGATTTTTCGCCGGACCGTTGGGAAAGCTGGTATCAAAAATGGCGCCTCGATCCTTCCGGCGATCATTTTTACCGCTATCTTTATGACACCGAAGGCGGCGTTTTCGTCGGGGAAGCGTCCTATCACAAAGCCGATTCCGGCGTTTTCCTCTGCGACGTCATCGTTCACAGCGCCTTTCGGGGAAAAGGCTTCGGAAAAGCCGGCCTTCTGGCGCTTCTTTCCGCCGCCGAGGAAAACGGCCTTTCGTCCCTTTCGGACGAAATCGCCGCCGACAACCCATCGCTCTTGCTTTTCCTTTCCCTTGGGTTTTCCGTCGTGGAAAAAACGGCGGAAAAAACCGTTGTCACCAAAATTCTTTGATTGGAGGCGATTTTTTGTCCACCACGAAGGATTTTCACGATTACGTCCTCGAAAGCCTCTCCCGGGCCGTCGGTGACATAAAAATCCGCCCCATGATGGGCGAATACTGCCTCTATTTCCGGGGAAAACTGGTCGGGCTTCTCTGCGACAACAACGTCTTCCTCAAAGAGACCGAAGCTTCCCGCCGGCTTCTTCCCGAAGCGGAACGGGCTTTCCCCTACGAGGGGTCCAAAACGCTGATGGCGCTTCTGGACGACCTCGAAAACCCCGACCTTCTGCGGGAGCTTTTCGAAGGCGCTTTCGAGGAACTGCCCGCCCCGAAACCAAAAAAGAAAAAGGAGAATTTTCATGGCCATGGATAAAAAACCGCTTTCCGCGCCGGAACTCTGGCGCCGCTTCTGTGCCGAAACCGGCCTTGACGAAACCACCCCTTACGAGGCCTGGGCCTTCGGCGAAGTGCCGGATAAACTGGCCGACCTTGTTCTCCGGGGGATCAAAACCGCCACCGCTTCGGCCTATGACGCCTACCAACCCGACGAAGAACCGGTGCCGAAGGTCGGCGATTACAGCGTCATTCTGAATGCCGCCGACGAGGCCCTCTGCGTCATCCGGGACACCAAAGTGGAGATCGTGCCGTTCAGGGACGTTTCCGCCGAACACGCCTTTAACGAGGGCGAAGGCGACCGGAGCCTTGCCTATTGGCGGGCGGTGCACGAGGAATTCTTCACCGGGGAACTTTCCGAAGTCGGCCTTTCCTTCAGCGAAGATCGCCTTGTGGTCTGCGAGACCTTCGAGGTTCTTTACCGCGTCTGAATTTTTCCATCCCCGAAAGGAGTTTTTTATGAATTACGAAAATACCGTGACCTTAAAAAACGGCCAAAGCTGCCTTTTGCGCGCTCTGACCGGCGATGACGCCGCCGAGACCTGCCGGGTCTTTTATAACACCCACGCCGAGACCGACTATATGCTGACCTATGCCGGCGAAGGCGTCAACGACCCCGAAAAGGAGCGTGTTTTCCTCGAAAACCAGTTCGCCGCTTCCGACGCCGTCGAGATCGGCGCTTTTGTTGACGGCGTTCTCACCGGTACCGCCGGTTTTGACCCCATCGGCCGCAAGATCAAAAACCACCACCGGGCCGATTTCGGCGTCGGCATCGAAAAGCCCTATTGGGGCCTCGGGATCGGCCAAGCGCTGACCGAAGCCTCCATCGAATGCGCCAAAGCCGCCGGCTTTTCCCAGCTGGAGCTCGAGGTCGTTTCCGAAAACCTTCCCGCCGTAAACCTTTACCGCAAACTCGGTTTCACCGAATACGGCCGCAACCCCCGGGGGTTTCTCACCAAAGAGGGAACCTATCAGGAGCTTATTCTGATGCGGCTGGAACTGGACAAAAAAGCGTAAAAACACGCGCCGGCGGTGCGTGTCCATTCTATTTTTAAGGAGGCAGACGCCTTATGAAACTTTTACTGATCCGCCACGGCGAATCCGAAGCCGATTTGCTCGGCGTCCACGAGGGACGGGCCGATTTTTCCCTCACCGGGGAGGGAATGCGCCAGGCCGCCGCTATGGCGGCTTTCGTCAGCGAGCATTATGAAGTCACCAAAATCTATTCGAGCCCTCTTCGCCGGGCGAAAGAGACCGCCGAGGCGCTCTCCTTCGCCACCGGCGTGCCGGTCCTTTTCGACGAACACCTTCTGGAGTTCAACAACGGCCTTCTGGCCGGTCTTCCCCGGGAGGAAGCGGCGGAAAAATACCCCGCCGTGTCCGATCTTCCGATCCATCGGGCGGTCTATGAGCAGGAATCGGTGCTCGATTTCCGCTTCCGAGCCGACTGGATGCTCTCGGAGATCCTTTCCTCCGCCGGTGACGGCGACACCGTCGCCGTGGTCACCCACGGCGGCATGATCAACCAGATGCTGCGCTCGTTTTTCCGCCTTCCGGCGGAAAGCGACGTCTTTTTCCGCACCGGTGACACCGGCATCCACGAGCTGGTGGTCAACGGCTACGGCCGGGCGGTCCTTCGCCTCAACGAGACGTCCCATATCGAAAATCTTGGCTGAGAGGATGAGCACAATGGAACTTTCGACCGAACGGCTTTTCCTTCGGGAATACGTTCCGGAGGATTTCGAGGCGCTTCGCGCCATTATTTCCGACCCGGAAACCATGAAATTTTACCCCAGACCCTATGACGACGACGGCGTCCGCCGCTGGCTTTCGTGGAATTTCGACAACTATAAAAGCCTCGGCTTCGGCCTCTGGGCCCTCGTGCTCAAAGAGACCGGTGCTTTCGTCGGCGACTGCGGGATCACCATGCAGATCATCCACAAAAAGATCGTCCCGGAGATCGGTTACCACATCCATAAGGATTATCAGGGCCGTGGTCTTGCCACGGAAGCGGCCCGTTTCTGCAAGGACTGGATTTTTGAGCACACCCCTTTTAAGACGGTCTATTCCTACATGAACGCCGAGAACAAGGCCTCCGTCGCCGTCGCCCAAAAGAACGGTATGCGCCTTGTGGACGAATACGACGACGAAACCGAGCACCTTCTGGTCTATGCCGTAACAAGAGCGGAATGGGAAGCTTCCCACGACCGGCAATAACCGGCGGCAAGTAGGCTCCCTCCGAGAGGGAGCTGTCGAGCGACAGCGAGACTGAGGGAGATTGGCG
>CALCUE010000045.1 GCA_937906945.1 uncultured Clostridia bacterium | reverse complement strand
AGGCTTGGCGCCGCGGTCAAAATCGGCAACGGCGAATGCCGTGTCCGCCGATTTTAGGCACCGCAAGAGGGGAGAATATTTGACCGTGGGAATCTTTTTATTTCCATCATCGGGGATAAGATTGCCACGTCGCCGCTTTGCGGCTCCTCGCAATGACAATTCTAATTTACTAAAATCGAACCGTAGAAAAGAATCCCCCAGTCACCTTCGGTGACAGCCCCCTTTGACAAGGGGGCCAAGAACGGTTCGCCATTTCCCAAAATCGAACCTCAAAGCCCCTCATCCGTCAACCTTCGGTTGTCACCTTCCCCCTCGGGGGAAAGCCTTGAAATTGTTGCGGCCAAAGTTTTTCCCTTTCACAAAATCAGACAGATCAGCCCGGAACAGCCCTCGTTGATGATCCGGCTGATGGTCTCCTGCAGCTTCATCCTCGCCTCCTGCGGCATCCGGCTGAGCTTCGTGTGCAGTCCCTCGTTGACCAGTTCGTGAAGCGATTTCCCGAAAATATTGGATTCCCAGATCTTCGCCGGATCCTCCTCGAACTCATTGAGCAGATACCGCACCAGATCCTCGCTTTGCTTTTCACTGCCGACAATGGGCGCGACCTCCGTCGTGATGTCCGCCCGCATCATGTGAATGGACGGTGCCGAGGCACGGAGCTTGACGCCATAGCGTCCGCCCTGTTTGACGATCTCCGGTTCCTCCAGCGTCAGTTCCTCGATGGAGGGCATCACGATCCCATAGCCGACGGCTTCCACCTGATCCAAAGCGCCCCGGATCCGCTCATATTTCCGCTTGATCTCGGCCAGTTCCTTGATGCAGGGCATCAAAGCGCCCTCGTCGGCGATGGAAAGGCCCGTCTCCTCGCTGAGGATTTTATAAAAGAGCTCCGGATGGAGCATCACCGTCACCTCGGCTTTTCCGGTGCCGAGGTCGATCTGCCGAAGCGCCGTCTCCTTCACCGGTTCGCAGTTCTCCATAGCCGGGATCAGATTGCGCACCTCCTCGATCCGTTCCACCTGGGAAGCCGCCTCCAGGATCGGCGTAATGACCGCCTGACGAAGCCAGTGATCCCGGTCCAGTCTGACCAGCCACTGGGGCAGTTCAACGGCCACTTCCCGGATGGGAAACCTTCCGAGCACGTCGGCGAGGATGGAGCGGATATCGCTTTCCGTAAGCTTCAGACAGTTGACCGGCGCCACCGGGACGCCGTATTCTTTCTCCATGGAGGCCGCAAGCTCCCGAACCGCCCCGCTCTCCGGTTCCACGCAGTTGAGAAGCACCGCGAAAGGTTTGTCGATCTTTTTGAGCTCGTTGATGACCCGTTCCTCCGCCTCCTGATATTCCTCCCTCGGAATGTCGCTGATGGAGCCGTCGGAAGTCACCACGAGCCCGATGGTCGAATGTTCGGCAATGACCTTGTCGGTGCCGATCTCCGCCGCCATATTGAATGGGATCGCCTCCTCATACCACGGCGTCTGCACCATCCGCGGCGCGTTGTTCTCAAAATAGCCGATGGCCGACGGCACGATATAGCCGACGCAGTCAATGAGGCGCACCCGAAACCCTGTTTCGTCATCCAGCCGGATCTCGGCGGCTTCCTCCGGCACGAATTTCGGCTCCGTCGTCATAATGGTCTTTCCGGCGGCGGATTGGGGAAGCTCGTCTTTCGCCCGTTCCCTCCGGTATTCGTTTTCAATGTTCGGAAGCACCAAAGTCTCCATGAATTTTTTGATAAACGTGCTTTTTCCGGTCCGCACCGGTCCGACAACGCCGATATAAATGTCGCCGGAGGTCCGCGCCGCCATATCCCGATAGATGCTCGAATCTTTCATAGTCTTTCCTTCCTTCGCTCGTTTTCTTCGGTCAACCTTATGAAAAAAAGGAAAATTTTAGAACTTCGTTTTCGGTATAACCGCCGTTTTTTCGTTCATACTAAAAGCAAAACCAATAGGAGGTAAAAAAACATGAACGAAACCAATCGCCATATCGGCTGTGAAGTCAGAAACTGCGCCTACCATTGCAAGGACAGCGACTATTGCACCCTCGACCACATCCAGGTCGGCACCCACGAAACGAACCCGACCAAGCCCGAGTGCACCGACTGCCAGTCCTTCCTCTATCGCGGCTGAAAAAGAAAAACGGCAGGACTTTTGAAGTCCTGCCGTTTTTATATTCCGGATATCAGTGCTTTTTGCGGAAAAGGACCAGAGCCGTTCCCGCCACAAGGACCAAAGCGGTGCTCATGCTCAGAACCGGAGCGCCGGTGTTGGGGTTTTCTTCGTTGTTCGGCGTTTTGCCGCCGATCACGACGGTGTCAACGCTCCAGCGGTATCCGCAATCCTCACAGACTTTTTTCACGAAGCTGTGCTCTTCCGTCTCCACGTGGGAAGCGTCGTTCTTGCAGATACGCTGATGCTCGTAACGGCTGATGGACTTCCAATCGCCCCAATCGTGTCCGGTCGCCGGAATATCAACAACGTTCTTCTGCTGAATGTGGTTCGTTCCGTTGAAAAGGACTTTGGCGGTATAGGTCGTGGTACCCATCTCTTCGCAGGTCGGCTCCACTTTCACTTTCGAAGTGGTGTCAACGGTGAATTGCTCCACGTGGGAAGCGTCGTTCCCGCAAACGAACTTGATCGTGCAGGTCTTGCAATCCTCCGCCCAGGTGAAGGTCGGGGCTTTCCAATCGTGGCCGGTCGGTTTGATGTAACCGTTGCCGCCCTCAGCCTTCCAGGTATCAGGATCGGTGATTTCGGTCTCGCAGGTCGATTCTTCGAAGAATTTTCCGCAGGCGCAGGAATAGTAATCCTCAAAACCGGCTTTCGTGCAGGTCGCGGGAGTTCCGTTCACCGGCGTTCCGCTGTGCGTATGCGGGGTCATGGACTTGCTGTATAGGTGCAGCGCACCCGCAACAGATTCGAGAGCCCGTGCCATAAGCGGTGCCTCGCCATTGAACGTCGCCTCACCGGTGTAGTATTTAGCGCCGGTTTCGTCTTCAAACTCGAAATAGTAGCCTTCTTTCGGGGAAAGACCAACAGACAGATAATATTTCTTGCCGGCTTTGAACGTTGTGTCATCCCCTGTGACGTCAGACATATTCCACCAGTAGATATGCTCCACGGTAAATGCGTCTGCCGGCACCGTGGTGATGGTGACGTCGCTGGCGCTGATGGCGGTGGATTCGCCGACGGTCGGCGTCGGCATACCGGTGACCTCGACCTTGGTGATCGGGATGGGCTCGGTGGTAGGCTCACCATCATGATATGTATAGAGGCTGCTCGTAGCTGTACTGCTCACATAGCCGTCTGCCCTTGCCTTTACAATGAATTTATAGGTCTTTCCCGCTGTGAGGGTGAAAGTGTATTGTGTATCAGTAGTGAACTCCGAGCCAAGAGGATGATCCCCTTCATCCAGCAGTGCCACAATATATGAGGTCGCATGAGGGACGGCATCCCACTTGCAGGTTGAGCCTTCAAAACGAAGATTTGTCGGCACTGCCAGCTGTTCCTGCGTGGAAACATAATGGAAGGTGCCTGACCATGTTTCGGTGATCTGATTCCCCGTGGAATCCATTGCATATAGGTTTACCGTATAGTCTCCGGTATCAAAACCAAGCCCTGCACAGCGGCTGTTTAAGTCATCTGACGTTTCGGTAACATCGCCGCCGCCTTTGCCAACACGCACAGCATATTTTGCTGCTCCCGGAACGGCATCCCAGCTCAGAATACCGCTTGCGGAAATGCTGACATTCTGCATGGAAGGCATTTCCGCAAACGCCACCGTCGGCAGAAGCGACAGCACCAACACAAGGGCAAGAAGCAGGCTGATGATTTTCTTCTTCATTTTTCTTTCCTCCCCGTTTTTTGCATATAGCGGTTATTCGCTCTTCGTGGAAACTTTTCCGCGAAAACAAAAAAGCGGCGCACTATGCCCCAAAGGCATGGTACACCGCTGTTTTTTTGCTATTCGTTACGGGAAAAGACCGGACAAAAGGGCGCGGTTCAGCTACGCTTGCTTGCTTGCTTGCTTGCTTGCTTGCTTGCTTGCTTGCTTGCTGACAGATTATCGCTCTTTTCAGCATTTCCGTCAAGTCCTTCCCGTCTGTTTTCGTCCCGAAAAATCGCCACAATGATACATTCTTATAATATCATCGTTCTTTCCGGATTGCAAGGGGTTTTTCCCGTTTTCAAGTCGTTTTTTCCGTTTATTTCCGAAAAACTCTTCTGACGAGCCGAAGGTCCTCCTTCGTCACGCAGCCGAAAAGCCGCAGCGCGCCGTAATAAACGACGACCATGAAAAGGATCCCCGCCGAAAGCCCGGCGACCGTTTCCGCCGAAAAGGAACAAAGCTTCAGAAAAAAGCGGGACGCTCCCACCGAAAGCGCCGCCGCCACCGACGGCACCAACGCCCAGCGCACCATGTTGACCGGAAAACCGGTCACGGAAACGAGCCGCATGGCCGAAAGGGTCATGTTGAACACCTCGCTTATCACAATGGTGACAAGATAACCCACCGTCCCCGTTTTCGGCACCAACACGGCGACCATAAGAACGCAAAGAGCCGTGTCATAAACATTATAGCGCACCACCGCCACCTGTTCGCCGAGGCCTTTCAGAATGCCGTCCACGGCGCTGTCCAGATACATCACCGTCACAATGGGCGCCAGCGCCCGGATGGCGTTTCCCGCCGCCGGTTCCCGATAAAGAAGCACCGCCAGTTCGTCCGCCCAGCTCATCAGCGCCGCCGCCACCGCGATGGCGAAAAGCAGCGTCAGCCGGAACACCGTTTCCATCACCCAGTCGATGCGTTCCTTCTGTCCCAGCGCTTTATACTGCGTCACCTCCGGCACCAGAAGATTGGAAAAGCCGAGCAGAAAGGCGCAGGGAAAAAGAAGCACCGGAAGCACCATCCCGCCGACGATCCCGTATTCGGAAAGGGCCTTTTCATGGGTAAGCCCGCTTTTTTCCAGTGAGAGCGGCACCAGAAGATGCTTCACCGTGCTGAGCGCCGAGCGAAGCACAGCGGAAGCTCCCACCGGAAGCCCGATCCCCAGAAGCCGCCTTCCGATCTCCGTTCCCGTCGCCGTTCCTTTTTCGGAAAAAGGAAACCGCCGCCGGTCCCGAAAATAGAGAACACCGTGGATGAGCAGGGACACTCCTTCGGAAACGGTGGTCCCGGCGGCTACAAGAACGCAGGCTTTGCCGATGTCGTCCGGTTTTCCGATGGCGAAAACGAGCACCGTGAACGCCATCTGCGAAAGCTGCTCGAAAATCTGGGACACCGAGGTGGCCGACACCCGGGAAACCGCCGTGAAATAACCGCCCAGCGCCGCCGAAACGCCGATGAACGGCAAGGAGAACGCCAACACCCGGAAAGGCTTCGCCGCCCGGATATCTCCCACAAGAATTTCCGCCGCCAGACGGCCGCCGAAAAAGAGAAACGCCGCCGCCAGAATTCCGAAAAAAAGGCTGTAGCCAAGGGTCAGCTTCATCGAAAGCGCGGCGTTCTTTCCGTTCCCGAACGCCGTTTCCTCGGCAACGAGCCTTGTGGCGGTAAGTCCCGCTCCAAAGGAAGCCAGCGTCACCAGAAGCCGATACACCGCCATCATCAGGGAAAAAAGACCGATCCCCGCCGTGCCGAGGTTCTGCGTCAGCCAGGCGTTATAAAAAACGCCCAAAGCCCCGAGGGAAAGGGACGTTGCCGTCAAAATCCCGGCATTGACCGCGAATTTCCGAAGTTTTGTCAAGGATTTTCGCCTCCGTTTCCTGCCATTCTATGCGAAAAACAGGAAAAATAGGACAGTTTCGCCTCCAAAAAGGTCTTTTCCGGGCAAAAAACGGACAAATTCGTCCCAACACGAACAACTGTTCGATTTTTTTCGAAAAACCCCTTGCATTTTGAAAATCCGTGTGTATAATAAGAACCAGAACGAAATCGAACAGATGTTCGATGAAAAGATAAACACCCCCCTCACGGAAAAAGAAAGGAACAGAGATATGGAAAGAACATATGTTTTCAATTTTGTCTTCAAAGTCATGGCCGCCGCCGGAATTTTCGCGATCCTCGGTCTGGCCGGTGCCAGCGACCTTAATACCATCGCCAACGGCGAGCTTTTCCTCTATGGTGGTCTTGCCTTTTTGGCTGCCGCTGTCGGCATCTGGGGCGCTTCCAACTGCAGCCGTTCCATCGCCGCTTTCGAGCGTCGTCAGCGCCGGGAAAAAGCCCGTCTGCGTGTTGTCATGGGCTCCAAAGCCGCTTGATTTTCTTTTGCCCTTCCCATCCATTATTCGAAAAAGCTATTGCTATTCCTACTGAAAAAAAGTAGAATAGGAATAGCTTTTTCACTATCGGGAGGAACTATGTCACTTTTCATCCGTGATAAAAATTTCTATAAGCTGCTCTTTTCCCTCACCCTTCCGGTGGCGGCGCAGAACCTTATCACCTTCGCGGTGAGCCTCGCGGACTCGCTGATGCTCGGAAAAGTCAGCGAAACGGCCCTTTCCGGTGCCAACCTCGCCAACCAGCTTTTCTTCATTCTGATGATCGTGACTTTCGGGATCACCTCGGCTTCCACCGTGTTCGCCGCCCAGTATTGGGGCAAGGGCGACGTGGATTCCATGAAGCGCATTATGACGATCATGCTCCGCATCACCGTTGTTTTAAGCTCTTTCGCCGGCGTTCTGGCCGTCTGTCTGCCCGAAACAGTGATGACCTGGTATTCCAACGACCCGGCGGTCATCGAAGCCGGTGCCTCCTATCTGCGGATCATCGGCTGGGCCTATCCGCTCTATGCCGTCACCAACGCCATGATCGGCGTCCTGCGCTCGGCCCATATCGTCAAAATTTCTCTGGTGGTCTATCTTTCCTCGCTTCTGGTCAACGTCTCCCTCAACTGGGTCTTCATCTTCGGAAACCTCGGCGCTCCGGCGATGGGTGTCGCCGGAGCCGCTTTAGCCACCGCCGTAGCCCGCTGTGTGGAATTTTCCATTCTGCTTATTTATCTGATCTTTTTTGAAAAAACCGTCCGCTACCGCTTCACCGATCTTTTCCGTCCGTCCGGAAGCTACCTGCTTCCGTTCCTTAAAATCGGCGCGCCGGTCATTCTCAACGAGACGGTCTGGAGCGTCGGCACCAGCGTGCTTTCTATGATCATCGGCCACATCAGCACCGATTTCGTCTCCGCCAACAGCATCGCCAACATCATCTGGCAATGCTGCTGGGTGGTCGTTTCCGGCATGGGCAACGCCACCGCCGTTGTCATCGGCAACGCCGTCGGCATCGGGGAAAAGAAAGAACTAATCCAAAGAAAGGCCAACTCTGTCCTGCTCGTTGCCGGGCTCATCGGGCTTCTCTCCTCCGGGATCCTGCTTCTGATCCGCGGTCCGGTCATCAATTTCTATGAAGTATCCGACGCCACCAAAGCGTTGGCCTATGACCTCGTGGTCTCCTACGCTATCGTCCTTGTGCTGCAATCGTTGGCGGTCCAGTTCGTCGTCGGTATTTTCCGTGGCGGCGGCGATACCAAATTCGCCATGCTGACGGACGTGCTGTTCCTTTGGATTTTTGCCATTCCGTTCGGTGCTTATGTCGGTCTCGTGCTCAAAGCGCCGCCGCCTCTTGTTTATCTCGCTTTGCGAAGCGACGAGGTCATCAAGGTCGTGATCGGCTTCTTCCGCCTTAAAAGCGGTAAATGGATCCGCGATATCACCGTAAAATCCTCATAAAAGGCGGTAAAAAGGCATAGCCACTCTTGACATATTTTTATTCTATGCTACAATAACAGTTGACTGGGTCTGATAGAAAGGCGCTTTGTATGTCCGATTCCGAAAACAAGTTGGAAAAACTGGCCGTGGCCGTTCGTGGCGGCGATTATTCCGTTTTCAGCGAACTGGCCCGCCTTTGCGTCTATCTTCCCGAAAGCGCCGTTTCCCTCGGAAACCAGCTTGGCTTGGAACGGGACGATCTCTACCAGGAGGCGCTTTTAGCGCTTCTTCGCGCCCTCCATTCCTACGATCCGCAAAAATCCTCGTTCCGGACCTATTCCGCGGCTTGCGTCCGTCGGCAGATTTATTCCGCTTTGCGTGCCGGTCTCCGGCAGAAAAACCGGGCGCTTCTCGATTACGTGTCCTTTGACGATCTGGATTTTGTCAGCGTGGACGGTCCCGAGTCCGACTGGATCCAACAGGAGGAACTTCGTGACCGTCGGGAAAAGGCTTTTTCCGCCCTTTCCCCTTTTGAAAACGCCGTTCTCGGCTTCTATCTCCGGGGTCTTTCTTACCGGGAGATCGCCGAAAAGCTCGGCAAGACGGAAAAATCCATTGGGAACGCGCTTTCGCGCGTTCGCTCCAAACTCCGTCCGAAAGGAACGGACCTATAATTTTCGGTATGCGGCCATTGGCTGATTATACAAAACAATGCTCCGTGGCAATCAGGCAACGTCTATTTTCTCTTATTTAGCGGTTGTGGTGAACCAAGGGCAAATACATTTTCAAAAAAGAGGTAAAAACATGTACGAAGACAAAACCTTAGTCTGCAAAGAATGCGGAAAAGAATTCACCTTCACCGCCGGTGAACAGGAATTCTATGCCGAGCGTGGTTTCGTAAACGAGCCCCAGCGCTGCAAAGAGTGCCGTGACGCCCGCAAAACCAAACTCAAGACCCAGAAAGAAATGTACACCACCACCTGCGCCGCTTGCGGATGCGAAGCCAAAGTTCCCTTCAAACCGAGAGAAGATCGCCCTGTTTATTGCAGCGAATGCTTTGCTAAAATGAAAGGTGAGCAGTAAGATCTGCTGAAAAAGCCCGACCAATGGTCGGGCTTTTTTGTCGCTCAAAAAAACGGCCATGGGGCCGTTTTTTCTTTTATGAGATTTTCTCCAGACGGCTGAAATCGACACCCTCCGAAAAGCTCCGGAAGCCGTACGCGAAAAGGACTTTCGAATAGTCGTCCAACAAGATTTCCGAAAGCTGTTCCTCCGTGGCCCTGTCAAGATCGACCGCCGTGATTTTTCCGTAATGACCGGCCAAAAACGGCAGCCAGCTTTTTGCCGTTTCGTCACAGAAAACCAGAAGGGAGCTTTCCTCTTCCCCTTCGGCCACGATCTCCGTCACCGGCGAAAGTCCGCCGAGGATCCGGTCGGTTTTGTCCGGAAGGTCCTCCCCAAAAGGCCGGTAGAGTCCCTCCGTTTCCGTCTTCGTTCCGTCGTCGGCCCAATGGGTGATTGTATAGCGCCTGTGTTCCGGCGCTTCCTCATAAAGGGTCAGAAAATCCGGTTTCGCGTAAGGCGCCAAAGCCTTCGTGGCGAGGCTTCCGTAAAAATCGTGGTCCACATAGGCGGCGGAAAAATCCGAAAGAGAGCGGGGCCGAAGGCCCAGCCTTCCGGAAAGCTCCTCATAGAGATAATAGCCGCCGAGAGAGGTGGGAAGGTCCTCGGTGCGATAAAAAATATAGTCCTGCCGCCGGTTATAAAGATCCTGATAGACGTCCACCGTGCCAACGGTCTTATAGATTTCGGAATAGAAAGAGTTGATGAATTGCCGCTGATTATAAAGTCCGTCCGCGGCATAGGTGGCGATGGCGTCCTGCCCGATCACCACCGCTGTCGGGATCAGCATAAAATAGGTCTCGCCGGGTTTCTGCTTCGTGAAATCCAGAACACGGCTTTTCGCCGTCGCAATCACCCGGGACCCTGGTTTTTCCACGTCGAGAAGCAAAACGCCGTTGCTGCCAACGTAGATCCCGTCAAAATAACGGACGCCGGAGCGGTAACGGATCTTTGTCATCAGCGTTTGGATCTCTTCCCGAAAGGGAATATTTTCCGAAACCGCCGTCTCCGTCTTTTCAAAAAAAGTTCCGTTCTCCGGAAATCCCGTTTGGAAAAGTCCCACGAGCACCGCCGCCGTTACGGCGAGCACCAAAACGAGCACGCCCATAGCCGCCGCTTTTTTCATCCGTCCCGTCTCCTTTCTTTTTTATAAAAGTTCCCCGGTGATCAGCAGAAGAAGGATCGCCGATTCCGCCACCGCGAAGATCCCGTGGAGAGCCGGCGCCTTTTTATGCAGAAACCGTGCTCCCGTGCTCAAAAGGCTGGTGAGGAAGAAGAATCCCACGATCAGAACGAGCACGTTTTCCGAAAGCACGTAGGAAACGGCTTCCGTCGTCGCTTCGGCGCCGACGCCGAACATGGCCCGAAGCGTTTTCCCCACCGTGAAATCGCCGGCCGTGGTGAAAAAGGTCATGGAGAACATGGTGACGCAAAAGGTATAGACCCTCGCGAAAATTTTCGGGATCCCCCGCAGGATCCTGCCGAGGAAAAGTTTTTCCAGAATGATAAAAAAGCCGATATAAATGCCCCAGAGCACAAAATTCATCCGCACCCCGAACCAGACGCCGCAGAGCATGGCAATAAGAAGCGTATCCACCGAAAACTGGAGCGCCGAATTTTCTTTTGTGCGAAGGCTGTCATAGACGTAATGGCGGAAAAAGCCCGTCACCGTCATGTTGAAACGATCCAGAAACTCGGTGACCGAGGGACTCTGGAACGGAAAATAAAAGTTTTTCGGAAGCTCCATCCCAAAACAGTTGCCCAAACCCCGGGCCATATCCGAAAAACCGGAAAGATCATAAAAAAGCCCCATGCCAAGGGAGATCACCGCGCCCCAGGCGCCGATCACCGAGGCTTCCGCTCCGTTGGCTTCCACAAGGCGGCTGTGCAGAACGCCCAGCGGCTGTGCCAGAAGCACATATTTTGCCAGTCCCCGAAGGAAGAGATAAAGCCCGTCGCCCACCTGCGTCAACCGGCTTTCCGGTTGGGTTTTTGTGTCATCGCAAAGCCGGAGAAGCGGTCCCCGGTAAAGCTTGCCGAAAAAGCCGAGAAACACCGCCAGATCGAAAAAGGAGGAGAACGCCTCTCCGTCGCCCTTTTCCACATCCACGAAATAGCCGATGGCGGTGAACGCCACCACCATGGTCCCCAAAGGCACGGTGGTTCCGAAAAGCTGGTTGCTGACGGAAAAATAAAGGAGCAGGACCGTATTTTCCAGAACGGCAAGGTTTCGGACAAGGCGTTTTTCTTTCGCGTCCTTCGCTTTCGTCATTCCAAGGGAAAAAAGGAATTGCAAAAGAAGCGTTCCGGCGTAAAGTCCGAAAAATTCCGGCTGCGCCAGAAGATAGAACAGCGCCGAAAGCGCTGTCAGAACAATATTTTTCGCCTTTTGGGGCGTCAACGTAAAAAGAAGCAGGGATGCCGGCAGAAAAAGGTATAAAAAAGTCAGACTGGAAAACGGCAACGTCATCCCTCCTCTTCTTTGATCTTCTTAAGGACAGCCAAAAGCTCCTCCCGGTCGGTCAGAACGGGAAGCACCTCGCCAAGCGCTTTGGTCGAAAGCAACTTCGGCAGTTCAAAATAGGCGCAGACCTTTTCCCGAAGGACCGACGAATTCTCGCCGCCGGAAAGACCCATGGCATAGAGTTCCGCCGTGGAAAGGGCCGGCTTTCGCTCCTGTTCTTCCTCCGGCGTGATCCCCGCCGCGGTAAAAGCTTTGCGAAGCGCTTCGGTCGTCATTCCCTCCACGCCGAGAAGGCCCTCTTTTCCCGGGCGGTTTTTCCGCTTTTCTTTTCCCGAAACGGCGGGAATATAGACGTTTTTGATGTTGGCCTTCGGAATGGCCGAACAGAGATAGTGCCGCAGGCGAAAACCGGCGGAATCGGAATCGGTCAGAAGGATGATCCCCGTCTTTTCCGCGATGCGGCGAATGAGCGCCAATCGCTCTTTATTATTATAGATCCGAAATCCGCCCAGTTCCATAATGTTGGCGTCGCAAAGCGCCGCCAGACGGATCCGGTCGTATTTTCCTTCCACAATGACCGTCTCTTTGAGACGGATCCGTTCGTTCTTTTTTTCCATAGCTTCCTACTTCACGGCAAAAAGCCGGGCGACCGTCTCGTCCAAAATGATGTCATCGTCGATCCCGGTGCTTTTGACACGCTGTTCAGCGGCGAGCAAAATGTCCAGACACCGCAGAAGCTCCGCTTTGGTGTAACGGCTCTGCGCCGTCAGCGCCTTTCCGACCACAAAATCCCGTCGGGCGTATTTCGGCCAGTCCGCCACGATCTCCGCCTTGCCTTTTCCGGCGTTTTTCGCGGTTTTCGCCCGGAAAAGATCCAGATACGACCCGGAAAGAACGCTCAAAATCGCCGCCGGGCTTTCTCCCAACTCCCGCAATTCCTCCAGAACGCCGAAAGCGCCGTCCCGGTCTCTTGCCGTAATTTTCGCCGTCAGATCATAGATCCGGGCATCCGGCGTCGGGCAGGTCAGAAGGTCGATTTCCATTTTGGTGATGGTGCCTTCGCCGTGGAATTCCGCCACCTTTTTGACTTCGTTCATCAAAAGAGCGCTGTCCTGTCCGCAGCGTTCCACCATATAGTTACATAAATCCCGGTTCAGGACGCAGTGATACCGTTCGGCGGCGTGTTCCATCATCGCGCAGAGCTCCGGCACCGACGCCGTGTCACAGCGAATGACTCCGCCGCCGACTTTGTCGATCTTTTTCCGAAGCGTCTCAAAGCGGTTGCGCTTCCCCTCTTTTTTCTGGTCGGGATCGACGGTGCTGAACGAAAAGATCAAAACGGTACCGCCGCCCATGGCGCCGACTTCGTCCACCAGTTCCTCGAATTTTTTATACTCGTTGTCGCCGAGGCTGTTGAAAGGAATATCTTCCGCGACCACACAGCGCCGTCCGCCACCGAAGGTGATCTCAAAAGCGGCGTCCGCCAGCGTGTCGGCCGACACATTCCCGGAAAAGCGGTAGCTGTCAAAGCCGGTGCCGCCGGCTACCGTAAGATCCGAAAGCTTTTTGACAACGGCCCGTTTTCTCTGGTCATCCGTACCGGAGACAAAATAGCACGGAAGCGGCAGTCCGATCCGAAGATGGCGGCGCACTTCCTCCATATCCTTAAAAATCACGAAAGATTTCCCCCTTTCTTTATGGTATTTCCCCGGGACAGGAAGGTAAGCTCGCCCTCGGAAAGGACGAGGACTTCTTCTGTCCCGCTGTAAAAACCGCCTTGTTCCCGCAAAACCAGATACCGGCAGCGAAGCGCCGGAAACGCCTCCGGCGAAACGCCCTCCAAAATCATCAGCTCCGCTCTTCGGAACCGCGGCTCTATTTCTATTATATCACATTCTCCGAAAATGTATAGGATAAGAATATCGCCGGTGTCGATCTGGGCGAAGTCTTCCCCGAACCGGACCGAGGCGTTTTCGCCAAAACGGAAGACGCCCTTTGCGTCCGTTCGGGCGTTTGCTGTCCGCTCGGCGCTCTCTGGAAAGGTGACACGGGCTTTTTCCGGCTTCAGATGGCCGCAAAGGTCTTTTTCCACCGAAGTCTCCCCGGAATCCAGAAGAATGACCGTGTTCTTTCCCACCGGAGCGGAAAGCCGGTAGGCGTCCGAAGCCGAAAGGCCCTTCGCCAGAAGGATCGCCGAATCGTTTCGCTCACAGGTGACAGCTGTTCCCTCCCGAAGAGCCATCACCGTCGTTTTTACCGTGTCCCGGTAAAAAATCGCCTGCGCCGTCTCCCCAAAAAGGAACAGAAAGGCGGAAAGGATCACCGCTAACCGGAAATTCCGCTTTTTCCGATCCTTTTCCGAAAACGGAAGAAGCAAAAGCGTCATCGCGCCGAGAATGGCGATCGTGATCCATCCTTTTTCCAGTTCCACGTAGCTAAGCGGCAGACCGGCGAAAAACGCGGCGTCCCGGTAAAGAAGATTTTCCGCCACACCGGCCAGAAAAGCGCAGCCCTTCGCCACCGGTGAGAAAAGCGGAAACAGCCCGAAAAGCACGGTCAGAAAAGCGAAAAGCAGCGTGGCTCCCGTCAGAAAACCGGAAAGAAGGTTGGAAAACGGAGCCACCATGGAAACGCTTCCGTAGCAAAGCACCGCCACCGGAAGTACCGCCGCCGACGCCACAAAGCTCACCGAAAAGAGTTGGATCGGAAGGAACAGAAACCGCCGCACCCGTGGCTTCTTAACGCTTCGAAGCAGCCGGATCGTCAAGGACCGTTCAAAAAGAATCAGACCGGCGGTGCACAGGACCGACATCAGAAAACCGCCGTCGCAGGCGGCCATCGGGTCGAACAGAAGCACCAGAACGATGGCCGCGCCGAGATTTTCCATCGTCTCGACCCGGGCCAGCATCCAGCGAGCTAGCAGATAAAAAATCAGCATGATCCCGGCTCTTCGCACCGAAGGACCGAAACCCGTCAGCGTCATATAACCGACAATAAGAAGAATCAGCGTCCCCGTTCGAAGGCCGTTTTTCCAAAGCTCCCGGCTTTCTTTCCTCACAAGATGAAGAATCCCGCCGAAGAGGATCGAAAAATGCAGACCTGAGATCGCTAAGATATGGCTCATACCGGATCGCCGGAAAGCGCCGGTCACTTCGTCGGGCAGATCCGCCCGGATCCCCAGCAAAAGCGCTTTGGTAAACCCGGCGCGCCAATCGGAAAAATACCGGTCAAGAAGGGACGAGAGCGCCTCCCGGATCCTTGTCACCGTTTTCCCCGCAAACGAAACGTCCTTTTCCAAAACGGTCGGCGTTCCCTCAAAATAGCCGTATAAAAAGCGCCGGTCGGACCGGTTGGCCAGCTTTTGCGCCATATTTTCCTCTGACAGGGAGAAAAACGTGACGGTACCGGCGATCCGGTCCCCGACCTCAAGGCCGAAATCCCCATAGCCGGATACCGAAATCTCCACCTTTTGCGGCACTTTGTCGATCTTCACCGCCGAAGTCGTCAGCCGGTAGGAGGCGTTGCCCTTTCCCGACGAAAGCTCCGTCACGACGCCGATCATCTCGGCGGTCCGTCCCTCCAGTTTTTTCAGCGGCAGAAGATTTCGGACCCAGAACGTCCCGACCAGGACCATTCCGAAAGCGACGGCGAAAAGCGCCGTTGTGACCGCCGGGAATTTTTTCGACGAAACTCCCATAAAAATAGCCGCGAGAAAGGCGACGCCTCCGATGACCCCGATGGCCACCGGCTCCAAAACCGAAGCGAAAAGGGCCGCTCCCAACATAAAAAAGCCGAAACGGCTGATTTTATAATACAAAAAGCGTCCCTCTTTCCCACTTTGCCGATCAGAGCAAAAAAGCCTTTTTTCGACAGCTTTTCCCAAAATCCATTATAAAGCGGTGTCCTCTTTTGTGTCAAGCGGGAACCGGTCCGACGATTTAAGAAAGGATTAAAAATTGACTTCTTGCACTTTTCGCTCCAATATGGTAAAGTGATACGGGAAAGTTTTGTTGAAGGGGGGCTCGCTTCTTTGTTCTTTGTCTATCTTGTCCTCAGCGTCCTTTGGGCCGCGCTGACGGTTTTTTCGCTCGGACTTTCGGGGGTCGGTGTCATTCTTTTCGGAATTCTGTTCATACTACTTTATATGGTCGCGGCCCTTCTGCTCCACGTACTTTTTCTTTTTATTCTGTCGTGCTTCGTCGATAAGGAAAAGCCGGTGGAAACGGATTCCTCCCTCTATCGCAAAGTGACCGCCGCCACCATCGCCATGGGGCTGCGGCTTCTCAACGTCCACGTCCGGGTCACCGGGCTTGAAACGGTGCCGAAAGGCCGTTTTCTGCTCATTCAGAACCACCGCAGCGCCTTTGACCCGCTCATCAGCCTCTATGCTTTGGATTCCCTGCAGCTTGGTTTCATCACGAAACCCGAAAATATGGAGATCCCCATCGTGGGAAAATTCGCCCATAAGATCTGCGCCCTTCCCATCGACCGGGAAAACCCCCGCAACGCCATGAAAACCATTCACAAGGCCGCCGATTTTCTGACCGGCGACGTCTGTTCCATCGGTCTTTATCCCGAAGGCACCCGCAACAAGGAAGCCGGCCTTCTGCCCTTTCATAACGGTTCCTTAAAAATTGCCGTCCGTGCCGGCGTTCCTATCGTTGTCACTGCCGTCACCGGAACGGACCTTGTCAAAAAGAACGTTCCCTTCCGCCGGACGAACGTCGAGATCCATATCTGCGGCGTCATTCCCGCGGAGGAAGTCAAAGGCGCTTCCACCGCTTCCCTTGGCGATAAGGCCCGGGCCATCCTTTGCCGGGACCTCGGCTGGGAAGAAACGCCGTCCTTCCCGGACCAAACCTCTGTTTGAACGCAGGAGATTTTTCATGAAAAAACGCTGGACCAAAAAAGATATTCTGACGATCCCCAACGGGATGAGCGTCTTTCGCATCCTTCTGATCCCGCTCTTTCTCTGGCTCTATGTCGGAAAGGGCCTCCATTACGAAGGGCTTGCCGTTCTCATTCTTTCCGCTTTGTCCGACATTTTTGACGGGATCGTCGCCCGAAAATTTGATATGGTCTCCGACTTCGGAAAAATTCTGGATCCCATCGCCGATAAGCTCACCCAGGGTTCGCTGATCCTGGCGCTGACCCTCCGCTATCCTGAGATCTGGATCCTTTTCATTATTTTCGCCGTCAAGGAGCTCACCGTCGGAGTCGTCGGTCTCATCAGCCTCAAAAAGACCGACACCGTCGGCTCGGCCCAATGGTTCGGGAAACTCACCACCGTCGTTTTCGAGGGATGTATGGCCGTTCTTCTGCTGTTTCCGTCCATATCGGCCAAGGTCGCTGACGGAATTTTCACTTTTTGTACTGCCACCCTCATCTTTTCCCTCGTGATGTATCTGCTCTATTTCCTTCGCCTGATCCACGAAAAATCATAAAAAGAAGCCCATCCGAAAATCGGATGGGCCTTTTTTATTCTCCATAAAGCTCCCCGGCAAAACCGGTGATGACCTCCGGCAGGATTTTGTCCGCCAGATGAAAATCGGGATCCTTCTGCGCGATCTTAAAAAGCGAACGGATGACCAGTTTTTCCAGCCCCCGGGTCTTTTCCGCCGAAAGTTCGCCTCCGAAATACTCGACCGAGCGGGCTTTTTCCAGAAACTCCTCGGAAAAATTCTTCGTGATGGCTTCCGATATTTTCTCCTCCAGACAGCCGCAGAGGAAGATCCCGAACCGCCGCTCTAAAACTTCCGCCTTTTTCTTTTCCAGAAAGGCGGCCATTTTTTTATCAATCACGCCCATTCGAAGGGGCGACCCGAAAACCAGCGCGTCGTAGCCGGAAAGATCCGGTTCGCCGTCGGCCATATTCCACAGCGCGCAGGAATCGATCCCGAGGTTCGCCGCCAGAAGCGCCGCGCATTTTTTCGTCGTTCCCGTTTTGGTCGCGTATACAATGAGAGTCCTCAAAAGGAAGCCCCCTTTCCGTTCTGTACCAACTATATCACAAAACGCCTGACAATGCAAAAGGTTTTATAAAGAAAAAGCGCTGCCGTTCTTGTCCCGTTTTCGTCCTATCGGCTTTCGTAATACTGGAAATCCGTTGATTTCACTTATGAAATGCATTATGATAGATACAGAGATTCCGAACTTACTTTTCACGAAGGTCACTTTGATCAGCTTCGTTCTTTTCTGGTTTTTCGCTTTCCGGCCCAAAACCGTCGGGAATCTTTTCGCTCTTTCAAAAGGAACCGCGAGCCTTTGCTGCGCCATGGCTTTCGTCATGCCCTTTGTTCTGCTTCTCGGCAAAAAAGTCCTTCGACTTGTCGAAGAGCGCCGGCAAAAAAAGTCCTTCGTCGCCCAAAACTTCCCGAAAGACAGCTGACTTTTCTTATAAATTGTACTACAATGGGTTTGTACTAAAACCATTTTGTTCCTATAAATCACCATATTCCCACTATAAAGATAAGGAGGAAAATTATGTTAGAACAATTTGTCAATCAATACGCCGTTCAGAAAACCTTGCGCTTCGAACTGATTCCGATGGGAAAAACGTTGGAAAATATCGAGCGAAAAGGTATCCTTCAAACCGACACGGAACTGGCGGAAAGCTATAAAAAAATGAAGAAAACCATCGATGAATTTCATAAATGGTTTATTGACAAATCGCTGGAAAATGCTGTGCTGACCGGTCTTGAGGATTTCTATACTCTTTATACCGCCGGTGCGGAGGAAAAGAAAACTGATGAATATAAAAACAAATATAAAGCCATAAAGGATTCTCTGCGGAAAGAAATCGTCGCTTGTTTTAAGAAGCAGGATATTTTCAATATTCTGAATAAAAAGGAACTCGTCCAAATCGAATTAAAGAACTGGATTCAAAAGAATCATCCTGATCTCTATTACGATGAGAGTTTCAGAACCTTTACGACATACTTCACCGGCTATAACGAAAACCGGATGAATATGTATTCCGAAGAGGAAAAAGCCACTGCGGTATCCCATCGACTGATTGATGAAAATCTTCCCAAATTCATCGATAATATCCGCATCTTTGGTTTGGTCAAAGAAAGCCCCGTAGCGGAAAACTTTGCGCAGATTCTGTCCGATATGGAGCCTTGGCTCAATGTGGCCTCGTTGGAGGATTTGTTCTCTCTTGGAAACTATAACGACACGCTGACACAAAAGCAGATCGAAGCCTATAATCTTGTCATCGGTGGACGGACGGAGGAAAACGGAAAAATCCGTGGATTGAACGAATATATCAACCTGTATAACCAAAGAAATCCGAACGCCAAACTGCCGAAATTCAAAATGCTCTATAAACAGATCCTTTCGGAGCGCGTCAGCATTTCCTGGCTGCCGGAAGCTTTTGAAAACGCCGAAGAAATGCTGACCGCCGTCAACGATTTCTATCTTGACTATACGGAAAACATAGCCAACGCCCTGCGGCAAATATTCTGTGACCTGCCGGAAAGAGATGAAAACCGGCTTTACATCAACGGTGCGGCCGTCACCGATATTTCCAACCGCCTGTTCGGTTATTACGGCGTTTTGCGGGACGCACTGGGAATAGACCCCGACGAGAAGAAAAAAGCAGACTATTACTCCGTCGCGCAACTGCAGACCGCATTGGACGATTACGTTGCCACCATGGACGAGGAAACGAATCCCCGACTCTTTGCCGTCTATAATAAAAGCTGCATCGTTTCCTCTTTTTCCGATGAATTTTCCCGGGAGGATGGCGGGATCAGCGAAAAAATCATAAACGCGTACGAAGTAGTCAAGGATTTGCTGAACACTGCCCACGGCGAAGATTTCCGCTTGACGAAAGAGGATACCGAGCACCTGAAGTCTCTTTTGGACAGCTTGATGGAGCTGCTCCATTTTATTAAACCTCTTTATCTGAAATCCGACGTCAGCCTTCCGAAAGATGACGTTTTTTACGGTGCTTTTTCTCCCGTTTTTGAGCAAATGCAGCTTTTGACCAAGTTGTACGATAAAGTCCGGAACTTTGTTACGAAAAAGCCGTACAGCACGGAAAAGGTGAAACTCAATTTCGATTGCAGTACGCTGTTGGACGGTTGGGATGTCAACAAAGAAACGCAGAATTTGGGTGTTCTTTTGCTGAAAGACGGCAAATACTATTTAGGTATTATGAATAAAGCAAACAACAAAATCTTTTCGGACTTAAAACCCTGTGAAGACAAAGATTGCTACCAAAAAGTAATGTATAAGCTTCTTCCCGGTCCCAACAAAATGCTTCCCAAAGTGTTTTTCTCGAAATCAAGAATCGACGAGTTCCAACCCAGTGACAATATTTTGCGCATCCGTAAAAACGAAACCTTCAAAAAAGGCCCTCTGTTTTCTTTGGAAGATTGCCATACTCTGATTGATTTTTATAAAGCATCGATTGCAAAGCACCCGGATTGGAGACAGTTCGATTTCCACTTTTCCCCTACGGAACAATATGCGGACATCAGCGAATTTTATCGTGAAATCAGCGATCAGGGCTACAGACTGACTTATATGCCCGTTTCCGTAAACTATGTGGACAAGCTTGTGGAGGAAGGCAAGCTTTATCTTTTCCAAATTTATAACAAGGATTTCTCTCCTTGTGCCAAGGGAAAGCCCAATCTTCATACCTTATACTGGAAAGCCCTGTTCGATGAAAAAAACCTTGCCGATGTGGTCTATAAACTGAACGGCGAAGCGGAAATTTTTTATCGCAAAGCATCCATCCCCGAAGCGAACAAAACCGTTCATAAAGCCAACGCTCCCATCGGGAAGAAAAACCCGCATCTGGAAGGACAGACCAGCACCTTTGCTTACGATATCACAAAGGACCGCCGTTATACGGTGGATAAATTCCAGTTCCATGTACCGATCACGATGAACTTCAAAGCGGACGGTACTCCCCGTATCAACGGATCCGTCTGCGAATATCTGAAAAACAATCCCGACGTCAACGTGATCGGAATTGACCGGGGCGAACGTCATCTGCTCTATCTCTCCATGATCGACCGCAGCGGCCGCGTGGTAAAAGACAAAAACGGAAAATTCATCCAGTATTCGCTCAACACCGTCAGCGGTGAATATAAAAACAGCGAAGGAAAATCGGTCCTCTTTGAAACTCCCTATCACGAGCTTTTGGATAAGCGGGAAAAAGAACGGGAAGAAGCCCGGGAAGCCTGGGACACCGTCGAAAATATCAAAGAGCTGAAAACCGGATATCTGAGCCAGGTCGTCCACCATATCGCAAAGCTGATGGTGGACTATAACGCCATCGTAGTGTTGGAGGACCTGAACGGCGGATTTAAAAACGGACGCAAAAAGGTGGAGAAACAGGTTTACCAGAACTTTGAAAAAGCGCTGATCGAAAAGCTGAACTATCTGGTGTTCAAAGACGCGAAGGACGATGAACCCGGCGGCCTTTACCGCGCTCTTCAGCTGACGGAAAAATTCAAATCCTTCAAAGAACTGAACAAACAAAGCGGTTTTCTCTTCTATATCCCTGCCTGGAATACCAGTAAGATTGACCCCGTGACCGGTTTCGTGGACCTGCTCAAACCGAAAACGGATATGAACATGAAAGAGGCGGCGGCGTTTTTCTCGAAGTTCGACGGGATCCGTTATAACGCCGAAAAAGATTATTTCGAGTTTGCTTTCGACTATGCGAATTTCACTGATAAGGCGAACGGAAGCCGGACGAACTGGACGGTCTGCACCTTCGGCGACACCCGCTATGTTTTTGACCGCTATAAGAATAACGGAAAAGGCGGCTATGAAAACTGGAACGTGACCGAAAGACTGAAAGCCCTCTTTGACAAAAACGGGATCGATTACCGTTCCGGCGATCTTCGCTCTGCCATAACTTCGCAGAGATCCTCCCCGTTCTTTGCCTCTTTGATAAAACTCCTCAAAGTCACTTTGGCCATGCGTTACAGCAGCGCCGAAGATCAGAAGGACTTTATCCTTTCCCCGGTAGCCGACGAAAACGGCGAATTCTATTGCAGCGAAGGCCGGAATGACGGGCTTCCGCAGGATGCTGACGCCAACGGCGCGTTCAACATTGCCCGCAAAGGTCTTTGGGTCTTGAAGCAGATCGATCAGGCCGAAAAATATACCGATTGGACGACCAAGATCACCAACAGCCAGTGGCTGCATTTCGCGCAGACCGATCTATAAAAAGACCGGCGCGTCTCTTTCTTCCGACTGAACCCAAAGTGCGAAATTATTCGATTTGGCTATGCAAAGAATGAAGAAAATGATATAATGATTGTAACGTAATACTTGCAAACCCGGGTGTTAATGGAGTAAACTTATGGTAATAAGGGTTATTTGGGTAAAAATTCCGTTATTAATTGTGCAATATTTGTATATTCAGGGCATATTTTTGGTTGTTTTAACAAGGCAAGCCTCAAATAACCCTTATAAATTTCTACTATTGTAGATAATCCCTATGCGTTGCGGCTGGTCTACTCAAATAACCCTTATAAATTTCTACTATTGTAGATTTTCCATCGTCAGCATCAACCGCTTTGCTCAAATAACCCTTATAAATTTCTACTATTGTAGATAGGCCGATCATCTTCTTTACTGCGCGAACTCAAATAACCCTTATAAATTTCTACTATTGTAGATTATCTGTCGTACTCCGCGACCTGTTCCCTCAAATAACCCTTATAAATTTCTACTATTGTAGATAAAATGCTCATCCGGACGTTCGGGACACTCAAATAACCCTTATAAATTTCTACTATTGTAGATGGAAAACCCGAACAGAAAGTCATCCATCTCAAATAACCCTTATAAATTTCTACTATTGTAGATAGCACGGTGGCCGCCATCGTCTTTGGCTCAAATAGCCCTTATAAATTTCTACTATTGTAGATTTATGATCTTTTCCTTTCTTATAGGGCTCAAATAACCCTTATAAATTTCTACTATTGTAGATAGTGCGAGTACAACTGTTATGTACTCAACTCAAATAACCCTTATAAATTTCTACTATTGTAGATTTGACCTATGTTGTTGACCCTTTGGCGCTCAAATAACCCTTATAAATTTCTACTATTGTAGATCCGTGCATCTGGACGAGTACATCAACCTCAAATAACCCTTATAAATTTCTACTATTGTAGATCTACGGCTGTTTTGGATGTTTACTGCTCAAATAACCCTTATAAATTTCTACTATTGTAGATCATCCAGGCTTTTTACAACGCCGTCACTCAAATAACCCTTATAAATTTCTACTATTGTAGATGCCAAATAGCCATTTAGCAAAACGCAACTCAAATAACCTTTATTATTTTTCTATTGCAGATGGGCTGCCGGTGCGGCAGTTCTTTTTTCTTAAACAACCTTCGTAAATTTCCGCTGTAATAGCTCTGAAAGGAGATGCGCCCATGAAACAATATCTGGTGACCGGAATGTCCTGCGCCGCCTGCCAGGCAAGGGTCGAAAAGGCTGTTGCCGCCGTACCCGGCGTCACGTCCTGCTCGGTGAGCCTTCTGACCAACAGTCTCGGCGTCGAGGGCGACGTTTCCGATCAAGCCGTCATCGAGGCCGTCGAAAAAGCCGGCTACGGCGCCTCCCCTAAAGGAAGTGCCAAAAACGCCGCGCCCCAATCCGGCGAAGACGCTCTGGCTGACCGGGAAACGCCGGTCTTAAAACGCCGCCTTCTTTGGAGCCTCGGTTTTCTCATGGTGCTCGTCTATTTTTCCATGGGGCATATGATGGCCGGTCTCCCGATCCCATCGTGGTTCGAAGAAAATTACGTGGCGCAGGGCCTTGTACAGCTGCTTTTGGCGGCCATCGTCATGCTCATCAACAAAAAATTCTTTATTTCCGGCTTTCAAAGCGTCCGTCACGGCGCGCCGAACATGGATACGCTCGTCGCGCTCGGTTCCTCGGCCTCCTTTGTCTGGAGCGTCTACGCTCTTTTCCGGATGACCGATGCCCAACTTCACGGCGGCGTTTCCGCCGCCGAACCGTGGATGCACCAGTTTTATTTTGAATCCGCCGCCATGGTGCTCACGCTCATCACCGTCGGCAAAATGCTCGAAGCCAAAAGCAAGGGAAAAACCACAAACGCTCTCAAAACGCTGATGAAACTTTCGCCGAAAACAGCCGTCGTCCTGCGCGACGGCACGGAAACGACCGTCCCGGTGGAGCAGGTTCAGATCGGCGACCTTTTTGTCGTCCGTCCCGGGGAAACGATTCCGGTGGACGGCGTTGTTCGTGACGGCGACACCGCCGTCAATGAATCGGCCCTCACCGGAGAAAGCATCCCGGTGGATAAAGCGCCGGGCGATTTTGTTTCCGCCGCCACCACCAACCTTTCCGGTTTTGTCCGGTGCGAGGCGACCCGGGTCGGCGAGGACACCACTCTTTCCCAGATCATCCGGATGATGAGCGATGCCGCCGCCACCAAAGCCCCCATCGCCAAAATCGCCGACCGGGTCTCCGGCGTTTTTGTCCCCGCCGTCATCGCCGTCGCCGCGGTCACTTTGGCGGTCTGGCTTCTTCTCAAAAAGCCCTTTGATTTCGCGCTGGCCCGTGCCATTTCCGTTCTTGTCATCAGCTGTCCCTGCGCTTTGGGCCTGGCGACGCCGGTGGCCATCATGGTCGGAAGCGGCGTCGGCGCCAGGCACGGCATTCTTTTTAAGACCGCCGTTTCGCTCGAGGAGACCGGAAAAGTAAAGATCGTCGCTTTGGACAAAACCGGCACCGTCACGAAAGGCGAACCGGAAGTGACCGGTCTTTTCCCCGCTGACGGAATTTCCGAAAACGAACTCCTTTCCGCCGCCTATGCTCTGGAAACGAAAAGCGAGCATCCTTTGGCCCGTGCTATTGTAAAAGAGGCGGAAAAACGGACCCTCTTTGCCGCCGAAGTCACCGATTTCCAGACTTTGCCCGGAAACGGCCTTACCGCCTCGCTAAGCGGAGACCTTCTTCGCGGCGGTTCCGTCCGCTTTATCCGGGAACGGGTAAACCTTTCGCCCGCTCTTCTCCATAAGGCCGACGAGCTTTCCGATCAGGGCGCGACGCCTCTGGTTTTCACCGAAAACGATCGGCTTTTGGGGATCATCGCCGTAGCCGACACGGTAAAGCCCGAAAGTCCCGCCGCCGTTTCCGAACTCAAGGCCCTCGGCCTTCAGGTCGTCATGCTCACCGGCGACAACCCTCGCACAGCCAAAGCGGTGGGGCAAAAGGCCGGCATCGACCACGTCATCGCCGGCGTCCTGCCCGATGAAAAAGAGGCGGTCATCCGCCGCCTCAAAGAATTCGGTAAAGTCGCCATGGTCGGCGACGGCATCAACGACGCCCCGGCTCTTACCGGAGCCGATATGGGGATCGCCATCGGCGCCGGCGCCGACGTCGCCATCGACGCCGCCGACGTGGTGCTGATGAACAGCAAACTGAGCGACGTTCCGGCGGCCATTCGTCTTTCCCGCAAAACGCTCACCAATATCCACGAAAATCTTTTCTGGGCGTTCTTCTATAACGTCCTCTGCATCCCGCTGGCCGCCGGGTGCTATATCGGCCTTTTCGGCTGGGAACTGAACCCGATGATCGGCGCTTTGGCTATGAGCCTTTCAAGCTTCTGCGTCGTTTCCAACGCGCTGCGCCTCAATCTTTTTGATCTTTCTTCTTCCAACCACGACCGACCGGTCAAAAACGCTCTTTCCGATGAGGCGCTTTCGCCCCTGATCGCCGAGCTTTCCGCCGCCAAGGAAAAACCGTCAAAGACCCTCACCCTCGTCATCGAGGGCATGATGTGTCCCCATTGTGAGGCCCGGGTCAGAAAGGCGCTCGAAAAGCTCGACGGTGTGGAAACCGCCGTACCGAGCTTTTCCGAAGGCACCGCCGTTGTCACTCTCTCCCATGATGTGCCTTTCGACGTGATGAAGGCCGCCGTGGAGGACGAAGGCTATCCCGTTCTTTCCATTCAGTAAAAAAAGCGCCCGTCGGGGCGCTTTTCTTTTTTATCGGATTTTTTTATAAAGCCGGGCGCTCCAGAAATCCATGCCCACCTCGTCGAGGTAAAAGTGGAAGATCGCTTTCCAGTTCTTTGTCGCCGTGCTCAGAACGAAAAATTTCGTCTCCGTGCTCAAAACGTTTTCGGCGTGCTCAAAAAGAGCCTTCCCAATGCCCTGCGACCGTTTTTCCGGAACGACGTAAAGCTCTTCCACCTCAAAATAGGGTGTTCCCTCCGGCATGATGGAGGACATTTTCTTCGCTTCCTCCAATTTTCCGAAAAGATAGCCGACGATCTTTCCGTCCTCCTCCGCCACAAAAACGCGGTTTCCCTCGATATCGCTTCGCTCGTTGGCCCGGTACCCGGCACAGCTCTGTTCCGCTTCCCAATCCCTGGAGAAAGCGATGAGCTGTTCCAGCACCTCGTCGATGGTTTCCACTTCCCGGATCTTCATGGCGACACTTCCTTTCCCCGTCATTATACTCTTTTTCCGTTTCCCCGACAACCCCTTGAAATACCCGTCTTTTTGCGCTATAATGCCCGTAGTTTCCCATTTTCGGAGGTGTTTTTATGAAAACGCTTTACTATAACGCCAAAGTCTATCCCGGCTCTCTGCCTTTTGCCGAGGCTTTCGCCGTGGAGGACGGAAAATTCCTTTTGGCCGGAACGAAGGACGAGGTTTTTGCCCTTCGTGCCGAAGGGGACGAAGCCATCGATCTCGGTGGCCGTTTTGTTTGCGCCGCCTTCAACGACAGCCACATGCACCTTTTGTCCTACGGAAATTTCCTTCGCACCGCCCGCCTTTCGGAGCACACCAAAAGCCTTTCGGACCTTCTCGCCTATCTGAGCGATTTTCTGTCGGAGCACCCAGCGTCCGACGGCGAATGGCTCTATGGCCGCGGTTGGAACCAGGACTATTTTACCGATACCGAAAAAATGCCCGACCGCTATGACCTCGACAAAGTCTCCGAAACGGTGCCGATCTGCGCCGTTCGCGCCTGCGGCCATTGTCTTGCCGTCAACTCCCGGGCGCTGTCCCTTCTGGGGATCAGTTCCGAAACCAAAAGTCCCGACGGCGGCGAGATCGGAAAAACAGACGGCGAACCGAGCGGTCTTTTCTTTGATAACGCCATGGATATGGTCTATGACGCCATGCCCGCTCCCGGTCTTGAGGAAGTGAAAGAGCGCATTCGCCTTGCCTGCCGTGCCCTCAACGGCTACGGCGTCACCTCAAGTCAGACCGATGACTACTGCTTCTCCCGCCGGATCCCGTGGCAAACCATCAATCAGGCCTACCGGGAACTGGAGGAAGCCGGGGAACTGACCGTCCGGATCTATCAGCAGAGCAACTTCACAAACCTTGCCGAACTCAAAGAATTCGTCGAAGAGGGCAACAAAACCGGCGTCGGCACCGACTTTTTCCGCATCGGTCCCTTAAAAATGCTTGGTGACGGCGCTCTCGGCGCCCGAACCGCCTTTCTTTCCCGTCCCTATGCCGATGACCCCACCACCTGCGGTTTCCCTGTCTTCACAAAAGATGTCATGGAGGAAATGGTCTCCTACGCCAACGCCGAAGATATGCAGATTGCCATCCACACCATCGGCGACGCGTGCCTCGATATGGTGCTGAACGCCTATGAAAAGGCCCTTGCCGAACATCCCCGGAAGGATCACCGCCACGGCGTTGTCCATTGCCAGATCTCCCGCCCGGAACAGCTTCAGAGGATCGCCGATCTCGGCCTTCACGTCTATGCCCAGAGCATTTTCCTCGATTACGACAACCACATTGTCGAACCCCGGGTCGGAAAAGAACTGGCCGCCACCAGTTACAACTGGAAAACGCTGATGGAAAAGGGTGTCTCCGTCTCCAACGGCACCGATTGCCCGGTGGAATTGCCCGATCCTTTGGCCTGCATGGAATGCGGCGTTACCAGAACGACGCTTCGTGACCACGTCGGTCCCTATCTGCCCGACCAGGCCTTCACCGTGCGGGAAGCGTTGGACAGTTATACCTGCCGCGCCGCCGAAGCCAGCTTCGATGAAAACAAAAAAGGCCGGATCGCTCCGGGCTTTCTGGCTGATTTCGTCGTTCTGGATCAAAACCCCTTCGAAGTCTCACCGGACGAGATCCATAAAATCCCCGTCGCCGCCACCTTCCTCGCCGGAAAAGCCGTTTTCGGCTCTTTGGAGGACTGAGCCATGATCCGACCGGTCCGAAAAGAGGACGCCCCGGCGATTCAGAAAATTTGCGAGACCGCTTTAGGCTACCCGACCCCTCTTTCCCTCATCGAAAGCCGGATCGAGGCGCTTTCCGGCGATCCCTCTCTTTACCTCGCAGTCTATGAGGAGGAAGAAAGCCACTCCGTTTTGGGTATCATCGAGGCGGAGCGGTACGAAGTCTTCTATGAAAAAAGTGGTTGGAACCTTTTGTCCCTGGCCGTTTTGCCGAAGGCGCAAAAGCAGGGCGTCGGCAAAGCGCTTCTTTGGTCTTTGGAGGAATTCATTCAGCGGGAAGGCGGCGCGTTTCTGCGCCTCAATTCCCGGATCGACCGGGAAGACGCCCACGGTTTTTACGAACACCTCGGCTATTGCTGTGACAAAACGCAGAAACGTTTCATCAAAACTTTTACCGAACAAAAAAGCGGCTGATTTCAGCCGCTTTTTCTTATTGGCAATAAATTCCGATAGCCTTTCCGACAAAGGCCGCCGTGCCTTCGCCGCCGGCTTCGTCAATGGTCTTTGTGAACCGCTCGTCCGCCGTGTACATCTGGCCAAGGCCGCTTAAAATCGGCTTTGTGCAGATATAATAGTTTTCGGTGATGTGGTTCTGAAGCGCCGAAACCAGTTCCTGCGCCTCTTTTCCGGAAGCGTCGCCGTCCTTGATTTCCCCGAACCGGGTAAAAATTTTCATCATTTCGGCGGTGATGCCTTTTTGCTCCTCGTCGGTGCGGTCGGCACAGCGTTTTTCGCTCTCCTTAAAAGCGTCGGTGTCGCCCCAACGCTCTTTGGCCTCCTTTTTAAGGGCCTCCTCTTTGGTTTTGTCAAAAGCGGAAAAATCCAAGGTTTTCCCTCCTGTTCGTATTTGTTCACGGGCCAGAGTGATCAGCTTCTCGATGCGTTCCTTCTGAAGTTCCAAAAGTTCGATCTGCTTCGAAAGCGCCTCCCTTTGGTCAAAAGCGGGGTTTTCCAAAATGGCGCGGATCTCCCGAAGGGGAAACCGCAGTTCCCGCAGCAGTAAGATCGTCTGGAGCCTCTCAAGAGCCTTTTCGTCATAAAGTCGGTACCCGGCTTCTGTCACCTCGGTGGGCAGCAAAAGCCCGATCGTATCGTAATAGTGAAGCGTGCGCACGCTGACGCCGGAGATATTGCTGACTTCCTTTACGGTTTTCATGGTTTCTCACCCCCGTGTGCCTTCATTATAGACTATGACGCGGCGTCAGAGTCAAGCCCTTTTTGATAAAAATTTCAGAAAAAAGCGCTCCGCCAAAGGTCACAGCCACATAGGGATGTTTTTTGACAAAGCAAAACCCGCCGAAAAGGAAATCATTTTCTCTTCGGCGGGTAATCTTTTCTTTACAAACTGAAGTTTGTTGATGACATATTTTTACTCTTTATTCAACTATACGGTATTTGAACACGCATGGTTTCTGACCGTCGGTATCGTGCGGTGACGATACTATGCTGCAAAGCTCCAGCTTTACATTGAGCATGATCTCATAGTGAAATCTGAAGTGCCCTCCACAGCAGTAGCAATATTCGCGGGGAATGGCATAGTCCCGCTTCACTTTACTTATGGTAGGGCAGACACATTCGAATTTTATGCCATTGTGAATCCCAGCACCTGTGACGATGATATCGCCGCTCTCATCAAGATGCGCCTGTCCCATATAAAGCTCAGGTTTTTGACTGATAATTGAAAGTTTTTCTTCCAATTTGAGATTTGCGTATTCTTTTGCGAAGGCCTTCGACGCTCTTTCACGGGCACCGCTCTTGCAGCAGGCATTGGCTTCGATGATCTCCTGCACGCGTTCTTTCGGCAGTCTCTCGTTCATCACTTCGAGTGCCTGCTTCATGTACGCAGATTTGATTTTCTTGTTCGTTTTGGATATGACGTCTTCATACCCTTTGTTGATCTCGCGCACGGTCGATTCATCTACCGCAAATTGTGCAAGGGATTCTCTGAATTTTTCCGGTGACGGCATATGACAAAACTCCTTTACAAATTCTAATTTGTCTACATCTATAACGAGCATCTGATTTTGTCGTACAAAATCCATATTCAGAAAAACTTCCTTACGTGGCTGTCTCAAAAGCGGAGCGCTTCGTTTTTTTAATCGCCGCCGAGATGCACGCTGCCGGAACCGGAACCGGAGCCGGAATCGCCCTCTCCGGAATCGGAGAAGGAAATGCCGCCGTAGCAGTCGGTACAATAGCCGGGCATATTGTTTTTCTTATACCAACCGGTGGCCGTATGGGCGCAGGAACCGGTGGCAAGGTCGCCGGAAGCGGTACAATATTGCGCCGAAACCACGTTGGGGCTCACCGGGAACCGAGCCTCGGGATCCATCACGTCGATCATATTCATCATAACGCCTTTCCAGATGACCGGCGTCGGATAACTGGTATAGCGGATCTCTTTCATACCCTCGGAATAGCCGAGCCAGACAACGCCGAGATATTCCGGCGTCATGCCGACGAACCAGAGGTCCGTGTTGTCGGAGGCCGATCCGGTTTTACCGGCGGTCTGGATTCCATAAGCGCCAAGGCTGGCCGCCGTACCGGTGCCGTAAGGACCGCTGGTGACACGTTGGCAAAGCTTATTGAGAATGGTGGCCGTTTCCGCGGAAACCACACGTTCCGGCGAGGTGTTGGCCCGAAGCACCACTTCACCCTCGCTGTTGAGCACTTCCGTATAGGAGTGCGGTTTGATATAAAGGCCGCCGTTGCCGATCATCTGATAAGCGCCGGCCAGTTCCAACGGCGAAATACCGACAGTCAACGAACCGAGAGCCATCGGCGCTACGGCGACGTCGTTGTTTTCCCCGCTGTCCACAAGGCTCGTGATATGGAGCTTCTGCGTCAGGAAGTCAAAGGACGTCCGCGGCGAAAGAAGGGTCGTCAGTTTGACCGGAATGGTGTTGATGGAGCGTTGGACCGCTTCATCAACGGTGACCGGTCCTTTATAACCGGCGTAATAGTTGACCGGCCAGTCCGCCTTAAAGGTCGTGCCCTGATAGGTCTCTCCGGCTTTATAGACCGGCTCGTCCACGATGACCGTGGAATAGGTGATCAGATCATTTTCCACCGCCAACGCATAGGATGTGATGGGTTTGATGGTGGAACCGATGTGCCGTTTGCCCCGGGAGGCGATATTGAAAAGCCGGGAACCGGTCTTTTCGCCCTTACTGCCGACAATGCCGACGATCTCGCCGTCATAATTGAGCATGATGAAGGCCGAATCGGGCTGGACCTCGTTGCGCACCATCGGGAAGCTCTCCGGGTGCTCATAATATTTTTCAATAGCGCTCTGGATGCGCTGGTCCACGGTGGTATAAACGCGGTAGCCGCCGTTATAGAGCTCGCTTTCCGCCTGCTGTTTGTCCCAGCCGTATTCCTCCATAAAGGCATTCACCACGTCCTCGATGACGTAGTCGATGAACCAGGACTGATACTTGCTCTTGGATTGACTGGAGACCTGCCCTTTCGAGGTGACAATGGGGGTCTTGATCATCGTATCATACTGCTGTTTATCAATATAGCCCATCTCGACCAACTGGCCATAGACGTAGGCACGACGCTCGGCGTTCTGCTCCTCATGGCCGAAAAGCTCATATTTGCTCGGGTTCTGGGTGATGGCGACCAGCGCCACGCACTCCTCCATCGAAAGCTCCGAAACGTCCTTGTCGAAATACATATTGGAAGCCGCCTGCACGCCGTAGGTGTTGTAACCGAGGGCGATGATGTTGAGGTAAGCCTCGACGATCTGTTCTTTGGAATATTTCTTCTCCAAAGCCAGAGCGTTAAAGATCTCTTTGACTTTCCGGTCGATACGCACCTCGTCGTGGCCGGTGGCGTTCTTGATCAGCTGTTGGGTAATGGTGGAACCACCGCCGTTGTCGTTACCGGTCAGAAAGCCGATGGTCGCCGAAATGGTACGGGTGAAGTCCACCCCCTGGTGGTACCAGAACCGCTTGTCCTCGGCGGCAACGACCGCGTCGATCAGATAGGACGGCATTTCATCGTAATCCGCCCAGATCAGTTTGCCGTTTTCCCCGTAGAGCTTGGTATCCTCCACGTAATTTCCCGTCTCCGGGTCTTTGGTATAAATAATGGTCGTATAACTCAGTTCCAACGCGTCGAGGTCGATATCCTCGGTGTCATCGACCATGCCCAGAATGACCGTGGAAAGAACACAGCCGATGATGCAGCCGCTGATGATCACAACAGCGAGAACGGTAGCCAGAAGTCTTCCGAAAAAGCGGAAGATCCCCTTGATAATACGCCACCAAAGCGGCGATTCCCGGACGGTCTCGGTTTCCTGCTCGGTCTGTTTCTTCTTTTTAGCCATGCCGTTTCCTCCCTTCGGAGTCCAATTCTCACCCTTTCGGGCGGTGTTTTTTTCTATTATAGCCTTTTTTGCTGTTTAATTGATGAATTGTCTGTTAAAAATATCCTCAGTAACGAAAAAAGGAGTTTTTTATGGAACGTACGTTAGCCGTCACCGTGGCGTCGCTGCTTCTGGTCATGACCCTGATCCTCGGTCTTTTCGCCCTGAACGGGCAATTTTCTCCCAAACAGGAGACTCTTACGTCCCAAAGCGGCGTTGCCGCCGAGGAACCCGCTCCCACGATGACCCTCGGGGTCTATCAGGGAAAACTGGCGCTTTTTCTCGGCGACGGGCGCTATCCCAACGAGATCTATGACGTTCGCGTTCGTTCTCTGCCGCCGGAGGACCGGGAAAAACTGGCCGAAGGCCTTTCCGTTTCCTCCGAAGCGGAGCTTCTTCGTCTTTTAGAGGACTACTCATCGTAACTCAGTCGATGAAATCCTTGAGTTTTTTGCTGCGGCTCGGATGACGGAGCTTCCGAAGAGCCTTGGCCTCGATCTGACGGATACGCTCTCTGGTGACGTTGAATTCCTTGCCCACTTCCTCCAGCGTGCGGGGACGTCCGTCGTCCAGGCCGAAACGAAGGCGAAGGACTTTTTCCTCTCTGGGCGTCAGGCTCTTGAGCACGTCCGCCAGCTGTTCCCGCAGAAGCGTATGGGAAGCGGCGTCCGCCGGCGCCGGCGCGTCGTCGTCGGGAATGAAGTCGCCGAGGTGGCTGTCCTCTTCCTCACCGATCGGCGTTTCCAAAGAAACCGGCTCCTGGGCGACCCGCATGATCTCCCGGACTTTTTCTACCGGCATTTCAAGCTCCACGGCGATCTCCTCGGCGGTGGGTTCCCGTCCGTTCTGGTGCAGAAGCTGGGAGCTGACTTTCTTCACCTTGTTGATGGTCTCGACCATGTGTACCGGAATACGGATGGTTCTCGCCTGGTCGGCGATGGCTCTCGTAATGGCCTGACGGATCCACCAGGTGGCGTAGGTCGAAAACTTGAAGCCCTTGGTGTGGTCAAATTTCTCCACCGCTTTGATAAGACCGAGGTTGCCCTCCTGAATAAGGTCCAGGAACTGCATGCCCCGTCCGACGTAGCGTTTGGCGATGCTGACGACCAACCGAAGGTTCGCCTCGGAAAGACGTTTTCTGGCTTTGGCGGCTTCCACGCCGTCCTCGCTGTTCATTTTCTCCGCCAATTCGATCTCCTCTTCGGCGGTCAGAAGCGGCACCCGACCGATCTCTTTCAGATAGACCTTGACCGGGTCATCAATGCTGATGCCCTCGATGATGGAACCGTCCTCGTCGATCTCCTCTTTTTCGATATCGGCGATATCAAAATCCAGATCGGCGGTATCCGAAAGGTCCTCTACGATCTCGATGCCGTTGTTTTCCAGCGTATCGTAGAGCTTGTCCATCTGCTCGACCTCAAAATCCACCTCTTCGATAAAATCGGTGATCTCTTTGGTGGTGAGTTTTCCTTTGACCTTGCCGTTTTCGATCAGCTCCTGAAAGCCGTTCTTTTTGTCTCCCATGGTTTATTCCTCCTGAAAAGTCCTTTTATTTCTTCTGTTTTTCCCGTCTCATTTTTTCTATATAGTCCACAAGCTCCGTCCCCGAAAGACCGGCGATCTCGCTGTCGGACTTTTTTTCTTTTAAGCGAAGCATCGTTCGCGCGGCGTCCTCGGCGTCTTCCGCCGTCACCTGATGTTCCCTCGCCAGATTAAAGATCCGGCTGATAAGGTTCTGTTCCTCCAGCGAAAAATCCGCTCCGAAAAGGCTCGGGGAAAGGTCGTAGCCCATGGCATAGCCTTCGGCCATTTTTCCGTAAAAGCGGCGGTAAAGCTCGCAGACAAAATCGCTTTCGCTGATCTGTCCCGAAAGAGTTCGCAGCGTTTCCGGATGGCGGAACACCGCCCCCAAAAGCCGCTCTTCAGCGGCAGCCGCCGCCGGATTTTTCGCTTTTTCCGGCACAGCGGCGGAGGATGAATTCAGCACCGTTCCCGGCAGGCTTCGCTTTTCCCCGGCTTTTACTTTCCGCCGGATCTTCGCCTGTACCTGCGCTAAAATTCCCTCTTTGGTGGTGCCGTAATCCGCGGCTAATTTAGCCGCCCAGACTTCCCGCTCCAACGGGTTTTTCATCTCCGCCAAAAGGGTGACCGCCTCTTTGAGCGCGCCGATCTTCCCTTCCGGCGTATCCGTCTCGTATTTTGCGCCGATCTTTCCCAGTTCATACTCCACCGCGCCGGTGGAATCCTCAATGAGCTTTTTGAACCGGGCGCCGCCGAATTTTTTGATGAATTCGTCGGGGTCTTTGGCGTTCGGAATGTTCAGCACCTTTGCCCGGATCCCCGCCTCGTCCAGAAGGCCGATAGCCCTTTTGGTGGCTTTCTGTCCGGCTTCGTCCGAGTCGTAGGCTAAAACCGCCTCGTCCACGTAGCTGGCCGCCAACCGGCACTGGTCGGATGTCAGCGACGTTCCGAGGGAAGCCACCGCTTCGGTAAACCCGGCCTGATGCATGGCGATGACGTCCATATAGCCTTCGCACAGGATCAGGTGGTCAAGTTTCTGGTTCTTTTTCGCGAAGTTCAAAGCGAACAGGTTTTTCGTTTTCTTAAAAACCGGCGTATCCGGTGAGTTATAATATTTCGGACCGTCGCCGGTCATTTTTCGTCCGCCGAACCCGATGACATTGCCCCGAAGGTCAATAATGGGGAACATCACCCGGTCCCGGAACACGTCATAATAGCCGCCGTTCCGACCTTTTCTCGCAAGGCACGCCGCCTCCATCTCCTCCCCGGAAAAGCCTTTTTTCCGAAGGAGGTCGCAAAGCCCGTTCCAACCGTTCGGCGCGTAGCCGAGCCCGAAATGCTTGATCGTCCGTGGCAGAAGTCCCCGCCCGGTCAGATAATCCAGCGCCGCTTTTCCCTCCGGCGTCAACAGGTTTTCATAATAGAAATGAGCCGCTTCCCGGTTCATCTCCAGAATTCTCGCTTTCAAAGCCGCCGTCCGGTCTTCCGCCACGTCCTCCGGCACGGTCATCCCGCATCGTTCCGCCAGAAACTTGACGGCCTCGACGTACTCGAGGTTCTCAATGCGGCGGATAAAACCGATGACGTCCCCTCCGGCGCCGCAGCCGAAGCAATAGAACGACTGGCTCTCCGGATAGACGGTAAAGGAGCCGGTTTTTTCCGAATGGAAGGGACAAAGTCCCGTCGAAATGCGTCCCCGACGCCGAAGTTGGACGTAGGAGGACACGATGGACTCGATATCCGCGTTCATCTTGAGTTCTTCAATAAAGCTCTGTGGGATCATAAAACGGCTCCTTTCCTTTGTATTTTTTCAAAAATTTATTCCTTGTTCCAACCTTTCGGCACAAAGAAATCGTTATATAGTTTAATGGCGTAGCGGTCGCTCATGCCGCTGATATAGTCGCAGACGGCCCGATCCAACCCGTCCCGCAAAGCGATCTCCTGATATTCCACCGGCATGGCGCCCGGCGTTTCCAGGAAAAACTGATAGAGGGCGACGACCAGATCCTCCGCTTTCTTTTCCTGCGATTTGGCGATGGGGTTCGTATAGACCGCGCCGAACATGAATTCTTCCAAAAGCTCGGCGGCGGCCTTGACTTCCGGTTCCATTCCGATAACTTCGCCGCTGTTCTCAATGACGGAAGTCACCATGTGGGAAAGACGCTCCGTCGCCGTCTCCCCAAGGACGTGCCGCACTTCCGGCGGCACGGCGTTCTCGGAAAGAACGCCGGCGCGAACGGCGTCCTCAAAATCGTGGTGAGCATAGGCGAAATGGTCGGCCAATTTGACAAGCTGCCCTTCCCTCGTCGCCGCCGGTTCGCCGTTCGTGTGACGCAGAATGCCGTCCCGGACCTCCCAGGTAAGGTTCAGTCCCTCGCCGTCCCTTTCCAGACAATCGACGACCCGAAGGCTCTGTTCATAATGGCGGAATCCGAAGGGACAGATCTCGTTGAGCGCCCGCTCTCCGGCATGCCCGAAAGGTGTATGTCCCAGATCGTGGCCGAGAGCGATGGCCTCGGTGAGATTTTCGTTGAGCCGGAGGGCCACCGCCATGGTGCGCGCGATCTGCGCCACCTCCAGGGTATGGGTAAGGCGGGTACGGTAATGATCCCCTTCGGGGCTTAAAAAGACCTGCGTCTTATGCATCAGCCGCCGAAAGGCCTTACAATGGATGATGCGGTCCCGATCCCGCTGAAAATCCGTCCGGATGGGGTCCGGTTCGACCGCTCTTTCCCGGCCTTTGCTGTTGGCCGAAAGAGCGGCGTAGGGCGAAAGAAATTCCGCTTCCCGTTTTTCCGCTTCTTCCCGAAAGTTCAACGGCCTTCCCTCCTTTTTCGCTTTCTATTTCTTATATACGCCGAAAAATCCGAAAATCCTTTTTTTCAGCCAGTTTTTTTCAAAAAGTCAAAATCAGTTGTCGTCCAGCTTCAGAACCGCCATGAACGCTTCCTTCGGAAGCTCGACGGAACCGATGCGGCGCATCTTCTTTTTGCCTTCCTTCTGTTTTTCCAAAAGTTTCTTCTTCCGGCTGATGTCGCCGCCGTAGCACTTGGCCAGAACGTCCTTCCGAAGGGCTTTGACCGTCTCCCGGGCGATGATCTTACCGCCGATGGCGGCCTGGATCGGCACCTCGAAAAGCTGACGGGAAATGTTGTCGCGAAGGCGCTCGGTCATCCGCCGGGCTCTCGGATAGGCGTTTTCGGCGAAGACCATCATCGAAAGGGCGTCCACCTGTTCGCCGTTGAGAAGAATGTCCAGTTTGACCAGTTTGCTCGCTTTATAGCCGCAGGGCTCGTAATCGAAGGAGGCGTAGCCTCTCGTCCGGCTCTTCAAGGCGTCGAAAAAGTCGTAAATGATCTCTCCGAGCGGAAGCTCGTACCGCACCTCGGCGCGGTCGGCCTCCAGATAATGGGTGTCGTGATAAATGCCCCGCCGCTGCTGACAAAGATCCATAATACTGCCGATATACTGCGTCGGGGTGAAGATCGTCGCCATGACGTAGGGTTCCTCGGTGGATTCGATGACCGCCGGATCCGGATAGTTGGTGGGGTTATCCAGTTCCATGACGGAACCGTCGGTGAGATAAAGTTTATAGACAACGCTCGGCGCTGTCGTAATAAGGTCAAGGTTGTATTCCCGCTCGAGCCGTTCCAGAATGACCTCCATGTGAAGAAGTCCCAGAAAGCCGCACCGGAAACCGAAGCCCAACGCCGCCGAAGTCTCCGGCTCGAAGCTGAGGGAGGCGTCATTGAGGGTCAGTTTTTCCAAAGCGTCCCGAAGGTCCGGATACTTGGCGCCGTCCAACGGATAGATACCGGCATAGACCATCGGATGCACCTTTTTATAGCCGGGAAGCGCCTCCGGCGCCGGGCTTTCGGCCAACGTCACCGTGTCGCCGACGGCGGTATCGGCCACCGTCTTGATGGAGGCGGTGATATAGCCGACTTCACCGGCACGCAGTTCGTCGGATGGCACCAACCGGGTCGCGCCCATATAGCCCACTTCCACGACGTCGAATTCGGCGCCGGTGGCCATCATGCGGATGCGGTCGCCGCTGTGGAGAACGCCGTCCATAATGCGGACGTAGACGATAACGCCCCGGTAGCTGTCATAAATGGAGTCGAAGATCAGCGCTTTGAGCGGCGCGTCGTCATCTCCTACCGGTGCCGGAACGCCGTCCACAATGGCCTCTAAAACGGCGTGGACGTTTTCGCCGGTCTTGGCGGAAATGCGCGGCGCGTCCAGCGCCGGAATGCCGATGATATCCTCGATCTCGTGGGCGACCCGCTCCGGGTCCGCTGCCGGAAGGTCGATTTTGTTGATGACCGGCACGATCTCCAGGTTGTGGTCCACGGCGAGGTATGTATTGGCCAGCGTCTGCGCCTCCACACCCTGGGAAGCGTCCACGATGAGCACGGCGCCTTCGCAGGCGGCCAGCGAACGGGAGACCTCATAGTTGAAGTCCACGTGTCCGGGGGTGTCGATCAGATTGAAAATATACTCCCCGCCGTTGTCGGCGGTATAATGAAGGCGGACGGCACGGCTTTTGATGGTGATGCCCCGTTCCCGCTCGATCTCCATGTTATCCAGAAGCTGTTCCTCCATCTCCCTGGGAGCGACCGCGTTGGTGTTTTCCAAAATCCGGTCCGCCAACGTCGATTTGCCGTGGTCGATATGGGCGATGATACAAAAGTTTCTGATGTTGTCCTGCGGCAAAAAAATGCACCTCCGGCTGAAAATATTCCAATTTACATTGTACCACCGCTCCTATTAAAATACAATTAAAAGATTTCGAAAAAACGAGAAAATTTTTCCGGACCGCGCAGGAAATCTCCGTTTTCCCCGCACTAATGATACAAATGCCGTTTTTTAAGGAAGTGTTCACTATGAAAAAAATTCTTCTTGCCCTTCTGCTCGGTCTTCTGCTGTTCTCCGGCTGCGCCAAAGAAGCGGCTTTGCCTTTGGAAGATCCCATCATTTTGACCCCCGAAGCCGAGGAAGCCGACGGAGAGGAAAGAATCCCCGAGGAAGAAAAAGAACCGGAAATTCCGGAAGAACCCACAGAACCGGAAACCACCGAAGAGCCGGAGGAAACGCCCATTCTCCCCGAAGAGCCCGAAGAACCGGTCGCCTACAGCGCCGAAGGCCCCGTCGTCTATACGCCTAAAGTCGGAGAAGAACCGAAACAGCTTGTCGGCCACATTGAATCCGAATTCTATCTCTGCCGCTTTGATCGCAAAGAAGCCATCGGCATCCGGAGCGAAGACGGGGAAACGATCAAGGCGATTTTGAAAAAAGCCGATGATGACGGTCTCTGGGGCGACCCCTACGACGGCCTGCCGGATTACGAACTCTGGTTCGCCGATGGGCGAAAGCTCACCTATACCTCCTCGTCCGGAATTTTCACCGACAACCACGCCCAGAAAGCCTTCCGTGTCTCTGAAGAAGAGCGGGAGCAACTGGACGCCATCATCCGTTCCACCTATTCCATCCTCGGCATCGAATAAAAAATATCCCGCCAGAAACATAAAAAGGCTCTCCGGAAAGGAAACTTTCCTTTCCGGAAAGCCTTTTTTCTTTTCGTCCGCGGAAAAAGTCCCGTTTTTCCGGATTATTTTACAGTTTCTTCATCCTTTTTCCGCAAAAGCGGTGTAAAATAACTTTGAATAACATAGGAAAGGAGCGGCACGCTTGTTCGGTTATATCAAACCTTACCGCCCGGAACTGCGTTTTCGGGAAATGGACGACTACAAAGCGATCTATTGCGGTCTTTGCAAAGAGCAGGGCAAGCGCTTCGGCCTTCTTTCCCGGCTGACGCTCAGTTACGATTTCGCCTTCCTCGCTCTCTTTCTGATCTCTTTGGAGGAAAAGCCCTGCGCCTCGTTTAAGGATTGCGCCTGCCTCGCTCATCCGTTTCAAAAGCAATGCTGCTGCGTCGAAAGCGAGGCCGTCGCCTTTTCGGCGAAAGCGGCGACCGTTCTCACCTATTATAAGCTGCGGGACGACCTTTCCGATCACGGCTTCTGGCATAAGCTCCGCGCGGCGCTGTTCTTTCCTTTCGCCAAAAGCGCCCGGAAAAAGGCGCTTTCCGACGCTGACGCCATGGCGCTCGACGAAGCGGCCATGAAAATGATGGAGGCGCAAAGCGCCGCCGAAAAAAGCGGCGCGTCGCCGGACAAAGCCGCCGAACCCACCGCCGAATTCCTTTCCGCCGCGCTTGCCCTTCGTTCGGAGGATCCCACCAAAAAGCGGATCCTTTCCCGCTTCGGCTATCTTGTCGGTCGTTACGTCTATCTCTGCGACGCGCTGGACGACCTGGAGGACGACCGGAAAAAGGGCAACTTCAACCCGTTCCTTTCCTACGGCGACGCCGCCGTCACCGAAGCGAAAAATTCCCTTTTCCTCACCACGGCGGAACTGGAAAACGACCTTTCCCTGTTGGAATTTTACACCTACAAAGAGCTTATTGAAAATATCGTCGGGCTCGGTCTTCGGGCCGAAGTGGTCCGCATCATCAAAAAGAAAGGAGGCGACCTCGATGGAGCAGAATCCCTATAAAGTCCTCGGCGTACCGGAAAACGCCACCGATGACGAAATCAAAAAGGCCTACCGGGACCTTGTCCGGAAATATCACCCGGACAAGTACGGCGACAACCCTCTGGCCGACGTCGCCGCCGAAAAGATGAAAGAGATCAACGCCGCCTACGACCAGATCACCAAAGACCGCAAAGCCGGCGTTCACACAAGCTACGGGAACGCCTCCTCCGGCTATAACAACTACAACGGCTACGGCGGCAATTCCTATGGCGGCTCCACCTATTCCGGCGCCTCCTACAATTACGGCAACAGCCGCTTTGCCGACATCCGCCGCCTCATTCAGCAGAACCGCATCGCCGAAGCGGAGGAACTGCTCGACGGCGTGGCGGAAGCACAGCGCACCGCCGAATGGTATTTCCTCAAAGGCCATATCTATTACAGCCGTGGTTGGCTCAACGAGGCGATGAACCATTTTACCATCGCCTATAAAATGGAGCCGAACAACGCCGAATACGCCAGCGCCTATCAACAGTGCGCCTACCGGCGGCAGTACGGCACCTCCCGGGGCTACGGAAACGGTGAAAACCCCATGACCTACTGCAATTTTGACCTCTGCGACTGCTGCACGAGCCTTATCTGCCTCAACATGTGCTGTCGGGGTGGCGGTGGCTGTTGCTGATCTTCCAACGCTAACGAAAAGAGGGTGTTTCCCATCAAACGAAGTCAACAGGTGGCGCTTTGCGGCGTGGTCGCCGCTCTCTGCACCGTCCTGCTTTTCATGACCGGGCTGTTCCCGTTTTCCACTTACGCTCTTCCGGCGCTGGCCGGACTTTTAATGGTCTCCGTCGCCGTCGAGACCAGACCCCGTTGGGCCTTCACGCTTTACGTCGCCGTTTCGATCCTGTCGTTTCTTATGACGCCGGATAAGGAAGCCATGCTCATGTTCGTGATGTTTTTCGGTCATTACCCCATCACGAAGCTCCTGCTCGAAAAGCTCAAATGGAAGCCGCTGGTTTTTGTTCTCAAGTTTTTCTGCTTCAATTTCTGCGTTGTGCTCGGCTATCTTATCATCCTTTACATTTTCCGCATCCCGGATATCCTCACCGAGTTCGGCGATTTCGGAAAATATTCGGTGCTTGTCCTGCTCGGTCTCGGCAATCTGCTTTTTGTGGTCTATGACTTTGCCCTGACCCAGATCACCCGCACCTATGTTCTCTGGTTCCGTCCAAAATTCCTGCGCCGAAGCGCCAAATAACAAAAACGCCGGAAAAACCGGCGTTTTTCATTTTATCCCGAAATCGCGAGGTGACTTTCCATGAACTGGTTCCGAAAAAACGTCAAAGAACTGTCCTTTCTCCTTCTGCTTCTTCTCGGTGTTTTGGTTTTCATCGTCCTCTTCGAAGTCAAAGACATCGAAAACAACACCCCGGAAGCTTTGCGCTGCATCGCCTTTTTCCTGCCGGGCGTCGGACTTCTGACCGCCGGTTTTCTCTATGAGACGTTTCGAAAAAAGGAAACCGGAGCGAAGCTGTCGCCCTTCTTTCTTCTTTCCATCGGGCTCTATTTGCTTTCGCTCGTTCTTATGGTCATCTTCGTCCTTTGATCCAAATTTTCGACCGAAATTCACATTTTTATACTTTATATTATATTATTTTACAATATATAAAATAAAGCATAGGGACAACAAACGGCTTACTTTTGCCGTTTTTCCCTATGCTTTTTTCATTGGCTTTTTCGGAAATGTCAATCGGTCACTTCCGGGTCGCCGACACATTCGTCGCCCAAATAGACCGCCTTTTCCTTTCCTTCGGCCCAATTCATGATGGGACGGCGGAGCTTGGAGGGATAAAGCGGCGCGTGGTTCAGCGTCGCTGTGTCCAGCCAGTCCACACCCACCTGCTGATGATCGGGTTTTTGCGTGACCGAAACCGGTCCCTCATAATCGGCCCGAAACACCAGATCGACCCGGTGGCTTTTTTCGCCCTGTGAACCCTCGATGACAAAAAGCAGCTCGCCGACGGTAACGGCGAAACCGGTCTCCTCGGCCACCTCTCTCGCCACCGTTTCCGTCAGGCGTTCTCAGGCCTTCTGTCGCCGCCGGGCAGAATATAGTAATCGCCGTCCTCGTCTTTAAGACGGATCGCCAGAAGCTTTCCGTCACGGATGGCGACCGCCTTGCCCGAAGTTCGCACCGATCTTTCCATTCCCAAACGCCTCCTTCAGAAAGAAAAAAGGCCTTCCCGTCGGGAAGGCCTTTCGTTTTTTTACATATCGCGGCAGGCGACGATGTCGATGCCGGTGTCGAGGACGTTCGGAAGAAGAACGTCGCCGCATTTGACCGGAGACTCGACGCTGATCTTATTGATCTCGTCCATGACCTCAAAAATCTTTTCCTTCGGGATGTTGCCGTTGGTCTTGACCGGAATGCGCGGATGAAGTCCGCCTTTGATCTCGACAGTGGAGGAGATGGTTCTCATCGGATGGATGAGCTCCGAAAGGGCATAATCGTGACCCTGCGGGCAGGAGAAGCCTTTAACGGTCTCTTCCGGCGCGTCGGTATCCAGCGTGATCTGGCAGCCCTTCGGGCAGCAGATGCAGGTGATGGTTTTCAGCATATCATTCCGCCTCCTTTTCTACGCAGATCTCGATGTCTTTTCCTTCGGCCATTTCCAGCATTTTCTTCGGGATGATGAGTTTTTCCATCTCCGCCGGAAGCATCTGGTCATGTTTCTTGCTCATGAGCACCTTGTCGCCGCATTTGACAACAACGTTGACGTCTTTGAGCACGGCACGGACACGGAACAGCACTTCGATGAATTTATCCACTTTGGAAACGGTAACTTTCTGCGGCACGGTATAGCCGATGAAATCGCCGTTGACAAGGTTGATCGGCGCTTCCGCTTCTTCGGTGGTACCGGCTTTTTTCGCGTTCAGATAAGCGGCGGCGGCTTTACCGGCGTTTTCGGACTCATGGGTGACGAAGTCAACGAGGTCGTGAACGTGGAGGACGTTGCCGCAGGCGAAGATACCATCGACGGAAGTCATCATGTTTTCATTGACAATGGCGCCGTTGGTGCGTTTGTCGATCTCGATACCGGCGTTTCTGGTCAGCTCGTTTTCGGGCACCAGACCGACGGAAAGAAGCAGGGTATCGACGTCAAACTCGATCTCCGTACCGGGGATCGGGGTGAAGCCATCGACCTTGCTGACGATGACTTTGGAAAGACGGCCGTTTTCGCCTTTGATGTCGGTGACGGTGTGGCTGAGATAAAGCGGAATGCCATAGTCGTCCAGGCATTGGGCGATGTTCCGTTTGAGACCGTTGGAATAGGGCATCAGTTCGACGACGGCTTTGACTTCCGCGCCTTCAAGGGTCATTCTTCTGGCCATGATAAGGCCAATATCGCCGGAACCGAGGATCAGCACCTTTTTACCGACCATATAGCCTTCGATGTTGATGTAACGCTGAGCGGTACCGGCGGTGAAAATACCGGAAGGACGCTCGCCGGGAATGGCGATGGCGCCTCTGGTCCGTTCGCGGCAACCCATGGCGAGGACGATGGCGCCGGCGTCAATTTTGACGTAGCCCTCGGCTTCGCTGATGGCGTAGATGGATTTGTCCGGGGTGATGCCGAGCACCATGGTGTCGGTCTTCACCTCAATGCCGGTGCCCTCAAGGCGGTCAATAAACCGCTGGGCATATTCCGGACCGGAAAGCTGTTCTTTGAAGACGTGAAGACCGAAACCGGAGTGGATGCACTGGTTCAGAATACCGCCCAGTTCTTTGTCACGCTCGATAATAAGGATGGAGTCCACGCCGTTGCGTTTGGCTTCTTCCGCGGCGGCAAGTCCGGCAGGACCTCCGCCGACAACAACTAAATCATAATACATCAGCGGCACTCTCCTTTCGTGGTTTTTCCGGTAAGGATATAGGAGCCCTCTTTGTCCAGAAGGACTTCGGTCGGGTCGATGCCCAGTTCGCGAGAGATGATCTCCAGAACTCTCGGTCCGCAGAAACCGCTCTGGCAGCGGCCCATTCCGGCGTTGCAACGGCGTTTGATGCCGTCGAGGGTTCTCGGAACGATGGCGCCGTGCAAAGCGTCAACGATCTCGCCCTCGGTGATGGTCTCACAGCGGCAGATCACACGGCCATAAGCGGGATTTTCTTTGATGACGGCGGCCTTTTCCTCGTCGGAAAGGTCTTTGAAACGAACGTGTTTGCGGGCGGCTTTATAGTCGGCCTTCGGCTCAGCCGGAACACCGGCTTCAAACAGCATTCTCGCCACATCAATGGCGATAGCCGGCGCGGCGGAAAGACCCGGCGATTTGATGCCGGCGACGTTCATGAAATGGTCGTCGGTGTTGGAGAAACCAACGGTGAAATCTTTGGAAAGAGGCTCGGCGCGAAGACCGGCGAAGTTCCGGATGCACTCCCGGAAATTGATGGCGCCGGTGGTCTTTTTGCTGGCTTCCATAACGTGGCTAAGACCGTTCCGGTCGGTGGAGGTGTCATCCTTTTCGGAACCGGGGTTGGCGTCCGGTCCGACGATGAGGTTGCCGTGGACCGTCGGGGCGACAAGAACGCCTTTGCCGAGCGGACCGGGGCACTGGAACATGACGTGGTCAAAAAGCTTGCCCTGGGATTTATCAAGAAGATAATACTGGCCGCGGGAAGCGTCGATGGTGATGCTTTCGTCGCCGACCATGCGGGCGACAAGGTCGCTGTAAACGCCGGCGGCGTTGACGACGAATTTAGCTTCAATGGGTTCGGCGTCTTTGCCGGTGATAATGAAGTTTCCGTTCTCTTTCGTGATACCGGTCACTTCATAGCAAAGCTTGAGATCGACGCCGTTATCGACGGCCTGCTCCGCAAGGGCAAGCGCCCACTCCCAGGGATTTACGATACCGGCGGTATGGGCAAAGAGAGCGCCGACACATTCCGCGGAGACGTTGGGTTCCATTTCCCGAACCTGGTCGCCGTTCAGGATAACCATATCCGGAACGCCGTTTTTGACACCGCGGTCATAAAGTTTTCTGACAATCTCCATGTCGTCCTCGCTGAAAGCCAGAACGAAGGAACCGCAGCGGCGGAACGGAACGTCCAGTTCCTTGCAGAGGTCCCCGGCCAGGCGGTTTCCTTCCACGTTATAAATCGCCATTTTCGTGCCGGGACGCGGGTCATAACCGGCATGGATAATGGCGCTGTTGGCACGGGTCGTTCCCATGGCAACGTCGTTTTCTTTTTCAATCAGAACCGCTTTGCAATTGGTTTTGGAAAGCTCACGGGCAATTCCGCAGCCAATGATACCGGCACCGATCACTGCAACATCATAGACCAATGACAATAATCCCCCTTCGACAGAAAAAAAGAGTGCGGCAAAAAGTCTTCGATTTTTGCGAAGCCTCCTTTGCGCTCTCTTTCTCTGCCCATAATATATGTTTTTATTATAACAGGTTTAAAAGAATAATCAAGATTTTTTCCGGATAAAATCCGAATTCGTCTTTTTTGTTCTTTCTACGGCATGGTATGAAACGCCGCCAGAACGACCACCGCTTCGGCGCCGGCTTTGAGAAGCGTTTCACTGCATTCGGCGGCGGTGCTTCCGGTGGTCATAATGTCATCCAAAAGCAGGATCCGTTTGCCTTTCACTTCTTTGGAAGCCGAAAACGCGCCGATGAGGTTCGTGTGCCGTCTGGCCGCTGAAAGAAGATGCTGTTTTTCCGTTTTCTTCTTTTTAATGAGATATTCCGGTTTATACGGAATGTCCGTATAGGCGCCAAAGCGTTTCGCCAGCGGCGTCAGGTGCGTCACTTTCTTCCGATACGCCGGAACCGGCACCACCGCGTCAAAAATTTCACTGGAAAGGCATTTTTTATATTTTTCATAGATCCCGTCGAAAAGCGGATCCAGATAATAGACCCAGTTGTCGGAAAATTTGTACCGAAGTAAAATCGACCGACCGACGCCCTCATAGACATAGGCGCAAAACGCCTTTTCGTAAGGTCGTCCGGGAATTTCCAGATCCAGCGGCAAAAGCTTTTTCCGGCAGTCGTCACAAAGACAGGAACCGGAATGGGTCGGCATCCGGCAAAAGGCACAGCGTCCCGTCGCCAGGGTCAGAATTTTCCGTCGAAGCCGGTCCCAGAACCGTACCGCTTTGTTCACGCTTTCACCGCCTTTTTAAGCCATTTCATTCCATCCCTCGGCTATTTTCTCCGGGTGAAGGGTGCCGCTTGAAAGCTCCGTCATATCGTGCTCAAACGCTTCCCGTTCCTCTTTCCGAAGGCGCACCGTGACGGTCACGTCGGCTTCAAAGGCCGTGCTCAACACAAAAATCCCGTGCTCATTGAAATAATATTCCAGTTTTCCGTAAAGTCCGTAGTCCGTCACAAGGCGAAGATCGACGCTTTCCGCCATGGTTCGGATCGTCGCGGCTTCCAAAGCGATCTTCGCGCCTTCCGTATAGGCGCGGACAAGGCCACCGACCCCAAGAAGCGTTCCTCCAAAATACCGTGTCACCACACAGCACACGTCCACAAGCCCCGCTCCATTGAGGACGTTCAGAACCGGAACACCGCCGGTTCCCTGCGGTTCGCCGTCGTCGGAAGCACGTTTGATCTGGTTTTCCCTCAGCGAATAGGCGAACACGTTATGGGTAGCGTCCCGATAACGGCTTTTGATCTCGGAAAGGAACGAAAGAGCCTCCTCCTCCGTTGAAACCGGCGCGATATGCCCGATGAAACGGGATTTTTTCTCGGTGAACTCGTCCGAAGCGTAACCGGCGACGGTGCGGTATTCGGCCATAAAAGTGCCTCCTCTCCGAAAAAACATAGGAAAAAAGCCCGGCTTTGCCGGGCTTTGTTTTCTTGATTATTCCATGCCAAAACGTTTTTTGAAACGATCGACACGACCACCGGTATCGACAAGTTTCTGACGGCCAGTGTAGAAAGGATGGCATTTGGAGCAAACCTCTACGTGGATATCTTCTTTGGTGGAACCGGTCTCCCAGACAGCGCCGCAAGCACAAATGATTTTTGCGGGTTTGTAATTAGGATGAATTCCTTCTTTCATGGTTGTCACCTCTTTCTTCCGAGCTTATAGAATAAGTCCTTTTTGCGCTAACATTGATATATTATCATAAACCTTTTAGAATTGCAAGTGATTTTTTCCGAAAAAACGCCGCTTTTCAAAAATTTTTTCAAAGGCCCAGAAGCTTTGTCACGGCAAGGCGTAAAGCCTCTCCCTCAACCTCGGCTTTTTCCCGATTTTCGGCCTTAACGGAATAATAAAGCTTGATTTTCGGCTCCGTTCCGGAGGGACGAATGATAAAGCCGCTGTCGCCTTCCAGCGAAAATTCCAGCATATTGCTTTCCGGCAGGTGATCGGTGACGGAAAGCACCGCTTTCCCGGCGATCTTTGCCGGTTTTTCCGCCCGAAGGCTTTCCATAAGTCCGGTCATCCTTTCATCGCCGGTCGCTCCCTCAAAATAGAAATTGTCCTGAAAATCCCGGTAATAGCCAAAACGCTCCTGAAGGGACTCCAATGCCTCTCCCAGCGTTTTTCCCCGCAATTTCCAGAAATTCGCCAGCTCGCAGACCAGAAGAGCGGCGTCCACGCCGTCCTTGTCCCGGGCATAGGTGCCGGAAAGATAGCCGCAGCTTTCCTCAAAGCCAAAGAGGAACCGCTCCGCTTCCTCCGCCCGCTCCAGTTCGGCGATGACTTTGCCGATGTACCGGAAACCGGTATAGACCTTCCGCATCTCGACGCCGTGATAAGCGGCGATGGCGTCCACCAGTCTTGTGGAAACCAGCGAGCGCACCGCCACCGGTTTTTCGGGAAAATCGCCGTTCTCTTTCCGGGCCGAAGCGATGAAATCCAAAAGCAGCGCGCCGATCTCGTTGCCGGTAAAAAGCCGGTAACCGTCGGCTTCCTTCGAGGCGACGCCGATGCGGTCGCAGTCGGGATCCGTCGCCAGCACAAGGTCAGCGCCGGATTTTTCCGCCTGCTTCAAAGCCAACGAAAGCGCCTCCCGAAGCTCCGGGTTCGGGAAGGGACAGGTGGTAAAGGCGCTGTCGGGACGTTCCTGCTCGGGGACAACGGCCACGTTGCCGAATCCGCCGAGGGAAAGGGTCGTGACGACCGGAACGGCGCCGGTGCCGTTCAAGGGCGTATAGACGATGGAAAGGTCGTTTTCATAGTGGTGGGCACGGTCCACGCCCTCTTTGAGGACCCGGGCGTAATAACGCCGCCAGAAGCTGTCCGGCAAAAGGATGATTTTTTTCTCGGCGACGGACTCGTCAAAATCGCGAAGCTCCGCTCCTTGGAGAACATCCACTTTTTCGATACAGGCGGTGATGGCACCGGCCACCTCGGGGCTGATCTGACAGCCGTCGGCGCCATAGACTTTATAGCCGTTATATTTCGCCGGGTTGTGGCTGGCGGTAATAACGATCCCGGCGTCGCAGAACCGTTCCCGCACAGCGTAGGAAAGCATCGGCGTCGGCGCCGGCGCTCCGTAAAGCCAGACCTTGATCCCGCTTGCCACCAAAACGCAGGCGGCGTCTTTGGCGAACCGCTCCGAATTGTGGCGGGTGTCATAGGCGATGGCGACAGAGGGCGCCTCCTTTTGGGAAAGAAGGTAATCGGCAAGACCCTGCGTCGCCTGCCGGACGGTATAGATATTCATGCGGTTCGTTCCGGCGCCGAGAACGCCCCGAAGTCCGGCGGTCCCGAAACTGAGGTTCCGATAGAACCGGTCAAAGATCTCCGCTTCGTTTCCCTCGATCTGCGCAAGATCGGCGCAAAGCTCCTCGTCCCTGATAAACGCTTTCCAAGCGAGATAGGTTTCCTGTTCGGTCATGGCAATACTCCTTTTCGGCTTTTTCCGTTTTCTATTATATCGCTTTTTCCTCTAAAAGCAAGAAAAAAAGGAAGCCCGGCAACGCCGGGCTTCTCCCTTCAGTCGATCAATCGAAAACGTGGGGTCTGAAGATCGGATACCTCGCTTCCGTATTCCTTGCTGACCTCGATAATGATATGCCACTGGGCCATGTCGCAGGTACCCACCTCCGGAACGATCTTTGTGATCTCCGGCTCGATGAAATAGGGCACCCGGTCAAGGATCGAGGCATAGAGCCGGAGGGCGGTCACCTCATGGCGAACGGAACCGCTGCTTTCCTCCAAAACGACCAGGATCAGATCGTTCTCCTCAAAGAACGTTTCGTCATAGCCGCTTACGGCGGCGGCAAACCCATCCATCGGGTCTTCCGTGTCTCCCCAGACGCCGAAAACGTATTTATTTTTGTTCTGCTCGTAATAAGCCTTCAGTTCCTCGGCGCTCGTGATCCATAAGACCTTCGGATAGCTTTCTCCCTCATGGTAACCGTTGGTCCGGATCACCTGCGCCTTAAAATCTACGTCCTGAATAAAAGGTCCCTGGTCGAACCTCCAGACGGTGCTCTCCTCCCCTTCCGATTTCCGAAGAAATTTTACGCCGTCTTCTAAATCCATATAAAGGAAGCGGGCCGATTTTTCTTTGTCAAAAATAAGGTTCTCTCCGTCCGTCGTAAAAACAAGACTTCTCTCCGCGAACGTACTGCTCGGGAACGTATCGAGCCCCTCTGAAAGGGTCACCGTCTCTCCGTCAAAGGTCCATTCCCCGGTGCCGATATAACTGCTGAAAGCGCCTTCATAGTAGCAAAACCGGCCGCCCTCATAAAGGGTAATGGTAAAATCGCCGCCGAAACCGGGCTCTTCACAGACATAAAAACCGACAACGTCGGTGGATTCTTCCGGTTCTTCCAACACCGGTTCTTCCGGCGCTATGGCTTCCGGTTCCGGTTTCACCAAAGAGCATCCCGCCAAAGCGACGGCAAGCGTCGCCGCTAACGCCAAAAAAATCATTTTCTTTCGCAATGTTTTCCCTTCCTTCACCAAACCAGGTTTTCCCCGGTAGCGCCGTCAAAAAGGTGGATCCGTTTGCCGTCGCAGGTAAAGTGAAGCTCCCTTCCGGGAACAAAATCCCCGTGGTCGCCGCCGTCGGGAACAATGGCGACCGCTTCCGTTCCGGCAATTTTCGCGTGGATATGGAAGCTCGAACCCATCATTTCCGAAACGTCCACCACCGCCGAAAGACCGCTTTCCGAAAGGGTCAGGTGCTCCGGACGGATGCCGACGACAACGTCCCTGTCCGGCACGTTCTTTTCCGAAAGGCGCTCATTGAGTTCCTCGGAAAGGGGGATCAGTTTTCCGTCCAGCAGAACGGAATAGCCGTCCTGCTTTACAAGGCGGGCGTTAAAAAAGTTCATCTGCGGCGTTCCGATGAACCCGGCCACAAAAAGGTTCGCCGGTCTATCAAAAACCTCCTGCGGCGTACCGGACTGCTGAACGATGCCGTCCCGCATAATAACGATCCGGTCGCCGAGGGTCATGGCCTCGGTCTGGTCGTGGGTGACGTAAATAAAGGTGGTGTTGACCTTGCGGCGAAGCTTGATGATCTCCGTCCGCATCTGGTTCCGAAGCTTCGCGTCGAGGTTGGAAAGGGGTTCGTCCATCAAAAACACCTTCGGTTCCCGAACGATGGCCCGACCGATGGCGACCCGCTGACGCTGTCCGCCGGAAAGGGCCTTCGGCTTGCGGTCCAGATATTCGGTGATGCCGAGGATCTCGGCGGCCTCCCGCACCTTTTCGTCGATGATCGCTTTCGGCGTGTGCCGCATTTTAAGCGAAAACGCCATGTTTTCATAGACGGTCATGTGGGGATAGAGGGCGTAGTTCTGGAACACCATGGCGATGTCCCGCTCCTTCGGCGTCACGTCGTTGACAAGTTCCCCGCCGATATAGATTTTCCCCTCCGTCGGTTCTTCCAAACCGGCGATCATCCGCAAAACGGTGGATTTTCCGCAGCCGGAGGGTCCGACCAGAACGATAAACTCCTTGTCGGCGACGGTGAGGTCAAAATTTTTGACGGCGACAACGCCTTTTTCGGTATATTCCAGGTTGGCGGAACCTTCCATCGCCTTTTTCTTTTCAGCGGGACTGTCCCAGGGGAAAATTTTCTTTACGTTTTCCAGTCGAAGATCGGCCATAGTCTTTTATCGGCTCCTTCCAAGGGCGAATTTCTATGAATATAGTGTAGCAAAGGGCCTTCGATATTGCAAACGAATTTTGAAAAGTTAACGAAGATTTAAGAATTGGAAAGCTCCGTGTATTTCTCTTTTTTGCCGAAAGCCTTTTCCACCGGATATTTTTCCTCGTTGCGGGAAAGCTTTTGAAGCACGATCTCGTCAAGATCCAACCCGCAGGCGTCCGCCATATAAATTCCGTACATCAGAACATCGGCCAGTTCCTCTTTGATCTTGTCCTTCTTTCCCTCGCAGAAAAGATCGTCCCCGCTCCATTGGAACACCTCCAGAAGCTCCGACGCTTCCAGAGAAAGGGAAAGCGCCAGATCTTTGGGGTTATGGAACTGCCGCCAGTTCCTCTCATCCCGAAACTGCAACACTTTTTTGATGGTCTCCTCGTTCATACCGATTCCCTCCCTTATTTTTCCGCTTTTATTTTACCATAGGACGGCTTTTTTGAAAAGGCGGAATTTTTCGGCTTTTTCGCCAAAGACCACCGCTTTTTCCTCCCATTCTTCCGTCAGAATTTTCGCTTTGTTGCTCCCATCCGTTTTCCCTTCGGTTTTTCTTCGGTTTTTCCGCCGAATTTCCGCTTCGAAAAACCGCCGTTTTCGCTGTTTTTACCAAGACCCCGCCGCCGCTTTCCCATCGCCCTTTTGTTGCGAAATCCCCGGGAAACGGTTATAATAAAACCGGTATTTCGAGGAAAGGAGGGGACCTTTTTGAAAAAGTTTTCCGTGCGGGATCTTTGTGAAATCGGCGTTCTCGCCGCTTTGGTCTTCGTTTCGACCTATTTTCTCAAAATCGGTCCCATCCCGACGCCGGCCGGCGCCACCATGCTGAAAACCGGCAACGCCGTCTGTCTTCTCGGTGGCATTCTGTTCGGCAAAATGAAAGGCGGCCTTGCCGCCGGGATCGGTTCCATGCTCTTTGACCTCACCGATCCGGTCTTCGCGCCCAGCGCCCCTTTTACCTTCGTTTTTTTCTTTCTGATGGCCTTTGTCTGCGGCGCCATCGCCAACCAGAACGACAAAGCCCCTACGCCGAAACGCCATCTTTTGGCCGCCGCCTCCGGTTCCCTGCTCTATCTTTTGCTGACCCTTTCCAAATCCTTTATCACCCTTCTTTTAGCGGGAAGCGAAGCCGCGGCGGCTCTTTCCGCCTGCGGCACCAAGCTCCTCACCTCCGGCGTCAACGCCGTCTTTGCCGTTGCCGTTGCCGTCCTTTTGGCGCCGATTTTTGAAAAAGCTCTTTCCTTAAAGTATAAAAGCTGACAAATATTCCTTTTTGTAAACAAAATACGCCATTTTACCCAATAAAAAACGGGCAGGAACTTTCCTGCCCGTTTTTTTATTCCGCTAAAATGCCGAATTTATATTTGACCCGGCGCAATTTCGCGCCCCAGGAATCGCTTAAAAGCCAGAGGAAGACCACGGTGGAAACGCCGTGGATGGAATCGGTGAGAAAGCTCGTGGCGCAAAGGCCAAGATAGCTGCCCCAGTTGAGTTCTCCGGTAAAACCCGTACCGGTCCAGATGTTGAGGATCCAACCATAGATATAGCCGGTCAGCATTCCGAAGACGAGAAGCTGCCATTTCTTTTTCAAAAGTCCGTACCGGGCAAGGAGGCCGCCGAGAAAACCGATCAGTCCCCAAGCGAACATCTGCCACGGCGTCCACGGTCCCTGACCGAAAAAGAGGTTCGACGCCAGCGCCGAAACGGCGCCGGTCAGAAACCCGGCCTCCGGCCCGAAAACCATGGCCGTGATGATGACGATGGCGGAAACGGGCTTAAAATGGGGCAGCATGGCGAAAGCGCCCCGACCGACGGCGGCAATGGCCGCCATGACCGCCAGCGGCACCCATTCCCTGGCCTGCGGTTTTTTCATCTCATAAAGCATCAGAAAGGGCACCAGCGCCAAAACCACCATCAAAAAGCTCAGAAGGGCGTAATTTTTGCTTCCGGAACGGACAAAAAGCACCAAAAGCGCCGGAAACAGCGCCAACACCAACACAAAAAGCGCTTTTGTCCGGTAGTTTTTCAGAAGAGGTTTCGACAAAGCGCTTCCCCCTCTTCGCAGGTGATGATATTCGGCACCAGGTGGCGGGTCATACGGCTCGCCGAGGTGGTATAAAAGCTGTTTTCGGAGAAAAACTTCTTCGGCGACCCTTCCGAAACAATGTAGCCGTCAAAAAAGAGCATGCAATGGTCGGAATATTTGGCGCAGAACTCGATGTCGTGAGTGACCATCAGAACCGAAACGCCGTCGGCGGCAAGTCCCCGAAGGATGTTCCCGAGGTTCTCTTTGGAAAGGGCGTCCATGCCCTTCGTCGGCTCGTCCAAAAGCAGGATTTTCGGTTCCAGAAGCAAAATTTTCGCCAGCGCCGCCTTCTGCATCTCACCGCCGGAAAGGTCATAGGGATGCCGATCCAGAAGCTTTTCCAAAGAGAGCATCCGCGAAACGAGGCGCACCCGCTCCTTGATGTCCTCCTCCCCGAATTTCCGGACCTTCAGCGCTTCTTCGAGGTCCTGCCGAAGGGTCTCAAAAACGAAAATGGATTGGGGGTTCTGCGGAAGCACCGCCATGTTACGCTCAAAAAGCTCGGTGCCTTTATATTTTTTCAGATCCTTGCCCGAAACGGTGATGGTCCCGAGCTCGTATTTATTTTTTTGTGAGATCACCGAAAGGGTCGTCGTCTTTCCGCAGCCGTTGCCGCCGAGGATCGAACAGACTTCGCCCTTTCTGACGGAAAAACTGACGTTCCGCAAAATGGGCTGGCCGCCTTTTTCGTACTGGAACCAAACCTCCGAAACGTCGATGGTCTTTTCTTTCGGTCGCTCGTTTTCGGTGAGCATCGGGCTCGGTGCTGTTTTTCCCTTCATTTGCTGGCTGAACCAGTTCCGTCCCTCGACAATGCTCAACGGGCACTGCCCTTTGAGCACCGTTCCGTACATTCTCGCCGGCGTCGGAAGAGCTTTATACATTCCCTCGTGCTCATTCTGTGCCAGATACTGCGCCATCTCCTGCGGCGGCAGATAGCGGACGATCTTTCCCTTTTCCATCAGAAGGACTTTATCGGCGAAGCCGAAAACGTCCTCGAGGTTGTGCTCGGTGATGATGACGGTGGTGCCGAGCTCCAGGTTTATTTTCCGCACGTTCTCCAGGAATTCCCGGGCGGCGATGGGGTCGAGCTGGCTCGACGGCTCGTCCAAAATCAGAAGCTTCGGCTGCATGAGCATGACGGAAGCAAGGTTCAAAAGTTGTTTCTGGCCGCCGGAAAGCTCGGCGGTCTTTTTCCGAAACCAGTTGTGGATGCCGAAATAGTTGGCCATCTCGGCGACGCGGCTTCGGATGACCGGCGTTTCCACGCCGAGGTTTTCAAGCCCGAAGGCCAGTTCGTGCCAGACCTTGTCGGTGACGATCTGAGCGTCGGGGCTTTGCATCACAAAGCCGATCTCGGCCGCCGTTTCCGCGTCGGAATAATCCGAAAGGGGCCTTCCCTCAAACTCGACGGTGCCTTCCGCTTTTCCGAAGGGCCGAAGCTGTGGTTTAAGGCTTCGGAGAAGGGTCGATTTTCCGCATCCGGACGGACCGCAGACGACGATAAAGTCGCCCTCGTTTACGGTGAACGAAAGGTCCTGAAGGACCGGTTCTTCCCGAAGGGCATAGGTAAAACTGAAATTTTTCACTGTAATTGTTTCCATTTCCGGTCCTCCTTCCATTGTAAGATCGACGGCAGAACGCCTAACGCGAAGAACAGCGCGTACAAAAGCCAGTCCCAAAGATCCGGCTTTCGCCAGACGGCGAAGGGGAAGAACGTCATGGTCCCCCGCCCGCTAATATAAGCGAAAATCTCCGCCGCCAGAAGCAGCAGAACGACCGTAAGCAGAACGCCGTCCCGCTTTCCGAAGCGGAAAATGGAAAAACTGCTTCGTTTATGCTGTCCGTAACCACGGGAGCGCATGGAATCCGCCGTGGTGACGGCGTCCTCCAGCGCCCAGCTGACCAGAATGGAAAGGATGCGGCTTCCGGCCCGAAGCCGGTCTTTGATGCCGCCGCTTTTCCAATCGAGCCCCATGGTCCGCTGGCAGTCAGCGATGACCTTGATCTGTGAAAACATCTTCGGGATCAGCGAAAGGGTCATGCTGACGATGAGCGCCACCGAAGGCAGAATTTTCCCGAAAATATAAAGGAATTTGTCCGAGGTGATCACCGTGTTATAACAGGTGAACCATACCACCGCCGCGAACATCATCGCGCCGGAAACCAGTCCGTAAAGAAAAGATTCCCACGTCACGGGGTTGTCCCGCAGATAAAAGAGGATGGTCGCTCCGCGATGGTTAAAAAGAGGGTTTGCCAAAACGATGAAAAGGAACATCGGCACGCCGAAACTCAGCGTTGCCTTAAAGGCCTTTTTCCCGTTGAGGAACGCCGAGCCGAGTACGGCGGTAAAAAGGGAAAGCGCCCCGAAAATCGGGTGCACAAAAAGAAGGGTCCCCGCGATGACCGCCGCAAAATAGCTGAAACTGACCAACGGATGGTACAGCGCCAGCCCCGATTCGGTTTTCCTTTCGTTTTCGTTCATGTGGTTTCCCCTTATTGTCGTTTTTATCCGAGATAATTGTCCCCGATGTCGTCGCCGAGGTCGCAGGTATAGATAAGCTCAATGGAATCGCCGCCGCTCAGCGGATACTGTCCCATGCCGAAGCTGGCGAACCAACCGTTGACCCGGTACATCCAGCCGGAAAGACTGCCGCAATCAAATTCATAGAGGTTGGCGACCCCCTCAATATACAGCACCGTTTTCGTGCCGCTGTATTCCATGTGGATCTTGTTTTCCCGAATGGCCTTGGCAATGGCGTCAAAAACGCTGTCGCCCTTCTGATAAGGCACCGCGTAGTGATCCAGAAGGACCCCGTCCGCCGGAAGCAGAGAGAGCATGGTATCGCTCAGTTTTCCGCTTTCCAAAGCGGTTTTGCAGACGATCGTCACGGTGCAGACCGTCTCATCGGCGTTTTCCGCCTTTTTCGCGTTTTCCATAGCCTTTTCCAGTTCCTCCGCCGAAAGCTCCTTGCGGTAATCGTCAAAGCCGCTGATCCCCTCGTTCGGAAGATCGGACGAGCAGGCGGTCAGAAAAAGCGCCGCGCACAAAACCAGTGCCAGAATTTTTTTCAAAACAGATCCCTCTTTCTCCAAAAAGAAAAAGCCCTCCGTTCGGAAGGGCTTTGCTACCGTATTGCCGAAATCCACCCTTTTTCCCAATGAATTTTCAAAAGCGACGTTTCCCGGCAAGTCTTCTGGCTCATACTTCATCCGAAAAAGCTCGCCTTCCCGCCAAAAAGCAGTGGCTTTCTCGCTTTTCCGTCCGTATTTACAGCTGTGGGTGCAGTCACGGATTTCCACCGTGTTCCTTATTGATGCAAGCGCAACCGTGAAACAACGTATATTCAGTTATCGACGCTATTATAGAATACTTTTCCGCCTCTGTCAACCAAAATTGCTCAAATTGTCGTCGGAGCGAGAAAAGCAAAAGCGGACAGATTTCGCAAAACGCCGTAAAAAAGGCAAAGCACCGCGAAGATCACCACCGGCGTCCACGGGATATGCCGGGATACTCGATCCTCCCCGAAGCGGACAAAACTCACCGAAAGCGAAAGCGCGTAGATCCCGAGAAACGGTGCCGCTATGGTAAACGGAGCGTTATAACGAAGAGCCTGCCCGAAATCCAAATGCAGTAAGGACCGAAGAGCCCGGGAAGCGCCGCACCCGGGACAGTACCACCCCGTCACAAAATGGAACAGACAGGGGATCCCCGCTCCGGCGCCTTCCTCGGTGCGATAAAGATACAAAAGAGTGGCGGCGGCCAGAAGTGCCGCCGCCACTACGATCCAAACTCTTTTTTTCATGCGATCTGACTAAAGAATTCCGCCATCGACGGATCCGAAATCGCCTCACCGGCTAACGAGACCACACCGGTAACGCCCCAAAGGAGGAACAGAAAACCGAGGATCACGCCAAGCACCAGAAGCGCCACGCCGACCCAGAAAGCGATCTTGGCCGCTTTGATGTTGGATCGGGCCGCTTCCCAATCGCCTTTTCCTTTTTTCGTGGCGGCGATGATGGCAAAGATAAGACCGAAAAGACCGGGCAGAGTCGAACAGCAGAGGACCGTTTCCAAAGCGCAGAGAATGATCCAAAGGGTGGCGTTGACCGACACACCTTCCGGTGCCGCCGTCTGCGGCGCAAAGACCGGCTGTTGATAGGGCGTTTCCTGCTGTGCCGGAACGCACTCCGGAAGAATTTCCTCCACCGTCTCCGCTGCCGTCTCGACCGCTTCTTCTTTGACTTCCTCGACGACCTCGACCGCTTCCTCTTTTACTTCCGAGGCGGCTTCGACCGCTTCCTCTTTGACTTCCTCGATGACCTCGACCGCTTCCTCTTTTTCTATTCTCGCGCCGCAATGGCCGCAGAATTTTTCATTTTCCAGAACAGGCGCTCCGCATTTTTTACAAAACATGGTTTTATCCCCCTATCATAACAATTTATAAAAGAAATCCCAACAGAAAACCGCCGATCACGAAGAAAAAGAGACCGACAAGGGTGATCCCCAGCCCGATAAGGACCGCGATACGGCACACCTTCAGGTTGGAGCGAACGCCCTCCCAATCGCTGTTTTTTCGACAGCTGTCGGCAAGAATTCCGAAAATCAGACCGACGATGCCCGGGATCGTGGGCACGCAAAAAATAATTTCCAGAACAGAGAGAACGATCCACGCCGTCGGATCCAGATCCGGCACGTTGGCCGGGATCGGTCGGGAAGCGAACGGAGAATCACCGTCTTTTGGCGTCGCGGCGGAATGTTCCGTTTCCGGTTCCACTTTCGCTCCGCAAGCGCCGCAGAACCGGCTGTCTTCGTCTAACGGGGCTTTGCAATTCTTACATACCATGGCTGTTCCTCCCTGTCTTTTTTATTATAGCAAATCGTTTTTTCAGGCGCAAGTCATCCCTTTTTACCGGCAGAAACGGAACACGATATGACCGCCGAAAATGGAGTAGTTGAGCCCCGAGATCGTCGGTGACATGGCAAAATAGGACGTCTCATAGAAAAGAGGCAGCGCCGGCATATCCTGCAATAAAAGCTGCTCCGCCAGAGCGTACTGTTCCGCCCGTTCCTCCGGTCCTTTCTGGTAGGACGCCGTTTTGACCCGTTCGGAAAGCGCCCCGCTCGTGTAACCGGTCACGTTGTTTTCGTCCATAAAGAAGGAAAAGACCGCGCTGGGGTCGTCATATTGCGGCGTCATGGAAATAAGCGCCAGATCATAGTTTCCGGCGTTGACCGCGGCGGAAAGCTCCTCCTTTGTCACCGGAATAAGGTTGATGAAAACCGCCAGCGTATCCTGCACGTTTTTCTGGAAAAAGCCCATCGACGGCACGAATTCCTCGGTACAGAGGACTGTCAGCGTCGGGACACGGGAAAGCTCCTGTTCCGCCATGCCCTCCTTGAAAAGCTCCGAGGCGATCTTGGGGTCGCACTCAAAGCCGGAAAACCCGTTTCCGACGGTCTTCCGGTAACTTTGTCCGTTAAGCGTCACCGCCGGCGGCACAAAAGCCTCCGCCGCCCGGAAATTCTCCCCGACCTTTCCGATCAGCGCCGAACGGTCCACGGAATAGGCGATCGCCCGCCGGATCTTGCTGTTGGAAAGGACCTCGTTTTTGGTGTTGAAAGCCATCACCCAAACGGTGCTCTGGCTTGTTTTTATCGTAAAGCCTTCGCTTTCCAGCGTCTTTTTGTCCTCCGGACGAAGGACCGCCGCGTCAACGATCTCCTCCCGAAGGCGGGAGACCGCTTCCGCTTTCGGGTCGTCCTTGACGAAAAGATAGATATTCTCGTATTTGGTGTTGGCGACGGGGCTCTGCTCGTTGGGCGAAAGGACGTAGCTCGTGTTGTTGATCCGCCGCACATAATAAGCGCCGTTAAAAAGCGTATAGGCCAACGCCAGACCGTAGCGTCCCTTGGTGCTTTCAAAAAACGCACGGTTGCAGGGCATGGCCGCCGCCGTTGTCAGTCGGGAAAGGAAAAACGGGTCCGGCGATTGAAGGGTAATTTCAAGCGTCGTATCGTCCACCGCCCGAACCCCCAGGGACGAAGGACTTTTTTCGCCTTTCAGCACCTTTTCGGCGTTGAGAATATGGAAAAAGTCACTGCGGGAGGGCGCCGCCGTTTCCGGACGGAAGAGGCGCTCGAAGGCGAAAACGAAATCATCCGCCAGAAGGGGCGTTTCGCCGTCGTTCCAGAAAAGGTCCTCTTCCAGATAAAAGGTATAAATAAGGCCGTCGTCGGAAACTTTATATTCCTTCGCCACACCGGGAATGAGAGCGCCGCTTTCGTCCTTGTCCAGAAGTCCCCGGAAGCAGTTTTTAATAATGACAAATTCCGAATCGCCGTTGGCGACCTGCGGATCGAAGGAGGTAACGCCCCTCGGAATATCAAAACCCAGCGTTTTTGTTTTTCCGCAGCCGGAAAGCAAAAGCGTGAAAATAAGCGCCAGCGCCAGGATCCGTTTCATGGGGACCGCCTCCTTTCGTTTCTATTTTACCACATTATATAGGGCGTTGACAATGAACAGAAAATGAATTTTTTCTTTTTCTGTCACCAGTCGCTTTTTCTCCGTTTTGAAGGATTTCTTTCAAGACAAAAAGAATATTGGTTACAATCTTGTTAAAATTGTTGACTTTTCTTATAAAAAATAGTATGATACCTGTGAAGTATGGCTATTGCCGTACTCAGAAAAAGAAGTGTAGAAACACAGAAAAATGTAAGGAGTGTTATTATGAAGAAACTTCTCGCACTGCTTCTCGCTCTTGTCATGGTTCTTTCTTTCGCGGCTTGCAATAAGCCTGCCGAAGAACCCACCGAGCCCACTGAGCCCACTGAGCCCGCCGAACCGACTGAGCCCGAAGAACCCGAAACCCACGCTCGCCTTGAGCACAAAGACTGGGCCGATGATGTCAAAGCCGGCATCAACGACATGGTAGCCACCTACGGTATCGATTCCGAAAACTACAAAGAAGATACTTATGCTGTTTTCGATTTCGATAACACCTGCTCCATCTTCGACGTTGAAGAGCAGCTCGCTGTCTATCAGCTTCAGGTCATGGCCTTCGAAATCAAACCGGAACAGCTCGCTGACGTCCTCTTCACCGAAATCGGCGATCATGACGAAGACAGAACTGACCTCGGTTACGGCAATGGCTCCTACGCTGACTGGGTCGCTGACATCACCGCTGCTTATGATTACCTCTATGAGCAGTATGGTCCTTTCACCGCCGCTGGTCTTGACGAAGCCGGCCAGGCTGAGATCCAGGCTGATCCTCAGTGGGCTGAATTCGCCACCAAAATGCGCGCCATGTATGACCTTGTTTATGACGCAGAATCCGCTTCTGTCGCCTATCCTTGGGTCCTTTACTGGTTCACCGGCATGAACGAGCAGGAAGTTTACGATCTTGCTTACGCTTCCCACAGCAAATACAAAGCTCTTGAAACCACTACCGAGCATTGGGAGACCCCTGCTGACATCGAATCCAAAGTCGGTGTTGTCACCTACGATTGGACTTCCGGTACTCAGGTTTCTGAGAACATCAACGAACTCTGGAAAGTTCTTGACGAAAACGGCATCGACGTTTGGGTATGCTCCGCTTCCGCCACTGACCCGATCCGCGCCGCTATCGACGTTTGGGGCCTCCATGAGTACTGCACCGGTATGCTCGCTATGACCAACGTTCTTGGCGAGGACGGCAGATATGTCAACGCTTACGATTATGAGAACGGCTGCGGCTGGTATGCCAACGACGACGGTTCCTGGACCAAGATGGATCGTCCTGAAGGCGCCCAGACCCAGGGTATCGGCAAAGTTATCGCTGTTACCAACGCCATCGCTCCGGAATACAACAACCATGGCCCGATCGCCGGCTTCATGGATTCCACCGGTGACTACAACTTCTGCACCGAGTTCGAAACTCTGAAAGCTGTTATCTGCTTCAACCGTGCTTCCCGTAAAGTCACTGATGGCGGCGGCGTTATCTCCGAAATCGCCATCTATGAGAGAGACACCCTCGGCTATGACTTTGCTAAAGCTGACGCCGCCGGCGATACCCTTTACCTCCTCCAGGGTCGTGAAGAGAACGGTCTCCGCGGTCTCCGCAACAGCAACGCCACCATGCTCCTCGGCAAAGATGAAGAGAAACTCTTCAAGAACGAGGACAACGATGCTCAGCTCCAGTACATCATTGACAACGCCATGACCGTTGAAGACGCTATCAACACCTTCGCGATCAAGACCGCTGCTGACGATGAAGGAAACGTCCTTGGCTTCAAGTACGGCTTCCTCAAAGAGTATGACGGCTATCACAAACATGCCTGATTTCTGAATTTTCAGAATAGAAAAGACGGGGCTTTTGGCCCCGTCTTTTTTTGCGCAATTTGACTTTTTCCCGCTTTTTGGTTATACTAAAGGCGGGAATTTTTGTTTTGTGGTGAGAAAATGCTGTACTATCTTTTTGTGATCTTAAGTCTTTTTATCGCTTTTTCGGCGGCGGTGACCTATGGCTTTTTCGCCCACTGGTATTGGTGGATTTTAGCCATTCTCATCGGTCTTCTGGTGTTCGATCTTTTTGTCATCGGCCACCTCCTGTTCTGCCTTTTTCTTTCGTTTTTTGTCCATCCGGACAAACCCATCCATAAGCAGGACCGCTTTTATTACCGGGTCCTCGTGGAAACGGCCTATCTGTTCTTAAAAATCGTCAACGTCCGTTTTCATTTCCATCAGAAGGAACTTTTGCCGAAGGACTGCCGCTTTCTTCTGGTTTCCAACCACATCTCGTGGATCGATCCCGCCATCGCTATCGTTCTTCTGCAAAAATATCACATCGCCTTCATCAGCCGCAAAGAAAACTATTCCTACCCGCTGGCGAAAGAATTTCTCTATAAAACGCTCTGCCTGGCGCTGGACCGGGACAACAACCGCGAGGCCCTTCGCACCATCAACAAGGCCGGCGAGTTTCTCCAAAACGGCACCTGCGCCATCGGCATTTTCCCCGAAGGCTGGATCACGAAGGACGGCAACTTGCAGGAATTTCGTCACGGCGCCTTCCGGATCGCCAAAAAGGGCGAAGCGCCGGTGGTCGTCGCCCATATTTCCGGTGCCGAAAAGGTTCTGAAAAGCCCGTTCTGGCGTTGCCATGACGTCGATTTCACCATCAAAGGCGTGATCCCTTCCGACTTTGTCGCGAGTCACAAGACCGCCGAGATCAGCGATCTGGCCCGGGAGATCATGCTCTCCTGATTTTTCCCTTCTTGCAACCGGAAACGCTTTGTGTTACAATGGATAAGGACTCTTGAAAACCAAAAGGAGGAATTTTCATGACCGAACTTGTAAAAATCATGCAGCAGCGCCAGAGCTGCCGCCATTTTGCCGATAAAAAGGTGGAGGACGAAAAGCTCGTCGCCTGCATCAGCGCCGCTTCGCTGGCTCCTTCCGCCTGCAACACCCAGCCCTATCATTTCTTCGTCTGCAACACGCCGGAAACGACGGCCACCGCCGCCGAATTCATCCGCACCGAAACCGTCAACAAATGGGTCGGCGAAGCCAAAGCCTTCGTCATCGTCACCCAGGAACACGCCGACATCCCGGCAAGCATTCCCGGCGCGTGGAAGGATTTCCGTCATTTCGACATCGGTCTCATGCTCGAGAACTTCTGCCTCGAAGCCACCGAACAGGGTCTCGGCACCTGCATCCTCGGCTGCTTCAACGAAGAAAAGCTCAAGGAGAAATTCCGCATCCCGAGCCCCAAAAAGATCGCTTTGATCGTCGCCGTCGGCTATCCGGCCGATCCCGAGATCCGCGCCAAAAAGCGCCGTCCTCTGGAAGATACGATCACCTATCTCCGCTGATTTCTGACCATGACCCGCAGGCCCTTCGGTCTGCGGGACTTTTTAGGAGAATTTTATGTTTGAAAACGAAGAACGCAAACAGCGCGCCATTCTGGTCGCCGCCGACTGCGGCGAATGGGACGCCGAAGTTTCCATTGAGGAACTTGCGGAACTGGCCCTTTCCGCCGGCGCCGAAGTGGTCGCCAAAGTGATCCAGAGCCGCCCGGAATATGACCGTGCCACCCTCATCGGCCGCGGCAAGTTGGAGGAAATTCGTGCTCTCGTCGAGGCGGAGGACGTGGACCTTCTGATTTTTGACCACGAGCTGACCGCCGCCAACATCCGGAACCTCGAGGAAGCCACCGGCTGCGGCGTCATTGACCGCACCATGCTCATTCTGGATATCTTTGCCGCCCGTGCTCAAAGCCGGGCCGGACGGCTCCAGGTGGAGCTGGCGCAATATAAATACCGCCTGCCCCGGCTTGAAGGCATGGGCAAAAACCTTTCCCGTCTCGGCGGCGGGATCGGCACCCGCGGTCCCGGTGAATCCAAACTGGAAAGCGACCGCCGCCACATTCGCCGCCGCATCGAGTCGTTGGAGGAAAAGCTCAAAGAGCTTTCTGCCAACCGGGAACTGATCCGGAACCACCGCAAAAAAGAGGGCGTTGTCACCGCCGCCATCGTCGGCTATACCAACGTCGGCAAATCGACGCTGCTCAACCGTCTCACCGACGCCGGCGTTCTGATGGAGGATAAGCTTTTCGCCACCCTTGACCCGACGGCCCGGGCTTTGGAACTTCCCGACGGGCGGAGCATTCTGCTCATTGATACCGTCGGTTTTGTCCGCCGCCTTCCCCACCATCTGGTCGAAGCCTTCAAATCCACCCTGGAGGAAACGGTGCAGGCCGACCTTCTGCTCAATGTCTGCGACGTTTCGAGCGGCGAAGCCGACGCTCAGACCGCCGTCACCCGGGAACTGCTCCAAAGTCTCGGCGCGGACAAAACGCCGATGCTCAACGTGCTCAACAAAATCGACAAGGTCGAAGGCCCCCGCCCTATCGCCACCGACGACTGCGTTCTGGTTTCCGCCGTGACCGGCGAAGGCCTGGACGAAATGCTTCATAAAATCGAAAAAATGCTGCCGCCGAGCCAACGGCGGATGCTCCTTCTGATTCCCTATACCGAAGGCTCTCTCCCCGCTCTTTTGCGGGAAAACGGCAGGGTCTTCAGCGAGGAATATACCCCCGACGGCATAAAAATCGACGCTTTGGTGGACGTAAAGCTTATTCACCGGGTCGAAAGCTATCAGATTTGAAAAAATTCCCATAAAAAAACGAACCGACCGAAAGCTTTTCGGTCGGTTTTTTTATTTGTTATAAGATTTTAAGAGTTTGATCAGCGTAAGCTCGTTTTTTTCTTCGTCCATTTCGGAAAGTCCCAAAAGCTCGCCGGCTTTGTTATAGACGGCAACCGTTCCGGGAACGCCGCCTAAACCCCGTTTCTGAAGTTCCAGCGGCACGCCGTTGCGGTATAGCTTTTCATCAAAGGCGTTGTCCAAAATCAGTTTCGGGCAATCCTCAAAAAGCCGCTCCACGGGAAGCAGAAAACTTTCCAGCGTTCCGTCGGCCATCTTCTCAATGACTTCGTCCAGCGTCAGGCAGTCCGAAAGCGTAAAGCCGCCGGCTTTCGTCCGGCGAAGAGTCCCCATGGCAGCGCCGCAGCCCAGTTTTTTCCCCATGTCGGCAATAAGTGTCCGGATATAGGTGCCCTTGCCGCAGAAAACTTCGATCTTTGCCGTCTGCGCTTTTTCGTCAAAGGATAAAAGACGAATGTCATAAATGACGACCGTCCGGGAAGGCCGCTCGATCTCGATCCCCTTCCGGGCCAGATCATAAAGGGGCTTTCCGCCGATCTTGACCGCCGAGACCATCGGCGGCACCTGTTCGATCTCACCGATAAAATCCGGAAAGAGCGCCGTGAACGCCGCCTCGGTGACGTGGGACTTCGTTTCGGTCAGAATTTCGCCGGTCATGTCCTCCGTCGTCGTCGTGACGCCGAATTTTGCCTCGGCAACATAGGTCTTGTCCTCGTCGGGAAGAACGGAACAGACCTTCGTCGCGTCGCCGAAGAAAAGAGGCAGAACGCCCGTCGCCATCGGGTCCAGCGTCCCCGAGTGGCCGATTTTTCGGGTATGGGTCACGCCCCGGAGCTTTCCGATCACGTCGAAGGACGTGAACGTCGCCGGTTTGTCCACGGGAAGGATCCCGTTCATTTCTCGTTCTCCGAAAGCACAAGGCTTTGTTTTACCGCGTCGAGAATGATTTTTTTCGCCTCGTCAAGGTCACCGGCCACGTTGCAGCCGGCGGCGCAGCGATGACCGCCGCCGTTAAGCCGCGCGCCGATGACGCTAGCGTCCACCAGATCGCCGGTGCGAAGGGAGATCTTGAATTCGCCGTTGGCTTCTTCCCGCATGGTAACGCCGACTTCGACGCCCTCGATCTGCCTCGGAATGGCGGCGATGCCTTCCAGTTCCGAATCCAAAGCGCCGGTGCGCTCCATCATGTCCTGCGTGATGTAAACCAGGGCGCACTGCTTGTTGAAATGGTACTCAATGGTGTTGAGGACCTCTTTTTCCATGGCGATCCGGGACGGGGATTTGAGCTCGAACATCACCCGGTTGATCATGGCGAAATCGCATCCGGCTTTGATCATCCTTCCGGCGACGGAATGGCTGTGGCCGGTGGTGTTGGAATAGCGGAAGCACCCGGTGTCGGTGGCAACGCCGGTATAGATGCAATCGGCGATGCGCTTCGTCAGAATGACGTCCTCAAAGCCGTAGCAGATATCCTCGATGATCTCGGCGCAGGCCGCGGCGTCGCTTCTTACCAGCCAGTCTTTGGCGTAGTGCTTGTTGGAACCGTGGTGGTCGATGCAAAGATCGACCTTACCTTTATACTGTTCCAGATTCTCCCCGAACAGCTTTTCATCGGCGATATCGACGGCGACAACGAATTTCGGTTCGAAGTCCTCCGGCCCATGGATGGGGAACATATAGTGGTACTGGTTCGGAAGCTCGTCGTTACACTCGATGCGGCTCCGTTTTCCGAGCTGTTCCAGAATATAGCGCAGGGCAAAGCCGGACCCCAACGTGTCGCCGTCGGGGTTCCGGTGGCAAAGAATGACGACGTCATCCATCTGACGGAGTTTTTCACAACATTCCGCTACGGAAAGTTCCACGCGCCGTTCCTCCTTTTCAGTCTTCCGGCTCCTCGGCAGGAGCCTCCTTGATCTCGATCTGGTTCAGAATTTTCTGAATGTCCGCGCTGTGCTCGATGGAGTCGTCCGGAATGAAATGGAATTCCGGCACCTTCCGCATCTCCAGGCGGTGCATCACTTCCCGGCGGATGAAGCCGGAGGCGTTCTGGAGGACTTTCGTGGCCTCTTTGGCCTTATTCATGCCCTCCAGAGCGCTGATATAGACTTTGCAGTGGGAAAGATCGTTGGTCAGCTCGATGCGCACGATGCTGACCATGCCCCCGGAGACCCGGGGGTCTTTCATATTACGGAGGATATCCATCAGCTCGCGCCGAAGGTCCTCGCTGGTTCGATTGAGCTTAAATCCTGCCATTATTCCACGTCCTCACGGTATTCCTCAACGATATAGGCCTCGAAAACGTCGCCCTCTTTGATATCGTTGAATTTGGTGAGCGCCATACCGCACTCATAGCCCTGGGCGACCTCTTTGACGTCGTCCTTGAAGCGCTTCAGACTGTCAAGCTTGTCGTCGGCGATGATGATACCGTCACGGACAACACGGATGTTGGCGTTCCGGGTGATCTTACCCTCGAGGACATAGCAGCCGGCAACGGTGCCGACGTTGCTGATCTTATAGACCTGGCGGATCTCGGCACGGCCGAGATCGACGTCACGGAATTTCGGCGCCAGCATACCGGTCATAGCGGCCTTGATCTCCTCGATGGCGTCATAAATGATACGGTAAAGACGGATATCGACGCCTTCGCGGATGGCGTTGTCACGGGCGGTCGGTTCCGGACGGACGTTGAAGCCGACGATGATGGCGTTGGAAACCTGCGCCAGCATGACGTCGGACTCGTTGACCGCGCCGACGGCGCCGTGGATGACTTTGACGTGGACTTCGTCGTTGGAAAGCTTCTCCAAAGACTGTTTGACAGCCTCGACGGAACCCTGTACGTCGGCTTTGACGATGATCGGAAGCTCCTTGATCTCGCCTTCGGCGATCTGGCTGAAGAGGTTGTCAAGGGTGACCTTCTGGTAAGCCTTGAACTGCTCCTGTTTGGCTTCATATTCTCTCTGGGCGACCAGTTCACGGGCCAGCTTCTCGTCCTTGACGGCGTTGAAGGTGTCGCCGCCGGTAGGAACGCTGTCCAGACCGGTGATCTCCACCGGGATGGAAGGACCGGCTTCGTCAATGCGGCGGCCCTTGTCGTCGATCATAACACGGATCTTACCGACGGAGGTACCGGCGATGACCACGTCACCGGTATGAAGAGTACCGTTCTGTACAAGGACGGTGGCGACAGGGCCACGGCCTTTATCCAACCGGGACTCGATGACGGTACCTTTGGCCATACGGTCCGGGTTGGCTTTGAGCTCACGGACCTCGGCGACCAGGGTGATCATTTCCAGAAGGGTATCAATGTTTTCGCCGGTCTTGGCGGAAACGGGCACGCAGATGACGTCGCCGCCCCATTCCTCGGGAACGAGGCCGTATTCGGTGAGACCCTGTTTGACCCGCTCGGGGTTGGCTTCCGGTTTATCGATCTTGTTGATGGCGACGATGATGGAGACCTCGGCGGCTTTGGCGTGGTTGATGGCCTCGACCGTCTGCGGCATGATGCCGTCGTCGGCGGCGACGACCAGAATGGCGATATCGGTGCAGAGAGCGCCACGGGCACGCATGGCGGTAAAGGCTTCGTGTCCGGGGGTATCGAGGAAGGTGATGTTGCTGCCGCTTTCGGTGGTGACACGGTAGGCGCCCAAATGCTGAGTGATACCGCCGGCTTCGCCGGAGGCAACGTGGGCGTTCCGGATATAGTCCAGAATGGAGGTCTTGCCGTGGTCAACGTGGCCCATGACGCAGACCACCGGATCACGGGTGATGAGGTTCTCGGCGTCGTCCTCGGAATCGTCGATCAGGCGATCCTCAATGGTGACGACGACCTCGTGTTCGACTTTCGCGCCGATATCCATGGCAATCAAAGCGGCGGTATCGTAGTCGATGACCTCGTTGACGGAGGCCATGACGCCCTGCATCATCAGTCGTTTGATGATCTCGCTGGCGGCGATCTTGAGTTTCAGAGCGAGGTCACCGACGGTGATCTCGTCCGGCAGGGTGATCTCCAGCTTCTGACGGCGCTGACGCTCCATCTCGAGCTTTTTGAGTTTTTCCTGCTCCTGTTCCCGTTTGTTCTTCTGGGGTTTGCCCTGCTGTTTGGACTTCTGCGTCAACTTCTGTTTGCTGGCGTAGTTGTCGGAAAGAGAGGTCGCCGGAGCGATCTGCTCATATTTTTCATTGTATTTATCCAGATCAATGGTGGAGGCGCTCATATCGACATGGGCCACACCGGCGGCCAGTTTTTCCGTCGGCGGCATATTGGCCGGACGGGGTTTGCGTTCCACCGGTTTTTTCGGCTCGTGACGCACACGACCGTTGTCCGAATCCTTGTCATAGCCCTTATCGAAACCGCCGCCGAACCGGTCGTTTTTCTGGAAGGCCGGTTTGTCGTTCCGGTTAAAAGCGGGTTTGTCGCCGCCCTGATAGGCCGGGCGGTCGTTCTTCTGGTAAGCCGGTTTATCACCACGGTTGAAAGCCGGTTTGTCGCCGCCCTGATAGGCCGGACGGTCGTTCTTCTGGTAAGCCGGTTTATCGCCCCGGTTGAAGGCCGGTTTGTCACCGCCCTGATAGGCCGGACGGTCATTCTTCTGGAAAGCCGGTCTTTCGGTACGGTTGCCCTGCGGGCGGTCGCCGTTCCGGTCATTGTTATAGGCCGGACGGTCGCTCTTCTGGAAGGCCGGTTTGTCGGTACGATTGTTCTGCGGACGGTCGGTCCTCGGTGCCGGACGGTTCTCCGCTTTGGGAGCCGCCGGTTTGTTCTCGGCCTTGGGAGCGGGTTTTTCTTCCGCTTTCGGTGCCGGTTTGCTTTCCGCTTTGGGAGCGGGTTTTTCCTCAACTTTCGGGGCCACCGGTTTTTCTTCCGCTTTGGGGGCCGGTTTATTCTCGGCTTTCGGAGCGGGCTTCTTTTCCTCCGCCTTCGGCGCCGGCTTCGGTTCCGGTTTTTTCTCCTCTTTCGGCTGACCGGCCATGGCGAAATAGGGCGCGAAGCTCGCTACCTCATGCTGTTTGGTGAACCGCTCGAAAACGTAGTTCAGTTCCTCTTCGGAAAGGGCTGTCTGCGCTTTTTTCGCGGGGAATTTTTCTTCCAGGGTATCCAGAACGTCTTTGACAGGCAGTTTCAAGTCTTTCGCGACGTCTCCGGCTTTATATTTGATATTATCGATCATCTATGCCATTCCTCCATAATACTCACAAGTTGTTTTCGCTGTTAAGAAGCAAACGGAACTTTTTTTCAAAGCCCGGGTCCATGACTCCGAAAACGCCGCAGCGTTTTCCGAGGGTGAAATGGATCTCGTCCATGGAAAGCGGAAGAGAAACCGTTTCGATCCCGTTCTCTCCGGCGATCCGTCCGATCTCCCGGACCGTCCGTTCGGAACAGTCCGACGCCAGAAGCACCAGCCCGACGGTCTTTTCCGTGATCCCGTCCTTGACGGCATCAAAACCCGCCGCAAGCTTTCCGGCTTTCCGGCAGAGCCCCAGGCTTCCCAAAAGTTTACTCTCCATCCGAAAGCTCCTTTTCCAGCGCGTCGTAAACCTCGTCCGGGATCGCCGCGGCGAAAACCCGCTCGAGCCGCTTGGTCTTTCTCGCCTTTTTGAGGCATTCCTCATTGGGGCAGACGTAAGCGCCTCTGCCGGGCGACCGTCCGGTCCGGTCCAAAGAGATCTGTCCTTCCGGGCTTTTGACCACCCGGATGAGTTCCCGCTTCGGTTTCATTTCGCCGCAGCCGGTGCACATTCTCATCGGTATTTTTTTCAAAGGGACATTTCTCCTTTCTCCGTTTTACGCTTCTTTTATTCCTCGCCGAAGAAGCCGCTTTCCGGTTTGATGTCGATCTTCCAACCGGTCAGACGGGCGGCAAGCCGCGCGTTCTGTCCCCGGTTGCCGATGGCAAGGGAAAGCTGTTCGTCCGGTACTTTTACTTTGCAGGCACGGGCGCCGTCCGGGTCGATTTCCACGGAAACGACTCTGGCCGGGGAAAGAGCGGCGGTGATGAACTCCACCGGATCCTCGGAATAGGGCACGACGTCGATTTTTTCTCCGCCCAGCTCGTCAACGATCTTGGCGACACGGGCGCCTCTGGCGCCGATGCAGGCGCCGACGGCATCGACGTCGGGGTCACGGCTCCACACGGCAAGCTTGGTGCGGGAACCGGCCTCCCGGGAGACGGCTTTGATCTCGACGGTACCCTCATAGACCTCCGGCACCTCGATCTCAAAGAGCCGTTTGACAAGGCCGGGATGGGTCCGGGAGATCATGACCTTGGGTCCCCGCTCGGAAGCGACGACTTCGACGACATAGACCTTGATCTTTTCGCCGTCCATAAAGGTCTCGCCCGGGATCTGTTCCGATTTCAGAAGATGGGCTTCGTTGTGGTCGATCTCCAGCGTGACGCTGCCCCGTACCGGATCGGTGCTCATGACGGTGGCGGTGATGATCTCGTGCTCACGGCTCTGGAACTCTTTGAGCACCTGGCCTCTTTCGGCCTCGCGGATGCCCTGTTTGATGACGTGCTTCGCGGTCTGGGCGGCGATGCGTCCGAACTCCTTGGTTTCGAGCGGAATTTCGATCAAATCGCCGACCTCGGCTTTTTTATTGTACTTCATCGCGTTTTCCAAAAGGATCTCGTTGACCGGATCCTCCACTTCCTCAACGGCGGTCTTGCAAAGAGCGACGTCAAAGGTGGCCGTCTCGGGGTCGATGACCACGTGGACGTTTTCCACGCCGTCATAATCCCGGCGGATGGCGATGGCGATGGCGTTTTCGATCTTTTCGCAAAGGTATTCCGTCGAAATTCCCTTTTCTTTTTCCAGCATGTTCAGGGCCTCAAAAAATTCTGCGTTCATTTTTTCTTGTTTCCTCCTTATTCTTCAACAGAATCCTCTGTGTCATTGTCATAATCATAATAGAGCTTGATATAGGCGGTGTCGCTTTTCGGGAAGACAAGTTCCGTGCCGTCCTCAAAGGAAGCGGTAACGGTTCCGTCCTCGATCTTGTCCAGTTGGAGCAAAAATTCCCGCTGGTTATATCCCTCCGGCGCGCGAATAAACTTGACGGTGGCAAGGTAACCGAGATAGCGGCGGATATGTTCGTCGGTGATGAGCTTCCGTTCGATCCCCGGGGACGAGACTTCCAGCGTATAGCTTTTCTCGATGGGGTCGGCTTCATCCAGAATGGGGTCGATGCGGTGGGAAAATTCCACGCAATCCTCGATATTCAGATCCTCTTTGTCAATAAAATAGCGCAGAAACCATTCGGTCCCTTCCTTCTCGAAGCGAACGTCCCAGAGTTCCACACCCAGTTCCTCCGCCAGGGGTCGTGCCAGTTCCGTACAGATCTGCGCCGTGTTTTTCTTTTTATTTTCTCCCAAAAAGACACCTCCATAAGTTCCGTATCAACAGAAAAGAGCGGGCTTTTTGTTTCCCACTCTTTTCATCCTACTCTACTATTCTACTGTGGAATAGTTTACCACAGAACGTTCCCGTTTGCAAGCCTTTTTCCTTTTATTTTTAAAGAAAAATCCGTAAAAACGCTTCTTTTTCGCTCCTTCTCTTGATTTTCCCTTTAAAAATGATATAGTAAAGGTTGTATGGTCGTTTCCTTTCGGGAAACGCTCCCCCCATCATTCCGTAAAAAGGTCGTAATGCCCATGCCCTCCGTAAAAAAACTGATCTCCGAATTCCGAAGACGCTACCAACATAAATTCACCTTCCGCTGTCTTGTTTTTCTGGCGACGGTCGTTCTCTTTTTCCTCCGTCCGCAGGAATTCGACGTGATGAACGGGTGGAATTTCTTCAAAAAATTCTCCCTTTTCCATCTTCTCTGGCTTCTTTGGATGGTCGATATGGTCCTTCAGCTCATTCCCTGCCGCCAATATCTTCCCCTCGGTTCCCAGAAATTCCTGCTCAAAAGCTTTCGCCCCCGGGCGATCTTCAACCCTCAAAAGCTTTTGGACTACGTCAAAAAATGCAACCGGGATACCCTTCGGGTCGGGCTTTGCTGGCTGGGACTCACCGCCGCCATCGGCGTTCTTTTCCTGTTCCGTGTGCTGAACCGCCCGATGCTTTTCCTTTGCGTCGTGGCGTTCTACGTCTGCGACCTCATCTGCGTGCTTTTCTGGTGTCCGTTCCGGGTGTGGTTTATGAAAAACCGCTGCTGCACCACCTGCCGCATTTTCAACTGGGACCACATGATGATGTTTTCGCCCTTCCTTTTTGTGCCGGGCTTCTTCACCTGGTCTTTGGTCCTCGTCGCTTTTCTGGTCTTTCTTGTGTGGGAGGCTTCCTTCTCCCTCCATCCGGAACGCTTCTGGGAAGGCAGCAACGAGGCGCTTCAATGCGCCAACTGCACCGACCGGCTCTGCGGGGAACGCAACTGCGTCGTCGATATCCCGTCTCTCAAAAATAAGATTTAAGGAAAATTTTTATGGACTGTACTTATTCCGAATTAGAAAAGAATTTGGATCAATGCGCCGCCCGTTACCATGAAACGGCCGCTTTTCTCCTTTGCCACAACGGAAAAACCGTGCTCAAAAAATATTATAACGCGCCCGACGTTGACACGCCTTTGGAGGAAAACACCCGCTATCTGTTTGATCTGGACGGCGGACTTCTGGTTTCCCTCGGCGTTCTGATGTTGGCCGACCGGAAAGAACTCCGCCTCGGCGACAAAATAAGCCGTTATCTGCCCGAAGCGCCCCACGGGGACGAGATCACCGTCCGCCAGCTTCTGTCCGAAAAATCCGGCCTTCGGGACTACTTTTTCGGCGAAATTCTGCCGAAAAAGCAGGAGGACACCGCCTATTCCGCCCTTTCCCCGGAAGAACAGCGCCGAAAGGAACTGGAGCTTTCCGTCCAATCCTATTCCTACCGGGACGTTCTTGCCCTCATCGGCGATAAACCGCTGGACAACAAACCCGGCGCTCTGGCCGCCTATTCGCTGACCAACCGTGCCTTTTTGAAAGAGATCCTGGAACGGGTCTATGGCGCTCCCCTTTCCGTCTTCGCGGAAAACGAGATCTTCCGTCCCCTTTCCATGACGGAAACGTCCCTCGGCGACACCGCCACCACCGGCCGCTTCACCCGCTTTCGCAACAAAACGCTTCTTCCCCTCGGCACCGGCGATCTTTCGGCCTTCACCACCACCCTCGGCGATATGGAAAAACTGACGAAGGGCGTTTTTTCCTTCCGTCTCTTTTCCGAAAAGCTCTGGGAAACCGCCACCCGGTGCGACAGCGAAGGCCATGGCCTCTATTTCTGCGAAAACAACGGCTATCTCTCCTTTGATTCGGAATACGGCCATACGCTCGGTGATTTCTGGGGCGCCTATGACCGGGAGCGGGACGTGATGTTCCTCCTTCTTACCACCGCCGAACCGGTTTACGTCACCGAAGGAAACGTCAGCACCTGGCTCCATCCGGAGATCCGCCGGGCGTTGGACGGCTTTTTCCTCTATCCGAAGGACACAAAAATGGTACCCTATAACCGCCGCAACTGGCGGGGCGCTTTTACGCTGGAGGTTCTGCCCGAACAGCTCGAATTTGTGGACCCCGCCAAGGATATCATCGCTTTTTACGCCGCCCGCCATGCCACCGACAAGCTTTTTGTCGAAATGGAAGGGGGTCGTGCCGTTGGTATTCTGGAGCTGACGGTGGATCCCAAAAAGGAGATTTACGATATCCAGTACGTCCTCATCGACAAACGCTTTCAGCGTCGGGGCTTCGGCAAGGTGATGCTCCGCTTCGCCGTGGATTATCTCCATAAAGCCGGCGCCAAAAAGATCGAGATCGGCGTCAATCGCTATAACGTCGCCGCGCGAAGGCTCTATGAAAGCGTCGGGTTCCGAACGGACCACGTTTATGAGGAATTCTGCCTGCTCTCCATCCATTTTCCCGACTGAAAAGCGCCCCTTTTGGGGCGCTTTTTTCTTTTTTTCGTCCAAAACCGCATTTTTTCTTGACGAATTCCCGTTCCCGCGGTATTCTTATAGGTAGTATAGACGCGAAGGAGTGTTCCGGAAATGAAAATCTGCCCCGAATGTAAAACCGAATTGTTGGATACCCAGAATGTCTGTCCCAACTGCGGAAAATACGTTCCCTTTTTTGTCCCGGAGCGTCCGTCCGGCTTTAGCGCCGTAGTCACCGAGGAACCGGTCGTTCCGGAAGAGCCGTCCCCCGCTCCGATCGAAGAAATTTCCGTTCCGGAACCGGCTGCCGCTTCCCCCGTATGGAATTCTCCGGAACCGGAAGACGAGAAGGACGACACCTTCCCCGACATCCCCTATCCGGAACCTTTGGAGATGGCCGTCACCCCCACCGCTCTTCCGGAGGAAGAACCGGAGGAAAAACTGCCCCGCATTCTGAGCGAATGCGTCCCGACGCCCTCGGTCGGCAGCTTTATCCTCACGTTTATCCTTTGCGCCATTCCCGTTGTCGGCTTTTTCTATTTCTTCGCCCTCGTTTTCGGAAAGACGAAATATCCGGCCAAAAAGAACTATGCCCGTGCCATTCTTGTTCTGGCGCTGATCAGCCTCGTTCTCAGCGCTGTCGTTGTCATCAGCGGCGGCTTCGCCGCCGGTCTTCTGACCCAACTGCAGAACATAACCTCCTCTTTTTCCGCCTAATTGCCGCGCCGGAATTTCCGGCGCGTTTTTTTTGCGAAAAATTGACAAAAAGTCTTGCCAATTCCTTTCTTTCGTGCTATGATAATAAAAACGATCTTTAATGCGGTACCGAGAGACCGGCAAGATCAGAAAACCTCATTTACAGTATGATTTTTCTGTCGTCTTGCGAAAGCAGGGCGATTTTTTTATGGAAAGGTGGTTTTCCGATTGGAATTTAAGGCCGATATCATGGATTCCGACGCCGTCAAACGCGCTCTTGTCCGCATTTCCCACCAGATCCTGGAAAAAAACGGAGGTACCGAGGGACTTTGCCTTGTCGGGATCCGGCGCCGCGGCGTTCCCATCGCCCAAATGATCCGGGACAACATTCTGGCCATTGAAGGCGCCGAAGTCCCCGTCGGGACGCTCGATATCACCCTCTATCGGGACGATCTTTCCGAACTGGAAAACGCCCCCACCGTCAACGAGTCCGATATCCCGTTCCCCATAAAGGGCCGCACCGTTGTCCTCGTCGATGACGTCATTTATACCGGACGCACCACCCGGGCCGCCATCGACAGCCTTTTAAGTCAGGGCCGTCCGTCCTATATCCAGCTTGCCGTCCTCATCGACCGAGGGCACCGGGAGCTTCCGATCCGACCGGACTTTGTCGGAAAAAACATTCCCACTTCGCGAGAGGAGCTTGTTTCCGTGCGGATCCCGTCCATTGACGGAGAGCTCGGCGTCAAACTTTTCAAGAAATAAAACAAAACCGAAATTTCAGGAGGAAAGAAAATGAAACTTACTTATGGTGTAAAGGATAAGCCGAAGTTCAGCCAGGTGCTTGTCTTCGCGTTCCAACAGCTTCTTGCCATTCTGGCGGCTACCATCGCCGTCCCTGCCATCGTCGGCAACGGCATGGCGCAGTCCGCGGCTCTTTTCGGCGCCGGTGTCGGCACCATCGTCTATCTGCTCTTCACTAAATTCAACAGCCCTGTTTTCCTTGGAAGTTCCTTTGCTTTCCTCGGTTCCATGTTCGCCGCCTTCGGCGGCGCCGTTTCGATGGAAGCCGGTTACGCCGGACTGATCATCGGCGCCATCCTTGCCGGTCTTGTCTATGTCGTCATCGCCCTTGCCATCAAAATGGCCGGCGTCGCATGGATCAATAAACTGATGCCCGCCGCCGTCATCGGACCGACCGTCTCCATCATCGGTCTTTCCCTTGCCGGAAACGCCGTCGGCGACCTCACCGTCGGTAAAGTCCTTGACGCCGACGGTGTCTCCACCGCCAGCCCCTATGTGGCTCTGATCTGCGGTCTTGTCACCCTCTTCACCGTCATCCTCTGCTCCGTCTATGGCAAAAAGATGGTCAAGCTCATTCCCTTCATCATCGGTATCGTCGCCGGCTATATCGTCGCCGCCATCTTCACCGTCATCGGTATCAGCACCAACAACCCCGCTCTCCAGGTCATCGACTTCTCCGTCTTCTCCAACATGAAAGTCTTCGCTGTTCCGGAGTTCACCTTCGTGAAAGCGCTCCAGGGTCTCTCCGCCGTTGACGGACAGTACCTGGCCACCGTCGCCGTCGCTTACGTCCCGGTCGCCTTCGTTGTCTTCGCCGAGCATATCGCTGACCACAAAAACCTTTCCTCCATCATCGACCACGATCTTCTGGAAGATCCGGGCCTTGACCACACCCTTCTCGGCGACGGTATCGGCTCCATGGCCGGCGCCTTCTTCGGCGGCTGCCCCAACACCACCTACGGTGAATCCGTCGGCTGCGTCGCCATCACCGGCAACGCCTCCATCGTCACCATCATCACCACCGCTGTTCTCTGCATGATCATCTCCTTCTTCGGACCGTTCGTCACCTTCCTCGCCTCCATCCCGAACTGCGTCATGGGCGGCGTTTGCGTCACGCTCTACGGCTTCATCGCCGTCTCCGGTCTTAAGATGATCCAGAACGTCGATCTCGGTGATAACCGCAACCTCTTCGTCGTCGCCGTCATCCTCATCTGCGGCATCGGCGGTCTGACCGTCAGCTTCGGCCAGGTCACCCTTACCTCCATCGCCTGCGCCCTGATCCTCGGCATCATCGCCAACCAGCTTCTGAAAGAAAGAAACAAAGACTGATTTCTGAAAAAACGGTTTCATAAAAAAGCCTCCCTTTCGGGAGGCTTTTTTGCGTTCACAGAAAATTTACAGGAAAAAGGGCGGTTTTCCACCTTTCGGCAGGGGATTTCTCAAAAATTCCCTTGCCAATCCCAATGAATTGTCGTAAAATAGGACTTGTATCAAATACCCCAATCATCGGAGGATATAAAATGAAAAAACGTATCTTTTGTCTTTTCCTCGCGACGCTGATGATCGTCCTTCTTCTGCCGATCGAAGCGTTCGCCGCCACCGCCATCAAGGGCGCTTTTCTGGACGTGCCTTTCTCCCAGGAGATCGGTACCGTCATCGGCGCCACCGGTTTTTCCAAAGGCGGTTCCATTCCGGACGGACTCAAAGTGTCCGCCTCCTATCAGCACAAGAACACCTATAACGCCGACGTTCTGACCATCAAGCTGTCCGGTACCCCGACCAAAGCCGGTTCCTACAGCTTTTCCGTCTCCGGTCTGGATGATAACGGCAAAGTTGTCCAGACGCTCAACTACACCATGACCGTTGGTGAAAAAGCTCCCTTCGCTTTCGCCGACGCCATTGAAATGGAAGCCTGGCCGAAAAAAACGGTCTATTACCTCGGCGATACCCTTGACACCACCGGCATGAAAGTCGTCGCCCGTGTCTATAATTACGATGCCGACCGTGAGGTTTATGTCGCCTCGGAATACGACGTCACCGAATATTGCTCCTGCAACCCCACGGTCTTCACCTTTGATGAGGCGCAGAACGTCACCGTCAGCTGTTCTCTTCCCTGTGACCAGTTCGGCACGCTCAAGACCCTGACGACCACCTTCCGTGTCACCTTCAACTACGCCAACCCCGAGGACGTCACCTCCATCGAGGTCGTCCGTACCCCCGATAAAACCACTTATACCGTCGGCGAATCCCTCAGCACCACCGGCCTTGCCATCCGTGCCCATAAAGGCAGCGGCGCCACCGAGGATCTGGTCAGCGGCTTCACCTGCGAACCGACTACTTTGAAAGAGGTCGGCACCCAGACCGTGACCGTCACTTATAAAGAGAAAACGGCCACCTTCAACGTCACCGTCACCGAAGCGCCCGCCGTTGTCACTCCGCCGACTCCGGTCGCTCCGGAACCGGTAAAACCGACCGAACCCGAAAAGACCGACGAACCGGAGGCCCCGGAGGAACCGGAAGAACCGGTCGTCGAGCCCACCATGATGCTGCTCTATGCCCCGAACAAGACGGAATACCTCACCGGTGAATCGTTGGATCCCACGGGACTCGCTCTTCGCATCCAGAATGGCGACGGTTCTGTCGAGGATATCACCAAAGGTTATACCTGTGAAGTCAGCGACGACATGATGACCCCCGGCCTTAAAACCGTCACCGTCGATTATAACGGCATGACCGTCACTTTCACGATCAACGTGACCGAAGCCCCCGAGGAACCCACTCTGCCGGAACCGGTGGAACCCATTCCCGAGGAAAAAACCAGCATCCCGTTCTGGATCTGGATCATCATCGGTCTTCTGGTGGTCGCCCTTGGCGCCACCGTCGCCCTCTTCCTGATCGGCAGAAAGAGACTGGAAGACGAGGAATAATCGTTTCATAAAAAAGAGGCCTGCCAAACCGGCAGGCCTCTTTTTTTACCCTTTGATCTTTTCCATCGGGTCGATGAATTTTCCGTCCTGCTTCATGGCAAAATGGAGATGGCTTTCTTCGCTCACTTCGGCAAGGTTCGTTTCGCCAACGGTTCCGATGACGTCCCCGCCTTTGACTTTGGCGCCGGATTCGACCGTTCCCTCTTTCGCAAGGCCGCTATAGAGAGAAACGACGCCCTCGCCGTGGTCGATCTCGACGCAGGTACCCCAGAGAGGGTCGTTCCATACCCTTGCCACCACACCGTCGGCGGAAGCCTTTACCTCGGTCCCGACGTCGGCGGTAATGTCGATGCCGTCATGGGTGCGCCATTCGTTCAGCGCGTCGTATTTGACCAGTTCCCCGTTGCTGTGGGGCTTCGCGATGGCTCCTTCCAGCGGAAGCACAAAGTTTTTCTCCCGGCTGAAAAGCTTCAGGGTCGCCTCGGTCTCGTCTTCCCTTTCTTCCGAGACCGGTTCTTCCACCCGGACGTCCTCCTTCGGCGAAGCGACGTCCTCGGCGTCAAAAAGGGAGAATTCCTCTCGGTACTGATCCTCCGAATAATGAGTGACCGGGCTGTTTTCCGTCTCTTTCGGTGTTTCCGCCAAAGAAGAAAACGTTTTGTCCACCGTGACCCAGGCCGCGGCGGCGGCTCCGACTAAGCAAAGCGCCAGCGCGGCGTAAAATCCTTTTCCGTTCCAAAAATTGGAGAAACGGCTGTTTTTCATGTTTATGACCACCTTTTCAAAAAATCCGTTTGCCTCTATTCTGTCCGGATTTCGGCGACGCTATGCAGGGAAATTTTTCACAAAACGAACGCCCTGTCTTTTGGAGAAAACATTGACGGAAAACCGTTCCCGTGGTAGAATATGGGGGAAAGAAAGGCGGGAAAAGCGTGGGAAAACTCGGTATTTATTATCTTATCATCAATCTTTTGGCGTTTTTTCTCTACGCTCTCGATAAAAGCCTCGCCAAAAAACACCGCCGCCGGGTCTCGGAAGGACTGCTTCTCGCCACCGCCGTTCTGGGCGGCGCTCTGGGCGCTTTTCTGGCCATGCAGCTTCTTCGTCACAAGACCAACAAATCCGCTTTTAAGGTCATTGTACCCCTTTCTCTGGCGCTGCACGGCGTTTTTCTCTGGTTTCGGTTGGGAGGAAGGATCTTATGACGTCGTTTCTTTGCCCTCTCTGCAAAAAAGAGCTTTTTCAGGACGAAAAACGCCTTTATTGTGAAAACGGCCACAGCTTCGACCTTTCCGCCGAAGGCTATGTCCACCTTCTGCCGCCCAACCGGATGAATTCCAAAATTCCCGGTGACAGCAAGGAAATGGCGGCATCCCGCTCCGCTTTCCTCAACAAAGGCTATTACGAACCGCTGGCCAAGGCTCTTTCCCAAAGCCTTCTTCAAAAAGCCGGTCCGGCTCTTTCGATCCTTGACTGCGGCTGCGGCGAGGGATATTATACCGATTTTATCCACCGGGCTCTTTCCGAAAACGGCGTTTCGGTCACCATGGCCGGGGTCGATATCAGCCGTCCGTCGGTGCGACGCGCCGCCAAACGAAATCAGGCGATCGCTTTCGCCGTCGCCTCCGTTTTCGATCTTCCGGTGCCGTGCTCATCTTATGACGTCGTGCTCAACATTTTCAGTCCCCTCTGCCGGGAGGAATATTGCCGCGTGCTCAAACCCGGCGGCCTCTATTATTACGTCGTTCCGGCGGCAAAACACCTTTGGGGCCTCAAGGCGGCCATCTATGACCGTCCTTATGAAAACAAGGAGGAAGACGTTCCTTATGAGGGCTTTCGCCACCTGGAAACGCTTCCTCTGCGCTATTCCATCACGCTTACGGAAAAAGCGGACATCCTCTCCCTTTTCCAGATGACGCCCTACTATTGGAAAACCTCAGCCAAAGGCTCGGAAAAGCTGGCGGCTTTGGATACGCTTCAAACGGAGGTCGCTTTTGACATCCACATCTATCAGAAAGTATAAGAAAGGAGATTTTCTATGCACTACGAATATACCACCCACGGGACCTGCTCCCGGAAAATCAATTTCGACCTGGATAAGGACGGCACCGTCCACAACATCGTTTTCACCGGCGGCTGTCCTGGCAACCTTCAGGCCATTCCGAAAATTCTGGAAGGCTGGCAGGCCGACGCCGTCATCGAAAAGCTTCTTGGCAACGACTGCGGTGGCCGCGGCACTTCCTGCGCCGACCAACTGGCCCGTGCCCTTGTCAAAGCCAAAGAGGACATGGCGAAACAATAAAACCCAAAAACCGCCGGCGGGCGCCGGCGGTTTTTCTTCACCATCTTTTGAAACGGAAAGGAGGCGTCCCCGATGATGGACTTTGAACAAAAGGAAACGGCAAACGGCGTTTCCTATTCGCCGCGCTACGGTTTTTCCACGCCGACACCGCCGGAAAAAGCGGAAAAACGGGCCGTCCGAATGGCCGGCAACGGAATCGGTCTGGCGTGCCTTGGCTACGTGGTCCTTTCGTCCTTCGTCGGTTCCCTGCTTTTCGTCCTTTCCGACTGGATCTCCGTTCTGTTTCAATCGCCGGTCTATTTTGCCGACACCGAGGTCGGGTATTATACCCTCACGATCCTCATTTACGTCGTTTCCCTGCTTCTTCCCTTCGGTCTTTACGCGCTGACGCTGAAAATTCCGTTCAAAACGGTCCTGCCCTTCCGGAAATCACCGCTTTCGCTCACCGTTTCCGGCGCCATGGTCGCCTTCGGCACCGCCATTCTCGCCGGGTATCTCACCCGGATGCTTTCCCTTGCGCTGACCCTTTTCGGCATCGTCGCCACCGAACCGGAGCTTTATACGCCCACCACCAACATCGGAAAAATCGCCTATCTGCTCACAACGGTCCTGCTTCCGGCTTTCATCGAGGAGATCGCTTTCCGGGGCTTTCTGCTCCAAAGTCTGCGGCGCTTCGGCGACACCTTCGCCCTCATTCTTTCCGCTTTGACCTTCGGCGTCTTCCACATGAACCTGGTTCAAGCGCCTTACGCCTTTCTGATGGGACTTTGCATCGGCTATTTTGTCCTTCGCACCGGCTCTCTCTGGGTCGGTGTCTGGATCCACCTGGTCAACAACGGCCTTGTGACGCTGCTGGAGCTTCTCTCCCCGGTCCTTTCCCCGGAGACCTATCTCCTGCTCAACGTCTTCTATAACGTCTTTGCCCTTCTGGTGGGTCTTCTGGGCGTTCTTCTGCTGGTCAAAAACCACGAGGACAGCTTTTCCCTCGCTCCCTCTCCGTCCGTTCTTTCGCCGGGCGAACGGGCAAAGGCCTTTCTTCTTTCTCCGGGAATGCTATTGGCGCTTTTGGTCGCCGCCGTTTCCACCGTTCAAACGTTGGAAACGCTTTGGTAAGGAGGGATCGTATGACTGACGAGGAATATATGAAAGAAGCGCTCGCTCTCGCCAAAAAGGCCGCTGAACTGGGGGAAGTGCCCGTCGGCGCCGTCGCCGTCTGGGACGGAAAGATCGTCGGACGGGGCTATAACCGCCGGGAAACGGACAAAAACGCCCTCCGTCACGCCGAAATTTCCGCCATTGACGAAGCCTGCCGAACTCTCGGCGGCTGGCGGCTCTGGAAATGCGACCTTTATGTCACGCTGGAACCCTGCCCCATGTGCGCCGGCGCGATCATCAACGCCCGGATTCGTCGGGTCATTTACGGCGCCGCCGATGAAAAAAACGGTTCCTGCGGCTCGGTGGTGAACCTGTTCGATCTGCCCTATACCCATAAACCGGAGCTTCGCGGCGGCGTTTTAGCTGACGAAGCCGCGGCGCTTCTCTCCGACTTTTTCCAAAGTCTTCGGAAAAAGCGGGAGGAAGAAAAAGTCGCCGGAACCACCGACGGCAAAAACGCATAGAATAAACCGTGCCTTGTTTCGGTACCGAAAAAGGCTTTGAATAGCGGAAACGGATGAGTAAGATCCGTTTCCGCCTTTTCTTTTCAATACTATTTGTATTATTTAGACGAGATTATACAAAAAGCGCCCTTTCGGGCGCTTTTTTCATTCTTCTTCCGGCAAATAGGCGTGGGTGCGGATGTAATCCAAAATGACCGTCAGGCCTTCCTTATTGGGGTGCAATCCGTCGGAGCGCATATAATCGTCGATGGCGTTGCCGTCCTCGCCCAAAATGGCGGCGAAGGTATCAAGATAGGGACAGCCGGTCTCCTCGGCGACCTCTAAAATCCATTGGTTTCCCTCGGTGATGAGGGCGTTCGTAATGTTGCCCCACCATTTATACGCCGGCGTGATGGGATAGATGGCCTGACAGATAAGCTTCGTATTCGGTGAAAGGGTCTGGATATCGGTGACAAGGCTTCTGTATTCCGCCTTGAAATAGTCCTCGTCCATGAACGAGATGCCGTTGATGCCGATGGCAATGACAAGATATTCCGGCTGATGCTCCGCCACCACGTCCCGAATGAGTTTTTCGGTGTTATCATAGGGGTCTAAAATTTTATAGGTGCTCTGGTAAGCGAGGGTCTGCGTTCCCTCCGGTCCGGTCCAGATGTGTTCCATGGGCACAAGACCCTTGGGGCCCATCCAGTAGGTCGGCGAATCGCAGAGGAACACAAGCTGATCGGTATATTCCTCGCCGGCGTCCTCGGTCAGTCCCAAAAGCGCCGGCGAATCGTAGTTGACCGGTACCAGTTTCGGGTTCTGCTCATAGATATATTCACGGCTCCGGTCCACAATTTTGACCGGCTTCGGTTCCGGCTCGGCTTCCGGTTCCGGTTCCGGTTCCACCGGCTCAATGACAATGGGTTCCGAAGGTTTTGCCGGTTCCTCCGGCAAAACCGGTTCCGGTTCTTTTCCACAGGAAACAAAAAGCAACAGCGCCAGAAGCGCCGCGGCGATTTTTTTCAAAAGAAACGCTCCTTTCAAAAAAGGCTCTCCTTGGGGAGAGCCTTTTTGTCATCCACATTATTTTGCCACAAAATTGACCAGTTTTCCGGGGACGCAGATCTCTTTGAGGATCGTCTTGCCCTCCAGATCCTTGGCGGCGGCCTCTTTGGCGGCGGCGATGCAGGCGTCCTTGTCGGCGTCAGCGGCAACGTTCATCCGGGCACGGATCTTGCCGCAGATCTGCACCACCATCTCGACGGTGGCTTCGACGCATTTCGCCTCGTCATAAGTCGGCCAACTCTCTTTGCAGAGCAGTTCGTCGTGGCCGAGGTTCTGCCAGATCTCCTCGGTGATATGGGGCGCGAAGGGATTCAAAAGGGTGATAAAAAGCTCGTATTCGTCCTTGGTGATGGACTTGGTGTCGGCAATCTCGTTGAGAAGCGTCATCATGGCGGCGATGGCGGTGTTGGCCTTGAGGTTGTCGGCGTCCTCACCGACCTTTTTGACGCATTTGTGGAAGGAGGCCTCCAGTTCGGGACGGATGCCCTCACCGGCTACGCAATCCTGAAGCGCCCAGACACGGTCGAGGAACCGTTTGCAGCCTTTGATGGAGTTGGTGTTCCACGGAGCGGCCTTCTCGAAGTCGCCGATGAACATCTCGTAAAGCCGAAGCGTATCGGCGCCGTATTCCTTGATAACGTCGTCGGGGTTCACCACGTTGCCACGGCTCTTGGACATTTTTTCGTTGTTTTCGCCGAGGATCATGCCGTGGCTGGTCCGTTTGGCGTAAGGCTCTTTGGTGCTGACCGCGCCGATATCATAGAGGAATTTATGCCAGAACCGGCTGTAAAGGAGGTGGAGCGTCGTGTGCTCCATGCCGCCGTTGTACCAGTCAACGGGCATCCAGTAATCCAGTGCCTCTTTGGAAGCAATGCCGGTGTCGCATTTCGGGTCGCAGTAGCGGAGGAAATACCAGGAGGAACCGGCCCATTGCGGCATGGTGTCCGTTTCCCGTTTGGCCGGACCGCCGCAGCACGGGCAGGTGGTGTTGACCCAGTCGGTCATGGTGGAAAGGGGGCTGTCGCCGTTGTCGGTGGGTTCATAGGATTCCACCTCCGGCAGAAGCAGCGGAAGCTGTTCCTCCGGAACGGGCTGCCAGCCGCATTTTTCGCAATAGATCATCGGGATCGGTTCGCCCCAATAACGCTGACGGCTGAAGACCCAGTCACGGAGCTTGAAGTTCACTTTCGCGTGACCGATGCCCTCTTTTTCAAGGTATTCGATCATGGCCTTTTTGGCGTCCTCGACGGAAAGTCCGGTGAGGAAACCGGAATTGACCAGAACGCCGGTGGCGCAGTCGGTAAAGGGCGCTTCCGTTACCGGCACTTCGCCGCCGGAAACGACTTCGATGATCGGCAGATCGAATTTTTTGGCGAACTCCCAGTCACGGGTATCGTGGGCCGGAACGGCCATGATGGCGCCGGTTCCGTAGCTCGTCAGGACGTAGTCGGAAATATAGATCGGAATTTCTTTGCCGTTGACGGGGTTGATGCCGCGAACGCCTTTGAGTTCCACGCCGGTCTTGTCCTTGGCAAGCTCGGTACGCTCAAAGTCGGATTTTTTGGCGGCTTCCGCCTGGTAAGCGCGGACTTCATCGAGGTTTTCAAGGCGGTCCGCCCATTTTTCGACGCATTCGTGCTCCGGGCTTATGACCATATAGGTCGCGCCGAAGAGCGTATCGCACCGGGTGGTATAAACAAGAAGCTTGTCCCCGGCGGTGGTGTCAAAATCGACTTCCGCGCCGGTGCTCCGACCGATCCAGTTGATCTGGGAGGTCTTGACCCGCTCGATATAGTCCACGTCCACCAGATCGTCGATGAGGCGCTGGGCGTATTCGGTGATTTTGAGCATCCACTGGGATTTGACCTTGTGGACCACTTCGCTTCCGCACCGTTCGCAAACGCCGCCGACGACTTCCTCGTTGGCCAGAACGCATTTGCAGCCGGTGCACCAGTTGACGTTGGCCTCTTTCTTATAGGCAAGACCGTGTTTATAGAGCTGGAGGAAGATCCACTGCGTCCATTTATAATAGTTTTTATCGGTGGTGTTGATCTCCCGGTCCCAGTCGAAGGAAAGACCCAGGGATTTCAGCTGTGCCTTAAAATGGGCGACGTTCTTTTCCGTCACGATCTCGGGGTGGATGTGGTTTTTGATGGCGAAGTTTTCGGTCGGAAGACCGAAAGCGTCCCATCCCATCGGGTAAAGGACGTTATAGCCCTGCATTCTCTTTTTCCGGGCGACGATATCCAAAGCGGTGTAGGAGCGGGGATGACCGACGTGAAGTCCCTGACCGGACGGATAAGGGAATTCCACCAGCGCGTAATATTTCGGCTTGGTGTAATCGTCGGTAGCGGCAAAGGGCTTCTTTTCGTCCCAAATATCCTGCCACTTCTTTTCGATGGCGCTAAAATCATAGCCTTTCATGTTGTTTCCTCCGTTTTTATCTCACATTGTTTTCGCAAAAATAAAAAATCCCGCTCTTCCGAACAGATCGAAAGACGGGAAAAAATTCTCGCGGTACCACTTTCATTGGCGCCAAAAGCGCCCACCTCAAAGCCGGGTAACGACGGCTACTCGTCCGCTTCTACTTTCCTTTCGGATTTCCTGCGGCCGCTCAAAAGGGAGTTCGCTTTTTTGCCCTGCGGCCTTTCACCAAACTGGCCGCTCTCTCTTCAAAGGACGGAAAAAGCTACTGTTCTTCGTCAGCGCGTTTCTTATGATAACAGAAGTATCATACCAATTTTACCCCGTTCTTGTCAAGGGGTTCCCGAAACAAAATCGAAAAAAGCCTTTCGGTGCGGAAGCGCCGGCGGCTTTGCCGCCAACTGCGGCGAGGCTTCTCAGAACCTCCCTCTGCGGAGGGAGGCTTTAAAGATTGCCACAGTGAGCACCTTACGCCCCTTGTTAAAGGAAGCGCGAAGCGCTCGGCGCGGTAGTGAATGACCGTCCG
>CALCUE010000044.1 GCA_937906945.1 uncultured Clostridia bacterium | reverse complement strand
ACAGACTGCCGCCGACAACCGCGTCCAGCATATCATCACTGAGTTCCATTTTGCCAGACTTCATCTCATCGGGAATGTTGTTCAGTACCTCTTCTTTGCTGATGTTAAATCCCTTGGATGCGGCAAATTCTACCACGACCTCGACAAGTGCCTCCGGCGTTTCGGGCTTCTTCTCGTCGATATATGCTTCGTACTCCCACTTCATTGCCTCGTTCTTCATAGCTTCCTTAAATTCGTTTATGCTCATTGCAATTATTCCTTCCAAGTAGTATTTCGTAAATGCGGATTTGACACTGACTTATTTTATTATGAACTCATAGCCTTCTTGTATCTGCTCAAGTGTACCGTTATGATATAATGCCACGCCCTGTCTTTGGGAACGGCATTTCGGGCATATTCCGTATGCTTCACCGTAATGATTTCCCGGGACTAACGAATGGCAGTTGTCTCTCGGACAGCAAACCACAGTCCCATAGCCGTCTTCTCCGAGTCCACCTACGGCCTTTTCAAGTTCCTCGTCTTTTAATACTTTCTTATCTTCCATTATGTTTTCTCCTTTGCTCTTTTGACCTTGCATCTCTTTATACGATGCAGGCGGAAAAGTGGCTACAACTTTTTTGAAAAATATCTAAATATTATTTTGAAACGCCATAAGACGTTTTTCGTGAGGTAAAATTACACGTATACACATATACATTATAATCAATCAGTGCCTATTTTTCAATAGATTTTGTGAAAATGCCGATTGGGCAAAAAATACGATTGAAGTATCTAAAAAAATATGGATAGGTCATACGCCTGCACTTTTCAGTAGAAAAACGCAAAAAATCTTGTTTGCAGCTTGTTAGCAGGACGGAGTAATTCCTGCTAACAATGTTAGCAAGGTGGAGTGAAAAATAATCGTACCGAAACATATTGCCTTTTTAATATTCCTGCTAACAAAAAGGTCATTTTTGCTAACAAGCATTGAATGTCGTTCGAAATCAGTTTAGAAAAACGGGTATAAGAAGAAGCCGGAAACCCTTTATTTATAAGGGTTTCCGGCTTCTTTGAAATGGCACCCTGAGGCGGATTCGAACCGCCGGCCTTCCGCTTAGGAGGCGGACGCTCTATCCTGCTGAGCTATCAGGGCTTATTCAAATGTGAACTTCAAATCTAACACCTTTTCGGAAAAGGCGAGCGATAGTGCGTGACCTTAGGAGGCGAACGCTCTATCCACCTGAGCTACGGAGACATCGGCTTTTATTTTACTCGTCCAAGGCTTTTTTGTCAAGGTCGAGCGGGGTGCCGTTGAGCACCGCCTCACGAAGTTTTTCACCCTCGTACCGGAGCTTCAGCGAAAAGAAGGGAGCGCCTTCGTCCAGAAGGCGCAGGAAAATTTTGTCACCCTCCCAGGTGGGCAGAGAATCCCGCTTTTCTCGGCTTACCCATTCCAGAACGCCCTCGTCGCAGTCCCGCAGCGTTCCGGTGAAACCGTCGGCGGTGAAAAGGTGCATATATTCCGTTTCCCATTGGTCGGACACGAAGGTGACGATCCCCCGGTAGCGGTAGGAGGTGAGGGTGAGTCCCGTTTCCTCAAGCGTCTCCCGCAGGATGCAGTCCTCCGGACTTTCGCCGTCCTCGAACTTGCCGCCGATGCCGATCCATTTATCCCTGTTGGCGTCCTTCTCCTTTTTGACCCGGTGGAGCAGAAGCGTTTTTCCGTCTTTTTCAATATAACAAAGGGTGGAATAGAGCATAAAAAGCCTTCTTTTACATTACGAATAGTATAATATAATTAAAATTCTACTTTTAGTTTTTCAATAATGTCCTTGTCCGCCGGGCAGTAGTCGGAAATTTCCATTTCCGAAGGGGATACCCATTTGGCGTCGGTGTGGACGTTGAGCTTCATGGTGCCGGAGACGATCCGGGCTTTATAGAAGTAGAAATAGATTTCCCGGTCGGGATAGGTGAAGGGAAACTCGGCGTAAAGGTCGAGGGGTTCCACTTCGATCTCCAGTTCCTCCCGGCATTCCCGGATAAGAGCCTCCTTCGGCGTTTCGCCCACTTCCAGTTTTCCGCCGGGAAATTCCCAAAGAAAGGCGCAAACACCGCCCGCGCCCCGTTTGCAGACAAAAATTTTTCCGTTTTCCTCAAGGATCGCCGCGGCGACGGACACCATAAAACCCACTTCCTTTTTGTTTCTTTCGCTATTGTACCCTTTTCGGGAAAACTTGTCAAACCCGAAAAAAGGAGTGGAAAAAAGAAACGAAATCGGTTAGAATAGAAGCAGAGTTTCTTCGGAAAGGAAGAGTGCCATGGATTATGATCAGAAAGCGTTGGAGCTTCACGAGGCTTTTCACGGAAAGGTGGAGATCGGCTGCCGGATGCCGCTTCAAAACAGGGACGATTTAGCCATCGCCTATACCCCCGGCGTAGCCGCGCCCTGCCGGGTCATCGCTGAAAACGGCGAAAAAGCCTACGACCTGACGGCGAAAAGTCGCCTTGTCGCCATTGTCAGCGACGGTTCGGCGGTGTTGGGACTCGGCAATATCGGAGGTCTGGCCGCTCTTCCGGTCATGGAAGGAAAAGCGGTGCTGTTTAAGGAGTTCGGCGGCGTGGACGGGTTCCCGATCTGCCTTTCGACGCAGGAGCCGGAGGAGATCATCGCCGCGGTCAAAGCCATCGCGCCCACTTTCGGCGGCATCAATCTGGAGGATATCGCCTCGCCGAAATGCTTTGCGATCGAGGAGCGCCTAAAAGAAGAACTGGACATTCCGGTCTTTCACGACGACCAGCACGGCACCGCCGTCGTTGTGACGGCGGCTTTGATGAACGCCCTGAAGCTGGTCGGAAAGAAGCTGGAGGACGTAAAAATCGTTCTTTCCGGTCCCGGCGCGGCCGGGACCGCCATTGTGAAAATGCTGCTTTCCGGCGGCGCGAAAAACCTTGTCGTCTGCGACCGGAAGGGCGTTCTGTATGAAGGTCGGGAAGATCTTTCCGGCCACAAGGCGACATTAGCCGCTTTGACGAATCCCGAAAAGATCCGGGGCGCTCTTTCGGACGCCATTCGGGGCGCCGACGTTTTCATCGGCGTTTCCGCCGGTGGGATCTTGTCGCCGGAAATGGTGAAGACCATGAACGAGGGAGCGATCGTTTTCGCCATGGCGAACCCGGTGCCGGAGATCGGTTACAAAGAAGCGGTGGAAGCCGGCGCGGCGGTGGTCGGAACGGGACGTTCCGATTTTCCGAACCAGATCAACAACGTGCTGGCGTTTCCGGGCATTTTCCGGGGCGCTTTGGACGGTCGGGCGACGACCATCAACGATGCGATGAAATGGGCGGCCGCCGAAGCCATCGCGGAACTGGTGACGGAAAAGGAACTTCGAAGCGATTATATCATTCCCGATCCTTTTGATCCGAGAGTAGCGGAAAACGTGGCGAAAAAAGTCGCCGAAGCGGCGAAAAAGGCCGGCGTTATCCGGAAAGAGCCATAAAAAAAGCGTCCGAAAGGACGCTTTTTTGTTATTTCAGCAGAGCCGCGCGAAGGACAAGGGCCTGGGTCTTTCCGTCGAGAACGGAACCGCGGAGCACCTTTTCCACCGCTTCGGCGAAGGGGATTTTGATAACGTCCAAAAACTCATCCTCGTCAAGATCCTGTTCCTTTTGGGTGAGGTTCTGGGCGACGAAGAGCCAGATCACCTCGTCGCAAAAACCGGGGGACGAGAGATAGGGGCCGAGCTCCGTCCAGTTTTCCGCCGAAAGGCCGCATTCCTCCAAAAGTTCCCGTTTGGCGCAATCGAGGGGAAGCTCGAAGCCCTCGAGCTTCCCGGCGGGAACTTCCAAAAGCTCCCGACCGACGGGATAGCGGAACTGTTTGACAAAATAGGCGTTTTTTTCCTCGTCCAACGCCAGAACGGCGACGGCGCCTTTGTGACGCACCACTTCCCGGAGAGCGGATTTTCCGTCCTCCAAAAGAACGCTGTCCCGAAGGACCTTTATGATCTTTCCGTCATACACGGTCTCGGAATCCATGGTTTTCTCAAAATGCAAAAGAAACGCCCTCTTTCCGTCTGATTTCCTTTATTGTAGCATATATTGCCCCGAGAATAAAGAGGAAAAGGGGGAGAGAAGATGGATTTTTATCGGGAACCGACGGAGGAAACGGTCATGAGCATGATTGGGGAGATCACAGAGAGACACCCGTGCTCAAGCTGCTTTTCCATCGGGCGAACGGCGCTCGGTCGGAAAATTCCGGTGCTCACGGTGGGAAACCGGGATCAATGGACGCTTTTTGTGGCGGCGACCCACGGCAGCGAATGGCTCACGGCTCTTTGCGCCCTGCGCTTTTTTGAGGAAGTCTGCGAAGCGGCGGAGAAAGGAGAACCATGGGCCAATCCCCGTCGGGGATTGGCGGTGGTTCCGGTGCTCAATCCGGACGGAGTGGAAATCAGTCTTCGGGGCGCTTTGGGGGCGAAAAACGCCGCCCGACGGATCGAAGGGCTTTCCGGCGGGGATTTCGCCCATTGGAACGCCAACGGAAACGGGGTGGACTTAAACCACAACTTTGACGCCGGTTGGGGTCTTTTGCAAAAGATGGAACGAAAGGCCGGAATTCTGGGACCGTCGCCCCGGCAGTACGGCGGAACCGCTCCTTTTTCGGAACCGGAAAGTCGGGCCATCGGAGGCTTCTGCCGGGCTTTTGACGTGAGAAGGCTTTACGCCCTTCATTCGCAGGGGGAGGAAATTTACTGGTATTACGGTCCCAGAACGCCGTTTTGCAGTCGGGAGATCGCCGCCGAACTGGCCGACGTTTCCGGCTATACGGTGGCTATGCCCGAAGGACTGGCCTCCCACGGGGGACTCAAAGACTGGTTTATTGAGGTTTTCGGGCGACCGGGATTTACCGTTGAGTTGGGGCGGGGCGAAAATCCTCTGCCCCTTTCGGATTTTGACAAAATCTATGAAAAAGCCCGCCCGCTTTTTCAAAAGGCGCTGACTCTTTGAAAAATGCGCAAACGTTTTCTTGAAAATCACCTCTTTTATGGTATAATAAAATCGGAAATAAGGAGGTGTTTTTACCCATGCTTGATCGAAAAGCTTATGAAGAACAGTTACAAAAAGCCCGGGAAGCGCAGATGGACGAAATCGTCGGCTATCTTTCCGACTATCTGAAATTAAACGCGAAGATCCGGGATTTTTCCGTTTGCCAGCCTCTTGACGAAGAAGATGTTCAGTTTTTGCGGGATATTCCGATCCCCCGCACCGGACGGCCACCGAAAGAGGTGGCGGACGAACTGGTGGAACACGTTTTTGAAAAGGCCATGTCCCTTCAGCATCCGCGCTTTTTCTCTTTCGTGACCAGTGCCGTTTCGCCCTATTCCCTGGCCGGCGCGGTCTTGTCCGATATCTATAACATCAACGCCTGCGGCTACCAGATGTCGCCCGGCGCCGCGATGATCGAGGAAAAACTGACCCGCTGGATGGGTTCCCTGGCCGGTTTTCCGGGGACCTGCGGCGGCGTTTTCACCTCCGGCGGTTCCCTTTCGAACCTCACCGGCCTTATCGCCGCGCGGCTTAATAATCTTCCCGAGGAAGATTACGGAAGGGGCGTCGCCTATCTTTCCGACCAGGCGCACAGCTCTGTTAAAAAGGGCATGAAGCTCATGGGTCTTCGGAAAGATCAGATCCGCATCATCCCCAGCGACGACGTTTATAAGATCCGCCTTGACCTTCTGGAGGAGGCGATCCGGGAGGATATCGCCGCCGGAAAGAAGCCCTTCCTTGTGGTCGGTTCCGTCGGCACCACCAACACCGGTTCCATTGACCCTCTGACCGAACTCGGCGCTATCAAGGAAAAATACGGGATGTGGATGCACGTGGACGGCGCCTTCGGCGGTTCGATCCTGCTTTCCGACATCTACCGCAACCTGGCCAAAGGGTTGGAATTGGCCGATTCCTTCTCCTGGGACCTTCATAAATGGTCCATGCAGGTCTATTCCTGCAGCGCCTGCATCGTAAAAGATAAAAAGAAACTTATAAGCGCCTACGCGGAGCATCCGGAATATCTGGCCGACATCATTGACGCCGACCACAACGACGGTTGGGATCTCGGCATCGAGATGAGCCGTCCCGTCCGCTATATCAAATTCTGGTTCACCCTTCAGGCCATGGGTACGGACCTTCTGGCGGACGTCATCGACTACGCCTTCTTTATGGCGAACCTGGCGCAGAAAGAGCTCAGAAAACGGGCTGACTGGGAGATCACGTCGCCGCCCTGCTGTGGAACGCTCACCTTCCGGTACGTGCCGAAGACGGTGGATCCTTCCCGCTACGACGAGCTCAACGCCGAGATTTCGAAGCGCATCTGCGACGAGCAATTTGCCTATATCGTGACGACGGTGCTGAAAGAGCGGCGGGTTTTGCGCCTTTGCCTTATTAACGGCAACACCACCGACGAGGACGTCATCGCCACCGTACAGCGCCTTGACGAGATCGCGCACGAAGTCGAACAGAACTATATCGGATAAAAAATCAGAAAAAGAAAACAGCCGAAGAAACTTTCTTCGGCTGTTTTTTTATTCGTTTTGGTCTTCTTCGGAAGGCGGAAGGGCCTTTCGGCGCTGTTCCCGCTCGTAGAGCTTATCGTTGGCCTTTTCATAGAGAAGCCGGGATTTTTCCTTGGCGAAGGCAACGCCTTTCATAAAGCCTTTGCGACCTTTTTGGACGGCAAGGACGACTCCGAAGCCCAGAGGCGTCAGGAAAAAGAGAAGCGCCAGAAGAAGGGACAGCGCGGCGTAATCCTCGGTGAGCCGGGCGGCGTTTTCCCAGGTGGGGAAAATGATGTTGTCGGTTCGCATGGAGCGTTTTCCGAAAGAGGTGAGAACGGAAAAAAGGCTGCCGACGGAGTAGCGGTTTTTGACGTCCACGATGGTCTTTTCGGGGAAAGATTCCGTCACAAGGTTTTTGGCGAAGTTGGTGACCGGGTCCGGCAGAACCACCTCGTAGGAGACGATCCCCGGGGAACCAAGGGCGTCATAGAAAAGATAGAGCCCGGCGTTTTCCTCGGCGGCGGCTTTACTGGCAAAGTCCGTTTCCCGCTCGACCACGCCGGCGACCAGGAAGGGCTTTCCGTTGACGGAAAGCTCCATGCCGGCAACGTCGGTCGCGCCGAAAAGGGTCCACGCCAGTTCCTTATCCAATACCACCCGGTCGTGCATCAGGTCACGAGGGGAAAGGTAGTTTCCGGAGCGGAGCAGAAGGGGATGGAAAAAGAAGAAATCGCCGCCGACGCCGAGAGCTTTGACCGTGGCGGAGCCGCGGTCGGTGGAGACCGTCGCCATGGCGGTGCCGCAATAGGCGTCTTTCCAGAGGCTTCCATCCGGCGGGGTTTCCAGAGAGGCCTCGGTGAGGCTTTTTTCCAAAGTGGATTCAAAGCCATAGACAAGGCTTTCGTCCCCTTTTCCCGTTTCGGGATAGAAGACGGAAAAATAGCCGAAGCGGGTTTCGGAATCGCCGGCCCAGCGGTCCGTCACGTCCGATTCCCGCAGGGTCGTTTTCATTTTGCCATAAACGAGCAGGCAGACGGCGGTCAGCAGAAGAAAAATTCCGCAGAGAAGGACCTTCGTCCGGTGTTTTTTCAGCCAGTTCATAAAAATCCCCTTTTAACCCTCGGCCATGCGGACCTGAGTGCCCGGTTCGATGGGTTTACTGGAAGTGGTGATGACGTAATCGCCGTAGCCGAGACCGGAAACGGCGCTGTTGGTGTCGTCCGAAGCCAGAACTTTGACGTCCACCCGGGTGGCGACGTAGCGGTTGCCGAGAGGGCTTTGTTTGGTGGTCAGAAGCAGCACGAAAGTGCCGTTGGAGTCGGTGCGGACGGCGCTTGTGGGAATGATGGCGTCATAATTCTGTCCCTTCTGACCGATGGAAAGGTTGAGGGTCTCGCCCTCGCTCGTGTCGCCGGTGATGGTGAAGGTCAGAAGTTTGCCGCGACCGCCGGCGGTGGGATCGGGCTTGATGCTTTCGAGGGTCGCTTTAATTTCGCTGCCCCACCAGTAGTTCGAGACTTCGGCAGGCGCGCCGACGGAGAGCTTTTTCGCCTGTTCGGCGGTGACGGCGAAGGAAAGGCTGTAGCCACGGTCGCTCTGTTCGATGATCATGGCGGTGGGATCCATCGGCTCCTTGCCGGCGATGACGTTGATGGCGCTGATGACGCCGGCGGTCTTGGCGGTGACTTCATTGGAACCGCCGCCGGCGGAATATTCCGCCAGTTCCCGTTTGGCTTTTTCAACGGCGCGGGAAGCCTGTTCCAGTTCCAAAGACTGGATCTTGTCGTCGATCTTTTCGCTTTCCATGGCTTCTTTCAGGTTTTCCACGGCGTCGTCATAGGTGTCCTCGTAGGAGGAAATGTCGGTGTTCCCCAAAGCGGCGCTGTCATAGGCGTTATGGGTGGCGACAAGGTTGGCGTTGGCAACATCAAGGGCCTTCTGGGCGGCCAGATATTGTTCATAAAGGGTGTCGTAATCGTCCGGTACGCCGAGAGCGGTGAGCTTCGCCGTATAGTCGCTTTCGGCCTTTTCCCAGGCGGTATAGGTATCGAGAGCGGAGAGGTAGGCGTTATTGGCTTCCCCGTAGCCGGGATCGTCGGAGGAAAGAGCGTCCAGAACCGCTTTGGCGCTGTCGAGGGCTTTTTTGGCGGCGACCTTGTTGGCGGTAGCTTCGGAAAGAAGAGCCTTTAGGTTGGCGATCTCCTCCTCCTTGCCGGAAAGGACGGCAAGATGGGCGGCGATAGCGTCATAGGAGGCCTGTTTGGCGGCGGCGTCATCCTCGGCGGCCTTGATCTTTTTCTGAGCGGAAAGGGCTTCGTTTGCCGTTTTTCTGGCGTCGGAAAGGGCCTTGGCCGCGTCGGAAACAGCCCGGTTCTCGGTGGCGTAGCGATCACGGCTCGCTTCCAGAAGGACTCTTTCATAGGCAATCTGGGCTTCGGTCAAAGCGTCCTTGGCGGCATAGTAAGCGTCATCGCTTGTGACCGGTTCCAGCGTGAAAAGAAGGTCGCCGGCGGCGACTTCCTGACCGACCCGGACCAGGATGGAATCGACCTTGCGGCCCAGCTGTTTTTCGTCCAGCGTGACCTCGTAGTTCTGGTTGGCCGTAACGGTGCCGGAACCACGGATCTTTTCATTGATGGAGCCGGAGGTCACGTACTGGGTCGAAACTTCCGGCAGAGAGACGTTCATGAACGTGTTGGAAAAGAACGTGAGCACGAGCATCACCGCCAGGAAAACGATGGCGGCGTTTTTGACCCATTCTCTTTTTTTCGGTGTTTCTTCCATAATGATTATCCTTTCACCGAGCCCTGATGCGCGATTCCTTCCACGAGGTAATCTTCGCCGTGGAGGAAGAGGAAGAGCGTCGGAATCATGTATATTGTCGCCACCGCGAAGGCGATGCCGACTTCGCTTTGGTTGATGGTGGAAAGATAGACGGAAAGCGGCTGTTTCATCGCGTCCGGAAGGAGGATGATCGGCTGTTCGACCATGTTCCAGTAGTCGATGAAGACGAGGATCGCGATGGAATAAAGGGCGCTTCGGCACTGGGGAAGACAGATCCGGGTGAAGATCTGCCATTCACCGGCGCCGTCGAGCTTGGCCGCTTCAATAAGGGAAACGGGAATGCGGCGCATGAATTTCGTCAGCAGAAAGACGGAAAACGGCGCGAACATTCCGGGGAAAATGATGGCCCAGCGGGTGTTGAGGATGCCAGTCCATTCGCTGACAAGATAGTTCGGGACCAGCGTGACCTGATAGGGCATCAGCATCAGAATGACGTAAAAGAAGAACATGAAACTGCGGAATTTGCCCCGCCAACGGGTGAAACCGTAGGCGGCCAGCGCCGCCGTTCCGACCTGCAAAAGAACGATGGGAACGACGAGGATGGCGGAGTTCCAGAACTTGAAAAGATAGTCCGGGCTTTTGAAAAGCGCCGTGATGTACTGGGAAAAGCTCACCTTATCCGGGATGAATTTGAGGTTGACCCGGTCGGAAACAAAGTGGCTTCCGCTTCCGGTGACGCTCGAAAAGACCTTGCCGTAGTTGGCGGTGATCTCGCTCTGCTCCATGAAGGAGTTGGTGATGGTCAGAACCGTCGGCAGAAGGAACAGCACGGCGAAAACGGCGCAGAAGACGGTGAGCGTGACGCGAAGAACGATTTTTTTCTTTTTCATCAGCCTTCCACATCCTTTCCGAAGACGTCCTCCGCCTTAAAGAGCAGGGCGATGAGGGCGACCATGAAAAGCGCCAGAAGCACCGCGGCGGCGGAAAGCTTCTGATAATCCAAGTGGTTAAAGACGTTGTTCATGAAGTGCTGCATCATGTAAAGTCCCTCATAGGGGTAGTCGCCGGTGAGCAGATAGATCTCCCGGAACACCTTGAAGGAGTTGATCATCGAAAGGATCGTGACAAAAAGCACCGTCGGCGAAAGATAGCGCAGCTTGATGGCGAAAAACTTATACCAGCCCGGCGCGCCTTCGACGTCCGCCGCCTCTAAAAGTCCTTTCGGGATGTTGGCGAGGGAGGCCATGAAAAGGATCATGTTGTAGCCGATGTTCTTCCAGAGATAGAGCACCGTGATGACCAAAAGGGCGTAATCGGAGGAAAGCCAGTCGATCTTATCGACGCCGAAGTTCATCAAAACGCCGTTCAAGGCGCCGTTATAGTCGAAAAGCACCCGCCAGATCAAAACGACGGAAGCCACCGGCACCATGATGGGGCTTAAAAAGAAGGTGCGGAACTGACTGCGTCCGGGGATATTGTTTTCGAGGATCAGGGCAAGCCCCAGCGGCAGAACAACGGCCAGCGGCACCGCCATCACCGAAAATTTCAGCGTGTTTCTGACGGCGACCTTGAAGGCCTCGTTCTGGAGCACGTTTTTATAGTTCTCGAAAAGAACGAATTCCGGGTTCATGGTGCCGCGGATGACGGAATAATAGACCACCACGAAAAACGGCACGATGAAAAAGACGGTGACGCCGAGAAGGCTCGGCAAAAGGTATAGCCAGCTTCGGAGACGGTCCTTCGCCTTTTCGGAAAGGCGAAGGATCGGTTTTTTTGTCTTATTTTTGTTCATTGACGTAAAGTTTGGCACGGCTCTGGATCATTTTGGCGGTGTCCTCGGCGGATTTCTGTCCGAGGAAGAAGGCCTCGGTCTCCTCCTGGATGATGGCGGCGATGCTGGTGTCATAGCGCGCGAAGGAGGTGGTGTTGTTGAGAAGGTCCATGAAAACGTCGTATTCGGCGTCGGTCATGGCATAGACCGGAACGTCGTGGCCGTTGATCCAGAGGTAGTTCTTCGGGATCTCTTTTTCACCGTCGGCGTTGGTGGCGCCTTCGCTGTAGGTATAGACCATATCCTCGGGGATCCAGTATTCCTCGTCCTCCTTCGGGAAGAGCGGCGTGCGCTCCGCCTCGAGCCGTTTATCGAAGGCTTCCTTGTTGGTGGGGATGCTGTAGTTGTCCTCGTTCTGATAGTCGGCGGACATATATTTGCCGATGAAGCTCCAGACGGCGTCTTTTTCCGTACAGGCTTCGCTCATGGCGAAACCGACGCCGGAGAAATTGAAGACAGCGCCGTTGCCTTCATAGGTGGGATAGCCGACGAAAGCGACGTCGTCGCCGTAGCGATAGAAGGTGTCGCCCCTAAAGCTGCTGAGGTTGTAGAGATAGAGGTTTCTCATCAGCTGCTGACCGGTGATGAGCGAATCGGTCTCTTCGCCGTCGGGTGCGGGCATTTCATCAATATAGAGTTCCGGGTCGTCCCAGTCGATCTCTTTCGGGAAGTATTCGGTGAATTTCAGAAGGTCGATGAATTCCTGGGAATCAAAGCGGCATTCGCCGGTCTCCCAGTTGACGAAGCGGTCGAGGTTGCGCAGGACGCAGCTGTAAAGGATGGAAACCTTGTTGGTGTATTTATCGAAAATGTTGGCGCCGTCGGGGAGCTGATGATAGGCTTCCAGCACGTCGGCAACGGTCCAGGAATCCACGTCGCCGACCTTCGATTTCAAAGCGATGGCGCTTTCGAGGGTGAAGGAGGAATAGAATTCATAGAGCTTGCCGTCCTCGGAACGGAGGGCATTGAAGAACGGTTCCACAAGACCGTCTTTGCCGAGGTCCTTTTCAAGGTAGGGCGTAAGGTCGGCAAGAATGCCTTTGGCGGCGTAGCGGTCAACGGGAATATCGCCGCCGAGGAGGAAGAAATCCGGAACGTTGCCGGAGGTGATCTCGACGTTCAGTTTGGTGATTCCGGCGTTCCAGTCGCCGCCTTCGTTATATTCGGAATAATCGGCGATGCGGATGCGGTAGCCGTTGTTGCTCTTGTTGAAGGCAAGGACGTCACGCTTGACGTTATAGTCGGTATAGAGGCAGGCCATGGTGAGGACTTTCTCTTCCGGAAGCGTCGAGGCGTCGGTTTTGGTAAGGGTGACGATGTCGGAGCTCGAACCCTCGTCCTTATAGGTCATGGTGAGGCAGAGGACGGTGTTTTCGTCCAGAATCCGCACGCCGCGGACGGTATCGGAGTCGATATCGGAATCGATCCAGTTGAGGATCGGCTCACTTTCGCCGGTGGCAAGGTGGGTGCCGTAAAGACCGGTGGTGGTCTGGAAGAAGAAGTCGTATTCCTCGTTGCCGACGAAGTTGCTGTTCATGTTGGTGTTGGCGACAACGGCGCCGTCCTTAAAGGTGTGGGAGGCTTTGTCGAGGATCTGATAATGGAGGGAGGTATAATCCTCGTTCCAGGCGGTGGTCGCGATATCGCCGTTATAGCAGGCGATGATGTCGTTGAAGCCCTGGTCCTCGTTTTTGATGTCGTAGAGGAGGTTAAGGTCCTTGTCATAGACACGGAGCTGATTGTAGCCGTTGACGTAAAGATTGCCGTCGTTGTCCTCAACGACGTTGTTGACGTAGAAATAATCCTCGCCGTTGTTGCTGTGGATAAGGAGGGAATTCAGAAGCTCGCCCTCGGGGCTAAGAACATCGACCCAGATGCCGGATTCGTCGGTGGTATCATAGTTCCATTTCTCATCGGTCATGGGGTCGAAATTTTCCGGAAGATCGAATTTCGTGGTGCTGCTCTCCCGGAAGATCAGAAGGTTGCCGGAGCGGGTGGCAAAGATGCGGTTGATCCAGTTGGAGGAAATGAGATCGTCCTCCTCGACGTAGGTGTTGCAGGAATAGTCGATTTTTTTAATATCGGAACCATCGAGGTTGGCGGAAAAGAGGGAATAGCCATAGACGTCGCTTTCCCAACTTTCGCCGGTTTCGGGATCGGTATAGGTCTCCTTGCCGGTGACGCCCTCACCGTAAAGATAGAGCTTGTCGGCGGACATGGTGACGTTTTCGATATAGTCCACGTCGGGACACTCAAAAGGCTGGTAAGTAGGGACATAGACGAATTCGGGGCCTTTTTCCTCCTCCTGCTTTTTACAGCCGGAAAACGCCGCCAAAATAAAGACGAGCGCCAGAAGGAAGGCCAGAATTCTGTTATGATTTTTCATAAAGTTCGTTCTCCTTTCAAAAAACGGGACGAGCCCTTGTTGTACAAATAGATAGTGCGGGGAAAATCCGTTTTTCTTGCCGAAAAATTTTTTTCGGTGACTTTTTTATTTATTATATCATACAAATAATAAAAATGGTTGCGATTTTATGAACATTAAAAAAATCTTAAAGAGATTTTCAAAAAAAGCAAAAGCGGTCCCGAAGGACCGCTTTTCTTCAGTCGGCGAAAAAGTCATACAAAGCGTCGAGGTTTTCGTCGGAATATTCGATCTCGGCGGAAAAAAGCCGGGCGACTTCCAGAAGATCGAGGGAAAGGGAAGCCGTAAGGTCCCGGAGGAACCGGGTGGAAAAGACGGAAAAGGCCGCTTTTCCGGCGATGTCGCCGTCGTCATAAGCCGCCGGAAGATGGCGGTAGAGAAAAGCGCAGAGAAGCTGTTCAAAAGGCGTTTCGTCACCGAAAAAAGGTTTTTCCGGCGCGGTTTTCGCTTCGTCCAGAATTTCGGTCCAACGGTCATCCATCCGTTCCAGATCATAGAACAGGGCGGCACGGTTTTTGAGCGGGGTTTGGGGCAGGGAAACGCCGAAAAGGGAAAGGACGGCCTCCTCCCGGTCGAAGAGCGGATGGGAACGGTCCTGCGCCAGGGAAAACGCTTTTTGCCGCAGGGCGAGGATCGTTTCGGTCTCTTCGTCCGGCGGCGTTTCGTCGCCGTCATCCTCATTGAGAAGGGTCAGAGGTTCGGGTTTCGTGAGGATGAGCCGGGCGGCTTCCTCACAGCAGAGACCGAGACCGATCTCGGTGATCCCCGGAAAGAAATTCCGGAAACGGGGGTGGTCCCGGCAGATCTGGCAGAGGATCTCCGGTCCTTCGGAAAGGATAAGGTCGCAAAGGCCGTCGCTGTTAAGGAAGGGACAGCGCTCTTTTTCATCGAGGACAAAATGGGGGCCGCCTTCCTCGGAAAGGGAAGCACGAAGACGGTTCCCCAGTTCACCGCCGAGGGAACGGTAGCGGGCAAGGGTCTCCTTGTCCACGTCGATCTCCCAGCCGACGCAGCAGCTGTGACGGCACTTTCCGGCCAGGCAGTGAAACGCCGGATAGTAGTCGGGATAGACTTTCAAAAGAACGACGCCTCCTTTTTCGGGATACTCTGTTTTTATCTTACTCCATTCGGCGGAAAAAGCAAGAAAAAAGGCGAAAAACTATAATATATACTCTATAGTATAATACGATAAAATATAAAATAAGGAAAATAGGAGAAGAAAACGGCTCAACAAAGCCGTTTTTGAAAAAGGAGAAAAGAAAGAGAAAAAACGAATGGGGAAAGGAGAGAAAACGAAGGGTGGAACGCCGGGAGAACGAAAGCACACCGCTTTTCCGGTGGAAAAAGCGGGATTTTCCGTTTGTTTACAAAATCTTTCTTGTTTTTTTACGGGTTTCGTGTAAAATAGTGTTAAGTACAATAGGAAAGGAGGCGGCGTTTTCGTGGAACTTTTTTCACCGCTCACATCGCTCAAAGGCGTTGGGGAAAAGCGGGCGGCGCTTTACCGCAAGCTCAACATCGTCACGGTGGGCGATCTGCTGGAGCATTTCCCCCGGGGGTATTATGACCTCACCGGAAGTCTTTCCGTGGCCGAAGCCTCGACGGAGGAACCGACGGCCATCCGGGCCGAGGTCGTTCAAAAAAGCCCGGTCAAGCGGATCCGGCGGGGTTTGGACGTGGCGAAGGTCCGGGTGACGGATTATGAAAACGACGTGCTTCTGACCTTTTTTAACGCCCGCTATACGGTGGACAGCCTGGAAGTCGGCAAGGAATATATCTTTTTCGGCGATTTTGTGAGACGTCCCCGGGGCGGTGGCGAAATGACGTCGCCTCTTGTTTTCCCGGCAGAGGAAAGCGGCCTTCTGCCGCAGTATCCGCTGACGGAGGGACTTTCCGGGAAAATGGTCTCCGTGCAGATGAAAGCGGCGCTGGAGGGAGTCGGGGACAAGATCCCGGAGACCCTTTCCGCCGTCATCCGGGAAAAATACGCCCTTTGCTCCCGGCGGGACGCCATCCGGGCTATTCATTTTCCAGAGGACGCAAAGGAACTCGCCATGGCGAAGCGGCGGCTGATCTTTGAGGAATTTTTAGCCTTTTCCCTTGGCGTCAGCCGGACGAAAAACGGCGAAAAAGAGGAAAACGGCGTGGTTTTCCGTCCGGTGGACTGGAAAACCTTTGCCGAAAGCTTCGGCTTCGAACTGACCGGTGCTCAAAATCGGGTCATCACCGAATGCGAAAAAGCGATGAGCACCGGGCACCCGATGAATCGCCTCATTCAGGGCGACGTCGGTTCCGGCAAGACCGCCGTGGCGGCGACCGTTATGTATATGGCGGCGAAAAACGGCTTTCAAAGCGCCATGATGGCGCCGACGGAGGTGCTTGCGGAACAACACCGCAAGAGCCTTGAAAAGCTGTTCGCCCCCTTTGGGTACCGGGTCGGGCTTCTGACCGGCTCCATGAGCACGAAAGAAAAAAACGCGGTGAAAGCCGCGGTTTCAAACGGCGAAATCGCCGTTGTCGTTGGCACCCATGCCCTGATTCAAGAGGACGTTTCGTTCCGGAACCTCGGTCTTGTCATCACCGATGAGCAGCACCGTTTCGGCGTTCGCCAACGGATGGCACTCAAAAACAAAGGACGAGCGCCGCACACCGTCGTGATGTCGGCAACGCCGATCCCCCGGACGCTGGCCTTCGTCCTCTATGGCGACATGGAAATTTCGGTGCTCGATGAAATGCCGAAAAACCGCCTTCCGGTGAAGACTTATCTGGTGGAACCGGCCCTTTCTCAAAGGGCCATGGCTTTCGTCCGAAAATTCGCCGAGGAGGGCAAGCAGAGCTATATTGTCTGCCCCCTGGTGGAGCAGAGCGAGGATTCGCTGCCGCTGGAGGCGGCGGCTGATTTAGCGGAACGGCTCACCGGGCAGGAACTGGTGGGATGCAACGTCGGACTTCTCCACGGGCGGATGAAACCGGCGGAAAAGGAACGGGTGATGGAGGCCTTTGCCGAAAACCGTATCCAGGTGCTCGTTTCCACAACGGTCATCGAGGTCGGCGTGGACGTGCCCAACGCCGTCTGCATGGTCATCGAGAACGCCGAGCGCTTCGGCCTTTCCCAGCTCCATCAGCTGCGGGGACGAGTTGGACGGGGAACGGAGCAGGGCTATTGTATTCTTATCTCCGGCAACCGTTCGCCGGAGACGAAACGGCGGCTTGAGGTGATCACCAATACCACCGACGGCTTCAAAATCGCGGAGGAGGACTTGAAACTTCGGGGACCGGGTGACTTTTTCGGGTTCCGGCAAAGCGGTCTTCCGATGCTCAAAATGGCGAACCTCATGACCGACACCACCCTTCTGGAGCTTTCCAAAGAGGCGGCGGCGGAGCTTCTCGCCGGGGACCCGAAACTGGAAAAAGAGGAAAACAAAGCCCTTCGCGCGGAGGTGGATACCCTCATGGAAGCGGCGGCGATTTAGGAGGAAACACGATGAAATTTGAGTATATGACCATACGAGGCAATCTGTTCGCCTCCGGCGTCGCCGAGGACGGCTCCCTTTGCGATCCGCTTCTGCTGTTCCGGGAGGACTGCTGGGTGCCTTATAAGGGCCGGTTCGATATCTTTTTTGACGACGACGCCGAATGCATCGAGGAACCGGACGCCCTTTTGATCTCCGGCGGTCTTAGACCGGACGACCCGTCGGAAAAAGGCGGCAAAAGCTCCGGCGCCGAGCGCCGGATCATGGCCCTTTACGGCGATCTTTCGGAGGAAAACCGGCGGCAGCTTTTTTTGGAGGCGTTCCGCCTTCTTCCGGACAAGGAGAGCTTTTTTGAAAAGGCCGTTGGCCTTGTTGATAGAGAAAAGGCGCTTGGCAAAGAAAACGCCGGCGACAATGAGTAACATAAAGGAGAGTAGTTCCATGAGAAAATTCGGAATACTTTTATTGATGTTGGCCGTTCTTCTGGCGGTTTTTGGCGGCTGTACCGTAGAAAAAGACCCGACGGTGCTGGTGGGTTCCATGTTACCGCCCGGCGCGCCGACGCCGACACCGACGCCCGGTGGCGGATATGACGGAGATGGATACGGCAGTGACGGCGGTGGCGGCGACAGCGGCGGCGGTATCGCGTCTTTCAGCGGCTATGGCGATTCCGCTATCGAAAATTTCCTGCCCGACCCGGCCAAAGGAAAAGCGACGGCGTCTTTTAACGAGGGACTTTCCATTTTAGAGGGACAAAACCTGAGTCTTTCCGATAAAAACCTTCAAAAGGCGCTTGACGAGATCCAAAGCGAACTGAAGGACCGAAAGCAGTTTACGAAGTTTTCGTTTCTCATCGTTTCCCTCACAAAGCGCAATGATAACAAAATAAAGATCAAACTGAACGACACCTATGACGAAAAAGTCGCCTATCAGTATTTTGTGGACGAAAAAGGAACAATCCAAAAGCTGGACAAAGACGGCGATATCATGGGGCTTTCCGTGATCTTGGACGATAAAAATTTCGCGAACCGGGAATTGACCGTGGATTTTATGGGGAAAACCGGTTTTATGGTCTATTGCTTCGGCGCGAAATAAAGGCGGACGGAAACTCCTTGCCAAGAGGCCAAACTTATTGTATAATAATATAATATCCAAAAAACACGGGAGGTGAGCGCGTGGAACGGAAAAGCAAACTTTCGGACTGGATCAAAATGGCCCTTTTTGTCGCCATCATCGTCCTGCTTTCGGTGACGCCGCTGGGCTATATTTCGCTGGGCGTTATCAACGCCACGACCATCCAGATGCCGGTCATCATCGGCGCCATGCTGTTCGGTTGGAAAAAAGGCGCGTTCCTCGGCGGGGTGTTCGGTTTCACCAGTATGCTCAAAAACACGTTCCAACCGGGACTCACGTCCTTCGTCTTTTCGCCGTTCATTCCCGTTTTCGGCGAGGAAAGCGGCAGCTTCTGGGCGCTTCTGGTCTGTTTTGTGCCGCGGATCCTGATCGGGGTCGTTTCCGGGCTTCTGTTCACGGCACTTTCCAAAACGAAGATCAAAAAGGCCGTCGCCGCCGGGATCTGCGGTTTCTGCGGCTCGCTTACCAACACGATTTTTGTCATGAGCGGTATTTTCCTCTTTTTTGGTCGAAGCTATTCGGCGGCAAGGAACGAGGCTTATGAGGCGCTCATCGGGACGGTCATGGCGACCATTACCGGCGTCGGTGTGACGGAAGCCATCGTTTCCGCCGTCATCGCGGCGGCTGTTACCGTTCCGCTTCTGCTTTACGGGAGCAAAAAACATTCATAAAGGGGGAGAGGGACTTTGGCGAAAAAAGAGACCAACGAGTTTGACGCCGCCCGAAAAAAGCGCCGTTTCAAAATCGCCGCACAGCGGACGGGCAAACTGATCGGCGCTATTCTGCTTTTACTTCTGGTCGTCGCCGCCATTTTTCTGGTGATCCGGGGAGACCTGATCGGCATCCTTGGTGACCGGATCGTTTCGGCCTCGTCCTCCGGCGCTTCCATGCCGGTGGAGATCACCGGCGTTTCCGTAAGGGACACCTTCCTCTGCGGCGACAACCTCGGGATCGTCACCGACGGCGTTGCCTACCTTTACGCGCAAAACGGCAAAAAACTCCTTTCTTTCCAACACGAGATGGCGAACCCGGTGGCGGAAGGCGCCGGACGGCGTTTTCTGCTTTATGATCAGGGCGGCAACAAACTGATCGTACGGATGCGGGACCGGATTCTTTTTGAGAAGGAATTTGAATATACCATCATCAGCGCCTCGCTTTCAGCGGACGGCTGGCTTTCCGTCGTGACAACGGCCCAGCGCTACGCCTCCCAGCTTCACGTCTGGGACGACAGCTATGAGGAGGAGATTTTCACCTGGTCCTGTTCCGACGAATATATCGTCTGCGCCGACGCCAACGCCAACAGCAAAACGGTGGCGGCGGCAACGTTGACGGCCAACACCACCGGTCAGATCGTGAGCAATGTCCATCTCTTTACGACGGAGGCCGCCGTGGAACTCAGCAAGCGGGAATTTTCCGGCGTCGCCGCCATCGACCTTACCTTCAGTGGGAATGGGGACATCAAATTCATCGGCGACACCGAGGCCATGCTGTTAGACAAGGACGTCCGGGTCCTTGGCACGACCAATTACGAAAACCAGACGCTGATCCAGTTCGACAATCCCTCCGGCACGGACGGAGCGGCTTTGATCTTTGACCGCTATACCGAGGCGAGAGCCACCGACGTCCGTTTTCTGAACGGCAACATGGAGGTGGCGAAAAACACCTCCCTCAGCGGAAAATTCGTCGCTTCCAGCGGCGAATTGGGAAAGATCGCCGTCTATTGCGCCGGAAAAGCCTCGGTCTTCACCCTTGCGGGGGAAAAGACCGCCGAGCTTTCGTCCGAGCAGGACGCTTTGCTGATCCAGCTGACGGCGGAAAGCCTTTTCGCCGTGACGAGGGACGAAATCTGTGAAATTACGAGATAAGGAAAAACAATGACAGCTTTTGATTGGAAACCTTTGCTTTATGACGGAGCGGCGCTTCTTATTCTGATCGTCTGCGTCGTCATCGGCCGCAAAAACGGCTTCACGAAGACCGTTATCCAGACGGTGGGGTTCGTGCTTTCGGTGGTGGCGGCGGTGACGGTGAGCAGGATCTGCGCGACGCTCCTTTATACGACGCTGATCCAACCGGCGCTTCTGACGACCCTGGAAGCGTCTCTGGAAAACGCCGTTGATACCGAAACGGTGGTGGAGGGTCTTAAAAACGCCGTGTCCGGGCTGCCGGCGATCTCGGCGCTGCTTTTTGATTTTTCCGGTGTGGAAACAAGCCTTTCCGAAAGCGTTTCGCTGAAAGCCTCAGAAATTGCCGCCACGGTGGAGGAGGGCGTTCTTCGCCCCGTCATCGAGCCGCTTTTTGAGACCTTCCTTTTCGTCATCGTGCTCCTGCTGCTTCTGGCGGTGGTGATGCTTCTGGCGAAGGGTTCCAAAAGCGTCAACGAGGTGCCGGTCATCGGAAAGGTCAACGCCTTTTTCGGCGGTGTGGTCGGCTTCGTCAACGGTCTGGTGGCGCTTTGCGCTCTGGCCGCCGTTCTCAACGTCATTATCAAAATAAAAGGCGATTCCGCCTTTCTTTCCGAGGAGATCATCGGAAAGAGCTTTCTTTTTCACTATGTTTACGATCTGCTTTGCGGAAAACTTCTGGCGTAAAGCCGGTTTCCGCGGATTTTCCATGATAACTTATCCTATGGAGGATTTTTGATGAACAGTATGCTTTGTTCAAGATGCAAAAAACGAATGGCGGTGGTGTTCGTCTCCCGGATGGAAGGGGACGAAACCATCAACGAGGGACTTTGCCTGTCCTGCGCCCGGGAACTGGGGATCAAGCCGGTGGACGACCTCATGAGCAAAATGGGCATTTCCGGCGACGAATTGGACGCCATCAGCGAACAGATGATGGAATCCGTTGACGGTGACGACGAAAACGGCTTTGAGTTCGGCGGCGCCCAGGCGTTCCCGTTCCTCAACAACATTTTCGGCGCGCCGTCCGCCGAGGGCAATATGCCGGAAAATGACGCCAAAAAGCCCAGCAAAAAGACCGGACAGAAGGGCAAAACGCCGGAGAAAAAATACCTGAGCGCCTATTGCGAAAACCTCACCGACAAGGCGAAACGGGGCGGCTTTGACCCCATCATCGGCCGGGAAAAGGAGATCAGCCGGGTCATTCAAATCATGAACCGCCGGACGAAAAACAACCCCTGCCTTATCGGGGAACCGGGCGTTGGTAAAACCGCCATCGCCGAGGGTATCGCCCAGCGCATCGCCGATAAAAACGTGCCGCTGAAGCTTCTGGACAAAGAGGTCTGGATGCTCGACTTGACGGCGCTGGTCGCCGGAACGCAGTTCCGCGGTCAGTTTGAGAGCCGGATCAAGGGCCTTGTGGACGAGATCAAAAGGGAGGGTAATATCATCCTTTTCATCGATGAGGTGCATAATCTGGTCGGCACCGGCGAGGCCGAAGGCAGCATGAACGCCGCCAACATCCTGAAACCGGCCCTTTCCCGGGGCGAACTACAGGTCATCGGCGCGACGACCTTCAACGAATACCGCAAGCACATCGAGAAGGATTCGGCGCTGGAGCGCCGGTTCCAACCGGTGACGGTGGAGGAACCGTCCCTTGCGGACAGCGTGGAGATCCTGAAAGGACTGGCGCCGGTCTATGAGCGGTTCCACCACGTCAAGATCAGCGACGAACTCATCGGAAGCTGTGTGCGGCTTTCGGAGCGGTATATCACCGACCGGTTCCTGCCTGACAAAGCCATCGACCTTCTGGACGAGGCCTGTTCCTGCGCCGCTTTGGCCAACAAGGAACTGGAACAGTATGAGATCAGCGGACAGAATCTTCGCGCCGCCCAGAAAAAACTGGAGGCTTTGCAGGAGGAGGAGACGCTGGATTACGAAGCCATCGCCATGGCGAAAGCCGAGGCGCTGCAATATGAAATGGAGCACAACCGGCTGGAGCCGGCGGCTCTTTCCGCCGAAGTGACCGCCAAAGACCTTGCCACGGTCATCGAGCTTTGGACCGGCATTCCGGCCAGCAAAGTGCAGGAAAGCGATCTTCGGAAGCTCGGCGAACTGGAAGAGGTGCTGAAACAGCACGTTATCGGGCAGGACGAAGCCTGTAAGCTCGTGGCGGCGGCGGTACGCCGTTCCCGGGTACAGATCGCGGCCCGTCAACGTCCGGCTTCGTTCATTTTTGTCGGACCCACCGGCGTCGGCAAGACGGAACTGGTCAAGGTGCTCGCCAACGAGCTTTTCCAGACCACCGACCCGCTCATTCGCCTCGATATGTCCGAATTCATGGAAAAATTCGCGGTATCCCGCATCGTCGGTTCGCCGCCCGGTTACGTCGGCTACGACGAAGCCGGTCAGCTGACTGAAAAGGTGCGCCGCAAGCCCTATTCCGTCGTCCTCTTCGATGAAATCGAAAAGGCCCATCCGGACGTGATGAACATCCTGCTCCAGATCCTCGACGAAGGCAAGATCGCCGACGCCCAGGGACGCACCGTTTCCTTCGCCAACACGGTCATCGTCATGACCTCCAACGCCGGCAGCGAAAACAAGGAAAAGGCCCTCGGCTTCGGACGGGATTCCTATGAGCTGGAATCCGAAAAGGTCTATAAGGCGCTTTCCCAGTTCCTCCGTCCGGAATTCATCGGACGGGTGGACGAAGTAGTCGTGTTCCACGACCTGTCCCTTGCCGATTATGAAAAGATCGCCGCTTTGCGTCTCAACGAGCTGCGCCAGCCCCTTCTGGAAAAGCACATCGACCTTTCCTACGACGACGCGGCCCTTAAACTGATCGCCAAAAAGTCCCACGGCCACAAGAGTGGCGCCCGGGATCTGGTTCGGGTCATCCGCAAGGAGGTCGAGGATAAGATCTGCGAACTCATGGTGGAAAACGCCGACAAAAAGCTTTCCGCCATCGCCGTCACCGCCGAAGGGGACGAACTTATCGTCCGGGAGGCTTTTGAAGCGCCGGCGCAGCTTTCGGACGGTCAGTAAACCGATTTACGGTTACAAGGGAGCGGGTTTTCCGTTTCCCTTTCAATAATAAAAATTAAGGAGAATGTAACATGAAAAAAATTCTTGCCCTTGTTCTGGCCCTTGTGGTGGCGGTTTCCTTTGCCGCCTGCGGCCAGAAAGAACCGACCGATGAACCCATTGTCGGACCCGGAACCGAAAACCCCATCACCGAATACGCCTCTCTGGAGGAACTGAACGAAGCCACCGGCTGCAACATCATGCGTCCGGGCGTCATGGGCGTTTCCGACGAGAGCTTCTGCACCATCGGCAAAGACCCCGTTATCGCGCAATACAAGTTTTCCGTCGCCGGTGTCGCCTATACGCTTCGTGTCGGCGCGACCACCGATGATATTTCCGGCTATTATGTCAATGGCGGAACGGCTTTCGGCGAAGCCAAGGACGGCATTGAGTACGTCACCGCCGAAGGCGCGAAACTGGCCCGCTGGTTCGATATCAACGGTCAGCACGTTCTCTCCGCTATCGGTGAGATCACCGACGAGACCTTCCAGGGCGTTGCCGAGGAAGCCAAAATGATGAGCGCCGAAAACGGCGGCGTCAACGGCGAGGACGAGCCGATCGACGAGCCCGCTGACGAGCCGCTTGTCGGTCCCGGAGCCGAAAACCCCATCACGGAATACACCTCTCTGGAAGAGCTGAACGATGCCACCGGTTGCAACTTTGTGAAACCGGGCGTCATGGGCGTTACCGACGAAGAGTTCCTTACTATTAAAAACGGCGATGGCGTTATCGGAGAGTATCACTTCACCATCAATGGCGTTGCTTATACCCACCGCGCCGGCGCGACTACCGAGGATATTTCCGGTTATTATGTCAATGGGGAAACGGCTTTCGGTGAAGCCAAAGACGGCATTGAATATGTCACCATCGACGACGTGAAACTGGCCCGCTTCTTTGACCTCAACGGTCAGCACGTGATCACCGCGCTGGGTGAAATTGAGGACGAGACTTTTGCCGGTATCGTCGAGGAGATCCAGAACATGAGCGCCCAGAACGGCGGCGCCAACGGCTGATTTACTTATTAAAAAAATAAAAAGCGGCGGAAAGAGTTCTTTCCGCCGCTTTTTTGTTTTATTCCGCCAGTTGTTTGGCGAGAAATCCCGCCGAGGCGCTGAGCAGTTTTTTGTCGGCGTCGTCGGCTTTGTGTTTGCTGTCGGTGGTGAGGGTGACGACAGTGCCGCAGACGTCGCCGTCGGCGACGATCACGAAGGCGCCGAGGGCCTCTTTGGAAACGCCCTCCACCGGGCAGAACACCTCGTCCGATTCCCGGTAGAACGGCGTTCGCCGTTCCATCAGTTCCTCCAAAGCCGGAGAGACCCGGCGTTCCAGAAGCTCCTTTTTCGGAACGCCGGAGACGGCGAGCACGTGATCCCGGTCGGTGATGACGACCGGCGAGCCGCCGGTGCGATAGAGAACGTCGGCACAGTCGCCGGCGAACTCGGAGAGTTCGCCGATGGGTGAATATTTCTTAAAAATGACCTCGCCGCCGCCGTCGGTGAAAATTTCGAGAGGGTCGCCCTCTCGAATTCGCATGGTGCGGCGGATCTCTTTCGGGATGACGACCCGTCCGAGGTCGTCGATCCGGCGGACGATTCCGGTTGCTTTCATCTAAAAATCCCCTTTTGCTGAAATTTCTTGTTCGGCTTCTATTGTTTGCCGCCGGGGGAAAATTATGCGAAAAATTACGGAAAAAATTCAAGGAGGAAAACGGATTTTTCGCATGGGACTTAGAAAAAGCCGCGAACGTTTTGTTCGCGGCTTTTTCTGTGTCGGTGCTTTTTATCGGAACTGTTCCAGATATTTTTCGGCGGAACGGTTCATTTCACGGGAAAAATCCGATTCATACTTGCGGCGGCAGAATTTTTCGATCCAATCCTCGAAGGACTGTTCTCCGCAGCGACCGGCGAACGCCGACCGCAAATCGCACTCTTCCGCTTTCGGGTAGGCGTTTTCAAAGACAACGTCCTCGAGGGCAAAACGGGCGGGCTTTTTCCGCTCTTTCTGCTGTTCGGTCGGGAAGCCGAACACCACCATCACCGTCGGAACGACGTAATCCGGAAGGCCCAGAATTTCCCTCTGCCGCTCGGCGTTTTCGAGGATATCCCCGATGTAGCAGGAACCGATCCCGAGGCTCCAGGCCGCCGTCACGGCGTTTTGCGCCGCGATGGCCGTATCGGAAAGGGAGAGCAGAAGATCGCCGGCACCGGGTTTTCGGGGCGAAAGACCCGCTTCCTCATAAGCGCTGAGCCACCGGCGGCAGTCGCTGCAGAAAACGAGTACCAGTGGCGCTTTTTCGATGAAAGGCTGATGGTCGCAGCTTTCCGAAAGGGCTTTTTTCTTTTCCGGGTCGGTGATATCTAAAATCGTGTAAAGCTGCTGGCAGCCGGCGGTCGGCGCTTCCGCCGCGGCATAAAGGATCTGCTTTTTCTCCTCGGCGGAAATGTCCCGTTTCTCAAAAACACGCACCGATTTTCGCTCGAAAAGCTCCCGGATCGTTCCGTTCGCTTCCGAAAGGATTTTCTGCCGTTCTTTTTCGTAATCGCTCATAAAATTCCCTCCTTTTGGGCGTTTCTTCCGAGACCATTATATTTTATTTAGAACAAATTATCAATATCGTCGGGGCAAAGTCCGGGAAAGGGAACGAAAGCCGCCAAAAGCCGCTTTTAGCGGGAACATGACTTGATTTTTCCACCGTTTCGTAGTATGATGGAGGCAGAAAAAAGGGAAGGCTTTTCGTTTTTCGGGAAAACCTTCCTTTTGTTGCTTTTTAAGATTGGGAGGCGAGGAACATGGGAAAACCGGAACTTCTGGCACCGGCGGGCGATCTGGAATGTCTCGAGACCGCCATCCATTTCGGCGCGGACGCCGTCTATGTCGGCGGACCGCTTTTACAGCTTCGGGCCGACAACGTCGGCTTTACCCGGGAGGAAATTCTCAAGGCGGTGGAGATGGCCCACGACGCCGGGGTGAAGCTTTACGTGACGGTCAACTGCTTCGCCCGAAACGACGAGATCGACGAAGCCGGGGAATACGCCGAATTTTTGTATAACGCCGGCGTGGACGCCGTCATCGTCTCCGACATCGGGCTCATCGCCGCCATCCACGAGGCGGCGCCGCGGCTTGCCATCCACGTCAGCACCCAGGCCAACTGCATGAACTTCAATGCCGCCCGGATCTATGCCGCCATGGGCACTTCCCGGGTGGTGCTCGCAAGGGAAATGACGTTGGAGGAAATTATCGAGTTCCGGAAACGGATCCCGCCGGAACTGGAGATCGAGGCTTTTGTCCACGGGGCCATGTGCATGGCCTATTCCGGACGGTGCATGATCTCCTCGTTCTTAGTCAACCGGAGCGGCAACCGGGGCGGCTGCGCTCAGCCCTGCCGTTGGAGTTATCATCTGGTGGAACAGAAGCGCCAGAACGAGTTTTTCCCGGTCATCGAGGACGAAAAAGGCACCGCGATCCTGAGTTCCCACGATATGTGCGCCGTGTCGTTCCTCGATCAGTTGGAGGCGGCGGGCATTTGTTCCTATAAAATCGAGGGACGGATGAAGACGCCCTTTTACGTCGCCACGGTGGTCAACGCCTATCGCCACGCCATTGATGGCGACCGCCCTCTTGACGTGATCGAGCGGGAGCTGGACAGCATCAGCCATAGGCCCTATTCCAGCGCCTTCTATTTCGGCGAAATGAAGCACAGCCACGGCAATTCCGGCGCGTATATCCAGAAATGCAAGTTTGCCGGGAAGGTGTTGGACTATAAAGACGGAGTCGCCGTCATCGAGCAGCGGAACAATTTCCACCCCGGGGACGAACTGGAGATCGTTTCGCCCCTTTCCATGGGCGAAAAATTCACCGTCACGAAAATTTATGACGAGGACGGAACGGAGCGGGAGGACGCGCGGCTTATTATGCAGACCCTGCGTCTGCCCTGTCCGGTTCGTGTGGAACCGGGCGACCTTCTGCGTCTTCGCGTTGAGGAATAAAAAAGCGCTTCCCGAAAGGGAAGCGCTTTCGCTTTATTTGTGGTTCCAGGAGGAACGCAGACCGGCCAGAAGGTCGCTCCGGCGTTTTTTGACCTCTTCCGGTTTGGCGGTGATGTCCCCGGCACGGATAAGGGCGCGTTTCGTGAGAAGCGGACCGAACAGTTCATAGATCAGAATGGCGAAAAGAACCACGTTGCGGATCTGTTCGCCGTCGCCGCCACCCAACTGAGAAGCGGTGACGCACATTCCGAGGGCGACACCGGCCTGCGGGAAGAGGGCGATGCCGAGGTTTTTCGTGACGTTGTCCGGCTGTTTCATCCATTTGCAGGAGGCGTAGGCACCGAGATATTTTCCGGCGGCACGGATGAGCACATAGACAACACCGATGAGCACGGCGGCGCCGTCCCGGAAGACGGAAAGCTCCAATCCGGCGCCGCTGGCGACAAAGAAAAAGACAAAAAGCGGCGCTGTCCAGCGGTCGGCCCGTTCCATCAGGTCGAAGGAAAGGGGACAGAGGTTGCAGAACGCCGTGCCGAGCATCATGCAGACCAAAAGGGCGCTGAAGGAAACGGTGACAGGGCCAAGACGGAATTCCAGGGAGGAGAGCGCCACTGTCAGAAGGACGAAACCGATGGTCAGCGAGAGGCGGTTGGAGTTGGAGAAAAACCGCTTTTCCAGAGACGTGAGCACGGCGCCGAGCACGAAACCGAGCACCAGGGAAAAGACGATCTCCAAAAGAGGATTGACGAAAACGGAAAGGAAATCCATATCGCCGCTTCGCATGGCTTTGGCGGCGCCGAAAGAGACGGCGAAAACGATGAGCCCGACGGCGTCGTCGAGGGCGACGATGGGTAAAAGAAGCTCCGTTGTCGGGCCTTTGGCCTTATATTGCCGGACGACCATCAGCGTAGCCGCCGGCGCGGTGGCGGTGGCGATAGCGCCGAGTGTCAGCGCCACCGGTACGGAGATCTTATCCGGCATCGCGAAATGAAGCGCCAGAAGAGCGCCGTCGGTCAGAGCGGCGGCGGAAAACGCCTGGACGATGCCGACGACGGTGGCGGTCTTGCCGGTTTTTTTAAGGTCGGAAAGCCGGAATTCGTTGCCGATGGCGAAGGCGATAAAGCCAAGGGCCATGTTAGAAAGAGGTTCCATGGAAAAAACGGCGTCCATGGAGACAAAACCAAGGCCGGGAATACCGAGGGCACCGAGCAGATACGGGCCGATGAGGACACCGGTGACAAGGTAGGCTGTCACGTCCGGCAGATGAAGGGGCTTAATGAGCCTTGTCATCAGAAGGCTGGCGATAATAGCGACGGCGGCGGTAGCTAATACGGTCAAATGATCACCTTTTTTCATAAAAAATTGCGCAGATTTTTACTATATAACAGGAATATGAATATTTAAAGAGAAAAGCGAAATTTTTTTGAATAAATCCCTGCAAAGGCTGTAAATTTATTCACGAAAGCGCTTGACAAACAAAAAAAGCCTTGTTATACTTAACTTAATCATTTTTATGATTAGGCAAAAACAGAATAAAATTGTTTTTGGCGAATGCCATGAACAATGGTAGAGGCGCGGCTGATAAAAGTAGCCCGAAGCAGACGGTCAAAGGCGACCGCTTCGGGGGAAAGGAGAAGCCGCCGAAGCCTCCGGAAAAGCCTCCTTTTTCCGGTCGCTGGGGCGTGGAAGAACATTCCACGGACTGTCACTTCGGTGGAGAGCTATCATTGGTGAAAACAAGGCGCTTCGGCGTTTTGTAAAACATGTTATGTGTTACCATGAATCTTCATCCGAAAGGTTTCATGGTTTTTTTGTTGCCCGAAAACAACAGAAAAACAAACAAAGACTTTTTTGGAAAGAAGGAACAAAAAATGAAAAAAATCATCGCCCTCGTTCTTGCCCTTATCCTTTGCGTCGGACTTTGCGCCTGCGGCTCGGAAAAGAAAGAGACCTTAAGGGTCGCCATGGAGTGCACCTACGCTCCCTATAACTGGACTCAGGGTACCGACGAAAACGGCGCTGTGCCGATCGCCGGGACCAACAGCTACGCCTATGGCTACGACGTCATGATGGCGAAGCTCGTCGCCGAAAAAGCGGGAAAAGAACTGGAGATCGTCAAACTGGACTGGGATTCCCTTGTTCCGGCGGTCATTTCCGGCGACGTTGACTGCGTCATCGCCGGTCAGTCCATCACCGCCGAACGGGCGGCGGTCGTCGATTTCTCCGATCCTTACTACTACGCTTCCATCGTGACGCTGGTCAAAAAAGACAGCGCCTACGCCAAAGCCACCTGCGTCGCCGACCTTGCCGGCGCCACCTGCACCTCCCAGATCGGTACCGTCTGGTACGACATCTGCCTGCCGCAGATCCCCACCGCCAACATTCTGGCCGCGCAGGAGACCGCTCCGGCCATGTTGGTCGCTCTGGATGCCGGCACCGTTGATATCGTTGTGACCGATATGCCCACGGCCCTTGCCGCCGTCGCCGTCTATGACGACTTCGAGATCCTCGACTTCACCGAGAGCAACGGTAATTTCGTCGTTTCCGACGAGGAGATCAACCTCGGCATTTCCCTTCAGAAGGGCAACACCGAGCTTTTGGAGACGGTCAACGCCGTTCTGGCCGACCTTACCACGGAAGATTACGAGCGCATGATGACCGAAGCCATCGCCGTCCAGCCGCTCAGCGAAGAATAAAAGGAGAAAACTATGTCTGATTTTATCGCCGGCGTGACCAAATGTATCACCGGCTACGGTACCATGTATTTAGAGGGAGCGGGGACGACCCTGCTCATCTCTCTGGTCGGTACGTTTTTCGGCTGCGTGATCGGGTTCGCGGTCGGCATTGTCCAGACCATTCCCCAAAATCCCGGGGATCCGGTCTGGAAAAAAGTTCTGCTCAAAATCGTCAATCTGCTTTTGAAAGTTTACGTCGAAGTGTTCCGGGGAACGCCGATGATCGTGCAGTCCGTCTTCATCTATTACGGAAGCCAGATCGTTTTCAACATCCACATGGATATGTGGATGGCGGCGTTTTTCATCGTTTCGATCAACACCGGCGCTTATATGGCGGAAACGGTCCGCGGCGGCATTCTTTCCATTGATCCCGGTCAGACCGAAGGCGCCAAAGCCATCGGCATGACGCACTTCCAGACCATGACCTCGGTCATTCTGCCGCAGGCGTTCCGGAACATCATTCCGCAGATCGGCAACAACTTCATCATCAACATCAAGGATACGTCCGTCCTTTCGGTCATCGCCATCACCGACCTTTTCTTTGTGCACAAAAGCGTCGTCGGCGCCATTTATCTCTATTTCGAGTCGGCGACGGTGGTCATGGCGATTTATCTCACCATGACGGTGGCGGCGTCCGCCCTTCTCCGGCTTCTGGAGGATAAACTGGACGGCGACGACAACTATGACCTCGCGACGACGGATACCCTTGCCTATACCAGCGGACTTTTGAGCTACCGCGAAAAGAAAAACGGCGGAAAAGGAGGGCTTGCCTGATGAGTGAACCAATTCTTTCGGTCAGCCACCTGGAAAAAAGCTTCGGCAGCCACAAGGTGCTGACGGATATTGATTTTTCCGTCCATCCCGGCGATGTTACGACCATCATCGGCGTTTCCGGTAGCGGAAAATCGACCCTTCTTCGCTGCATCAACCTTTTGGAAACGCCTACCGGCGGCAAAATCTATTACCACGGCGAGGATATTGAGAAAAACGGCTTTTCTGTTTCCTCCTACCGGGCAAAGGTCGGCATGGTGTTCCAGAGTTTCAACCTGTTTTCCAACATGACCGTTCTGGAAAACTGCGTCGTCGGACAGCGGAAAGTTCTAAAACGGGATCGGCAGGAAGCGGAGGAGACCGCGAAAAAATACCTCGAAAAAGTCGGGATGCTGCCCTATGTGAACGCCAAACCCCGTCAGCTTTCCGGCGGACAGAAACAAAGGGTCGCCATCGCGAGAGCCCTTGCCATGGAACCGGAAGTTTTGCTTTTTGACGAGCCCACGTCGGCGCTGGATCCGCAGATGGTCGGCGAGGTTCTGACCGTCATGCGGAAACTGGCGGAAGAGGGCCTTACCATGATCGTCGTGACCCACGAAATGGCCTTCGCGCGGGACGTTTCGAGCCATGTGGTCTTTATGAAGGACGGCGTTATCTGCGAGGAGGGTACGCCGGACGATATTTTTGTCCATCCGCGGAAAGAGGAGACCAAAGAGTTCCTCGCGCGCTTTATCAGCTGATTTATGTATGAAAAAAGCCTTGCCGGTTTGTGACCGGCAAGGCTTTTTCTTTTTTTAACCTTATTTTTTCTTTTTCCGCACGAGAACGACGATCACAAGAACGGCGACGGCGGCTACGACAAGGAGGACCGGAAGGGACCCTTGGGAGAACGTGGAAAAATGGGAGAGGTTGAGCCGGGCGAATTTTTCCTCCTCCGGAAGCTGTGGCGAAGGAAACTCGAAGGGCAGATTCTCTTCTTCGTCCTCATCAATAAAAATCGCGTGGATATCGTCGTCATCCCAGTCGTCGCCGATCTCGATGTAGAGCTTTGGATCGCCGAGCTTTTTTTCGATCTCGGGATATTTTTCGAGGTCTTCTTCGGAGAAAAGGAAGATCCTTCCTTTGCCCGCGTTCAGCTTTTCCCGCTGTTCTTCGGTAAGGCTGTCGTAAAGTTTATCAAAATCCGCTTCGTCCTGCTCGATCTGACGGAGAGGAAGACGGTTGCCGTCCGGGAAGATGCCCTCGGTATTGTCCAAACCATACCAGGCATGGGTTTTCGGGGAATCCTCCTTGAGCCAGGGCATTATGGCGAAAGCGGAAAGCGAAAAGCCGAAAACCAGACAAAGAGCGAGAACGAGAGAGACGATTTTTTTCATGGATATCCTTTCCGGTTTTGGAAACCTTGTATTTTCAGATGAATTTTTTCTTTTTGAGCGCCAGCACCAGAGGAACAAAAAGGAAGATCGGGAGCAGCGCGCCCCAGTAGCCATGGGGTGTGGAAACAATGTTGTTATAAATGGAATGGAAAACGATGGCGACGGAAAGAAGGGCCACCGTTCCGGTGCCGAACAGCTTGCGGCGGGTGTGGACAAAGCTCATGCCGAAGCCGACGGCCAACGTTGTCTGGGCGTGCATGGTACCGGCGCCAAATCCCCGGAGGATCCCGGTGGTGACGTTGATGGCGGAAAGGTTGCTGGCCAGAAGAAAGGCGTTTTCCAGAACGGCGAAGCCTACGCCGACGGCAATGGACGCCTCCAGAAGCTGCTGGCGCTTCGGTTTATACAGAAACGCGTAAAAAAGGATCGGCAGGGCCTTGCCTACCTCTTCGGTGATGGGGGTCAGGTTCGTTGTGAGGAACCGGAACGAAAAAGGAATGAACTGGGCCAGAATGGTGCTCAGTTCCCCGCAGAAAAGGCAGACGGTAAGACCGATGATGAGGAAAAAAAGATCGGTCCGGGCCCTTTCCTCCAAAATCAGAAGCATCAGGCCGAGAGGAATGGCGATACTGATAAAAAGGATCAGATTAAGGTTTTCCACAGTTTCGCTCCTTTCACGGCGGCGATCACCATACCAAGCAGGGTCAGGGAGATGAGAGAGGTGGTGATCCGATCGACGGGGATCTGGAAGGAATAGGCGGTCAGATAGAGGATCTGGGCGCCGTAGAAAAGGAGAGCCCAGACATTATAGAGCCGGGTGGCTTTCAGGAAACCGAAAGCGTCCACCGGGATCAGAAGATGCTTGAGGTTAAAATAGGAGGCGAAAAGCATTGGGGCATAAATCAGCGCCAGGGAGACAACGGCGAAGACGCCGAAGCTTTGGTAAGCCTTGAAGAGGCAGAGAAGAAGGATCCCGCCGACAAAAACCGGCGCCAGAAGGGAAAGACGGCGGGCTTTCTGATGGTCCGGCGTGCCATCGTCAACAACGCCGTCCAGTTGGCCGTAGTTGGCCGAGAGCAGAAAAAAGAAGCACCCGAACGTGCCGAAGGCGCTGACGGTGATGGGATACTCGAAGCCGCCGCATAAAAACGTGACCAGCGAGCAGAGCTCCTCCAGCGCGTAACAGCCGGCGGCGCAGACGATCAGCTGAAAATAAAGGGGCGTTTTTTTTCGGAACAGGGCGATGGCGCCATAGAGAAAAGCGCCCAGCGACAGCGAAAACAGAAGCAGCGTAAAAATCGGGTTCTCCATACAATCCCTCCCGTTGACCGATACAAAATAAGTATAGCATACCTTGGGCGGAAATCAAGGGAAAAATGGGCCAAAGAGCCTTTACAGAAAATTCACTTGTATATTTTGCCCATCTATGATATTATAAATTTAATTATAATGCCGTAGTGGGCTTTCGCATAAAAAACGGAGTTTTGGCGCAAACTATGAAAAAACTCCGGAGGGAAAACCATGGAAGAAGAAACGAAAGCCGCGACCGAGGAAGCCGAAGAGGAAGAAAACCAGACGGCGACGATTTTAAGCACCGGTTCGGTGACAAAAATGGACGGAAAGCACGGCGTCCATTGTCTGACCATCGTCGGGCAGATCGAAGGGCATTATATCCTGCCGCCGCAGAACAAAAGCACCAAGTATGAACACGTCATCCCGCAGCTGGTCGCCATCGAGGAGGACCCGAAGATCGAGGGACTCATCGTGATGCTGAATACCGTCGGCGGTGACGTGGAAGCGGGGCTCGCCATCGCGGAACTGATCTCCGGGATGAGCAAACCGACGGTTTCCCTTGTTTTGGGAGGCGGTCACTCCATCGGCGTGCCGTTGGCCTGTTCCGCCAAGGAATCGTTCATCGTGCCGTCGGCCACCATGACCATTCATCCGGTGCGGATGAACGGGCTCGTTCTCGGCGTACCGCAGACCCTTTCCTATTTTGACAAAATGCAGGAGCGGATCACGAAATTCGTGGTCAGCAATTCCCATATGTCCGCCGAGCGGTTCAAAGAGCTGATGTTCACCACCGGGGAACTCATTACCGACGTGGGAACGGTGCTGGACGGTGAGACCGCCGTCGCCGAAGGCCTTATTGACCACCTCGGCGGCCTTTCGGACGCCATCGCCTGTCTTTACCGGCAGATTGAGGAAAAGCCGAAGGAGGAAACGCCATGATCCTCTGGACGGTGGAAAGACCGGAACGGATCTTTCCGCCAAAGGCGGAAAAGACCGTCTATCGGAACGTTTCCGGCGGTCTTCTGGAGGGCGTCGATACGGAAAACGGTTTCCGGGTCGGGCGGCTTATCTCGACGGACCCTTCGCTTTATCTTCGGGCGGATTACGCGCCCGGAACGATCCGAAAATAAACCATGCCGCCATGGGGCGGCTTACATAGAAGAACGGAAACGACAGACAAAACGCGGCAAGTGAGGTTTTGAAAGCAGTGACAGGAAAACTTTTTTGTGAGGCCATAGCGAAATATCTTCTCGGCGTTTTTTTGGTGGGACTTTTACTCTTTCTTCCCGCCGGTTCGTTTTCCTATGGGAACGGCTGGCTTTTCATGGGGATCTTATTTATCCCGATGTTTTTGGCGGGTATCGTTCTGATGGCGAAAAATCCGGAGCTTTTGAAAAAGCGGCTGAACGCGAAAGAAAAGCTTTCCAAACAAAGCGCCGTCGTGAAGGCGAGCGGCCTTATGTTCCTGGCCGGTTTCGTCGTGGCGGGGCTGGGCTTCCGTTTTGGGTGGTACTCTCTTCCGAAAGGCGTCGTTTACGGCGCGGCGGTGATCTTTCTGATCGCCTATCTTCTCTATGGAGAGGTGCTTCGGGAGAACACCTATTTAAGCCGCACCGTCGAGGTGCAGGAAGGACAGAAGGTGATCGACACCGGTCTTTACGGCCTTGTCCGTCACCCGATGTACAGCGCCACGGTGCTGCTTTTTCTGGCGATGCCGCTGGTGCTCGGTTCGCTCTGGTCTTTCCTGATTTTTCTGATCTATCCGTTTTTGCTCGTCCAAAGGATCCAAAGCGAGGAAGAATTTTTGGAAAAAGAGCTGAACGGCTACCGGGACTATGAACAAAAAGTCCGTTACCGGCTGATCCCTTTTATCTGGTAACGGAAAGAAACATAAAAAATTTGAGAACAACAGCAGAAGGGAAACAAAATGGCAACGAAAAAGACAACGAAAAAAACGACGAATAACGCGGCACAGAAAAAGGCGCAGGACAATTCCTCCCGCCGTCAGCTTTACGCGATTTTGTTTCTGGCGCTGGGGATCATTGTGACGGCGGTGACGCTTGTTCCCGGCGAAAGCCTCTGGAACAGCCTGCACGACATGCTGCTCGGCCTTTTCAGCTGGTGCGCCTATCTGGTAGGACCGGTTTTGATCGTTCTGGCCGTCATCAATACCATGGAACGCCCGCTTTTTTCCACCACGGCGCAGGGCATTGAAATCGCTGTATTGATCATGCTTCTGAGCGGGATTACCACCCTTTTCGCCTCGGAGCGGTTGGAGCTGGACGGCGGACTTTTCGCCAACATCGGAAGTCTTTATGAGGGCGGCAAAAACGTCATCGGCGGCGGCGCTCTTTCGACGGTCTTCGGCCTTCTGGGGCTGAAGCTTCTGGGACGCACGCCGGCCATCATCGTCGGGATCGTGCTCATTATTGTGATGCTCATGCTCATCACCGGAACGACCCTCATCAGCATTGCCCGGAACACCAAAAAGGTGGGCAAAAAAGTAAAAGAAGTTTATACCGAACAGGTGGAACACCATAAAGTTGTGGCGGAGACCAAACGGCGGGATATGCCCATCGACATTCCGCTGGACAGCGAACCCGTCGCTGTCCGTGACAAAAGCACCGAGGAGACCATCCGCCGTTCCAAAGCGAAGCTTCTGGGACAGAAGGAACCGGAGGCTCTTCCCGAGGAACCGAAACCGGCGCCGGTGGTTCCCGCCGTTCCCGTTTCTCCGGTGGTTCCGGCGGAACCGATTGAGGAAAAACATCAGCCGGAATTCGCCGTTTCCGAAGCGCCGGTCCACGGCTTTACTGTGACTTCGCCAAAGACGGTGGCGGTGAAACCGGCGGAAGCCATTTCCCTCGACGGGGTCAAATCCACCGAGGAACAGCTGGAGGACGCCGCCAAGGATCCCCAACTGGAGGCTCTTATCAACCGGGCTATGGAACAGACCCCGGCGGACACCAAAGCGGCGAAAGAGGCCGCGAGGGCCATTGCCGACGAACAGCAGAAAACCATTACCGAAATCATGGATGATCTGGAGACCATCCCCTATACCTTCCCGCCGGAGCGCCTTTTGAAAGAGGTTTCCCATCCGGACGAGCAGAACATCACCGAGGAACTGCGGCAGAACGCCGATTGCCTTGTCAATACCCTCCAGAGCTTCGGCGTGCAGGCGAAAGTTATTGACATCAGCCGCGGACCGGCGGTCACCCGGTATGAATTACAGCCGGGAGCGGGCGTTAAAATCAGCAAGATCGCCGGTCTTTCCGACGATATCGCTTTGAACCTCGCGGCGGCGGGTGTCCGTATCGAAGCGCCGATCCCCAACAAGGCCGCCGTCGGTATCGAGGTGCCGAACCGCAACGTTTCCATCGTTTCCATTCGGGAGATCATTGATTCCGACGAATTCCGGAACGCGAAATCCAAACTGACCGTCGCTTTGGGGCGGGACATCACCGGCAAGATCGCTTTGGCGGACCTTTCCAAAATGCCGCACCTCTTGATCGCCGGTTCCACCGGTTCCGGTAAATCGGTCTGCATCAATACCATGATCATGTCCCTTTTATATAAATCGTCGCCGGACGAAGTTAAGCTTTTAATGGTGGACCCGAAGGTGGTCGAACTGGGCGTTTATAACGGCATTCCGCACCTTCTGGTGCCCGTCGTCACCGACCCGAGAAAAGCCGCCGGCGCTCTTAACTGGGCGGTCTCCGAAATGCTGAACCGCTATAAGGCCTTCGCCGACAACGGCGTGCGGGATATTTCCGGCTTCAACGCCCTGGCCGAAAACCGGGACGATTTGGCGAAAATGCCGCAGGTGGTCATCATCATCGACGAATTGGCCGACCTTATGATGGCGGCGCCCGGTGAAGTTGAGGACGCCGTCTGCCGGTTGGCGCAGATGGCCCGTGCCGCCGGTATGCACCTGGTCATCGCCACCCAGCGTCCTTCCGTCGATGTTATCACCGGCCTTATCAAGGCCAACATCCCGAGCCGTATCGCCTTCGCCGTTTCGTCCCACGTGGACAGCCGGACGATCCTTGACGCCGGCGGCGCTGAAAAACTGCTGGGCCGCGGCGATATGCTCTTCTCACCCGTCGGTTCCCCGAAACCGAGCCGGATCCAGGGCTGTTTTGTCAGCGACAAAGAGGTCGAGGACGTGGTGCGCTTTATTAAAGACGGCGGCACCGCCACCTATGACGAGGATATCCTGGACGATATCGAAAAGCTGGCGGCGCAGGATAAGAACAAAAAAGGCGTCGGGGACGCCGTTTCCGACGGCGGCGGTTTTTCCGACAACGACGATATGCTTCCCGCCGCCATCGAGTGTGTGGTGGAGATGGGACAGGCTTCCACGTCCCTTTTGCAGAGAAAACTGAAACTGGGTTACGCGAGAGCGGCCCGGATCATCGACCAGATGGAGGAACGGGGGATCGTCGGTCCCTTCGAGGGAAGCAAACCCCGTCAGGTCCTCGTTTCCAAGGAACAATGGCTGGAAATGAAGCTCCAAAGCGACGAGGAATAACCGTATTGAGAAGGAGAGACAGATTTTGAGTATCTTCACGAAAATCAGCGACGGACTGAAAAAAACAAGAGATTCCTTAAAAGAGCGGTTCGACGACGTGTTCGGCGGCGGTTCGGTGGACGAGGAACTGTTTGAGGAATTGGAGGAGGCTCTGGTTCTGGCCGATACCGGCGCTTCCACGGCGGCGGATATCTGCGAGGAACTGAAAAAACAGGTCAAAAAAGAGGGCATCAAGGACCCCGCCGAGGTACGAAACCGCATGACCGAGGTCATTGCCGAAATGCTTCGGGGCGGTCAGGAGCTCGATATTGAGAATAAACCGGCCATTATCATGATGATCGGCGTCAACGGCGCCGGAAAGACCACCACCATCGGAAAAATGGCGAAAAATTTCATTGACGACGGGAAAAAGGTCGTCATCGCGGCGGCGGATACCTTCCGTGCCGCCGCCATTGAACAGCTCGAGGTCTGGGCGGACCGTTCAGGCGCGGAGATCATCAAGCACGCCGAGGGTTCCGACCCGGCGTCCGTTGTTTTTGACGCCATCGCCGCCGGAAAGGCCCGCAAAGCGGACATTATCCTTTGCGATACCGCCGGACGGCTTCATAACAAAAAGGGCCTTATGGATGAGCTTTCCAAAATCGGGCGCATCGTGGAGCGGGAAGCCGCCGGTTCCTCGGTGGAGACCCTGCTCGTTCTGGACGCCACTACCGGACAGAACGCCCTTAACCAGGCGAGGGAATTCGGCGCGGCCTGCGGCATCACCGGCATTGTTCTGACAAAGCTCGACGGCACCGCCCGAGGCGGCGTTGTCATCGGCATCCGGCAGGAGCTTCAGATCCCCATCAAATACATCGGTGTCGGCGAGGGAGCCGACGATTTGCAGCCCTTCGACCCCGACGCTTTTGCCAAAGCGCTGTTTGAATGAGGAAAGCCCATGAAAGAAATTCTGATCGCCACCCATAATAAGGGCAAACTGGCGGAGTTTCAGCGGATGCTGAACCCCCTTGGCTTTACGGTGATTTCCGCCGAGGAAGCCGGTTTTTCCGATGATGTCGAAGAAACGGGCAGGACTTTTTCCGAAAACGCCGCCATCAAAGCCCGGGCCATTACGAACGCCACCGGAAAACCGGCCATCGGCGACGACAGCGGCCTTTGCGTCGATGCTCTTGGCGGAGCGCCGGGCGTTTTTACCGCCCGCTACGCCGGAGAACAGAAGGACAACGAGGCCAACATCCGAAAACTGTTGGACAATTTGAAAACCGTGCCGGAGGAGGAGCGGGGCGCCCATTTTGAGTGCGCCATCGTCTGCGCCTTTCCCGACGGACACGCCGTCAAAGCGGTCGGTCAATGTTACGGCAGCATCCTTTTTGAGAAAAAAGGCGACGGCGGTTTTGGTTACGACCCCGTTTTCGGCGTGGACGGAAAGAGCTTCGCCGAACTTTCCGATGAGGAAAAAGACCGCATCAGCCACAGAGGGAAGGCCCTTCGCCGGCTTATTGAATTACTGAAAGAGGAGAACGATTTATGATCACGACCAAACAAAGGGCTTATCTTCGAAGCCTTGCCAATAAAGAACCCGCCATTTTGCAGGTGGGCAAAGAGGGATTGACCGACGCTTTGATCGCCAACGTTGCCGAAGCGCTGGTCGCCCGGGAACTGGTGAAAGTTTCCGTTCTGGAAACAGCGCCCCTTTCTTCCAAAGAGGCCATGGCCGCCGTTCTGGAAAAACTGCCCCACAGTGAACCGGTACAGGTCATCGGGTGGAAATTTGTCATCTATCAGCGAAACCTTAAGGAACCGAAGATCATTCTTCCGTAAAGGAGAACTTTCTATGAAAATCGGTATTTACGGCGGCAGCTTTAACCCGGTCCATAACGGACACGTCAACGCCGCCATCAATTTCAAAGAGGAACTGGGCCTTGACAAGGTGCTGGTCATTCCGGCCTATTGCGCGCCGCACAAAAAAGGCCTTGCCATGACGCCGTCGGAGCATCGCCTCAATATGTGCCATCTGGCTTTTGACGGTTTGGAGGGCTTTGAGGTCTCGGATATCGAGATCCAACGGGCTGACGAGGGCTATATGGTGGATACCATCGAACAGCTGAGGGAAATTTATCCCGACGACGAATTTTATCTGCTCATCGGCGGCGACATGCTGCTGTTTTTCCGGCAATGGTACTGCTGGCACCGCATCGCTGAACAGGTGGTCATCGCCGCGACAGCGAGAAACTGGGAGGATGACGCGGCGCTGGAAGCGGAAGCCGCTACCCTTCGAAGCGACGGCGCCGACGTTGTGATCGTGCCCATCGACGTCAAGGAAATTTCCTCGACGCAGATCCGGGAAAAGGTCAAAGCCTCGGACGACATTTCCAGCCTGGTTCCCGAGGGCGTGGAAGAATATATCTGGGATCATTACCTCTATTACGGAGAGGAAGAGTCTTAAAAAGGAGACCGATTATGCGTAAAACAATCACCGTGCTCATTCTCGCGGCCGCCATGCTCATGGCGTTCTGTTCGTGCTCGGGCGGCTGGAGAGAGAGCTACGAGGGCTTTCTGGATAAACTCGTCGGCAAGGTCGACGCGGAGGAAAGCCTCAAAGAAGTCGATACGGAGACGTCCATCCGGGATCGTCTGGACGAATACAGCGGCGGCAACACCGTCTGGTTCAGCATGGACGATTTTGATTCCGACGGGACGGAGGAAGCCTTTGCTTTCGTAGGAAAAGCCGGCACCGATTATATGGAGGGCGTTCTCTGGTACGTCAACGAAAACTATGCCGCCGAACTGAAAGAGGAAGGTAAATGGAAAATGCCGGAGATCGTTACCGTGGACGGTACGAGCTTCCTTTTCTCGGAAAACGTGGACGACGGGCTGACCTATGTCTTCGGCGTCGAGGGCAGCAAGGTCTATGAGACGGCGGTTTCCGGGATGTTCTCCCATCTGGTACATGTTGGCGGACGGGATTTCACCGCGGAATTTACTTCCTTTGACTATTACGAAGACGACGAGAAGGCCAAAGAGGAAGAACCGACCACGAAACCCTACTGGTTCTACCTGGAGGACGGCGAATTCCATGAATACGGCGCCGACGACACACTGAAGCGGGCGGATCTTCGGAAATTTCCCACCGGCAGCGACATCATCGACGAAATTTATGAAAGCGGTCTGACCGAAGACCTTCTGAAAAAATATTACCCCAACGCCAGCGAGGAGGTACTGGAAGAGATCGCCACCGAAGCCGGCTATTTCAAGAGCATCATGTGCCGGGAAAACGGCATTTGGAACCTCAATTTCTACGGCGCCTATGACGACAGCTTCTATATCACCTTTGAAGAGCGAGGAAATGACCTTGTGATCCTCGACGAAGGACGGGGCTTCTATTTAGAGGCGGCGGTACCTTCCATCGCGACCTTCCCCATCAAAGAGACGGAGGCGGCGGAATGACGGCCTTCGCGAACCGTTCCGAGGAGGAGATCAAAGAACTTTTGCGGGGACGGATGAATTCCCACCGCTATGAACATTCGCTCAATGTTGCCGAGCGGGCGGTGTTCCTGGCTGAAAAAAACGGCGCTGACGTGGAAAAAGCCCGGTTCGCCGGACTTGTCCACGATATCTGCAAAGGAATTCCAACGGAGGAACAGCGGGCGATCATTGAAAAAGCCGGGATCGCGTTGGATGAGGACACCGAAAAAAGTCCGGCGCTCTGGCATTCCATCGCCGGCAGCGTCTATATCGGGGAGGAACTTTCCGTCACCGATGAGGACGTTATCAACGCCGTTCGCTACCACACCTCCGGTCGGGGCGGCATGAGCCTTCTCGAAAAAGTGATCTATATGGCGGACCTTACGAGTGCCGACCGGAATTATCCCGACGCGGATTACGTCCGGGAGCTGACGGACGAAAACCTTGACGAGGGACTGGCCTACGGCGTTCGATGGATCGCCGGAGACCTTAAAAGGCGGGGACTTCCGACAGGGAAAGACACCGAGGATCTTTTAGAAGAATATAAAAATGTTGTGATACATAAAGAAAGGAATACGGCTATGGAATCCAAAGAACTTGCCATCCGCATCGCGAAAATTCTTGACAGCAAAAAGGCCACCGACCTTCGGGTACTGAAGATCTGCGACATCAGCACCCTCGGCGACTATTTCATCATCTGCTCCGCCAGCAACAAAAGCCACGTCCAGTCCCTTTCGGACGAACTGGATTTTACCCTCGGACACGAGGACGGAGTTAAACCCAAACGGGTCGAAGGCTACACCTCCGCCAACTGGGTGCTGATGGACTATGAATCGGTCATCGTCCACATCTTCTATCAGGAGACGAGGGAATTCTATTCGCTGGAGCGCCTTTGGAGCGACGCCAAAGTGGAAGAGATCGACTTCGAAAAATAAAAAGGAAAAGCAAACGGTTCTTCGCTCTTTGGCGGAGAGCCGCTTTTTTAGAAGCTCCCCTTGTCAGGGGAGCTGTCAGCCGCAGGCTGACTGAGGGGTTGTATCTCCCGATCAGTTATAAAAAGCGTCATTGCGAGGAACGCCACAGGCGTGACGTGGCGATCTTATCCCTGACGAGGATAATAAAAAGATTCCCACGGTCACTTCGTTCCCTCGGAATGACAGAAAATGGGAATAAAAAGATTCCCACGATCAAATATTCTCCCCTCTTGCGGTGCCCAAAATCGGCGGACACGGCATTCGCCGT
>CALCUE010000043.1 GCA_937906945.1 uncultured Clostridia bacterium | reverse complement strand
TTTCGGCATTTTCGGCAAAGCCGAAAATGCCACCTCCCTCCGGTCGGGAGGCTTAAAATGCTTGCCATTTACCGAAATCAGACTTGCGAAGCCCTTCATCCGTCGGCCTTCGGAAAGCTTTTATTTCTGTTCCAGACCGGCGTTGGCCCAATCGAAGGAGCGCAGAGAGCCGGTCTCCTGAAAATCGGGGTAATCCCACTGGCGCAAAACCTCGTAAGTCGCGATGGCGACGCTGTTGGAAAGGTTGAGGCTTCGAAGAGTCGGGCGCATGGGGATCCGCACCGCCGTACCGGGGTTCTGGAACAGAAGCCATTCCGGAAGACCGGCGTCCTCCCGACCGAACACCAGATAGGCGCCGTCGGGATAGGAAACGTCGCTGTGGCGGTGGAGGCCCTTGGTGGTGAAATAATAGAACGGGCCCTCGTTTTTAGCGAAAAAGTCGTCGAGGCCGTCGTAATAGTGAACGTCGAGCTTGTCCCAGTAATCCAATCCGGCCCGTTTCATCTTTTTGTCGTCGATGACGAAACCCAAAGGCCCGACGAGATGAAGCGAAGCGCCGGTGATGGCGCAGGTCCGGGCGATGTTGCCGGTATTCTGGGGAATTTGCGGCTCGACCAAAACAAGGTTCAGTTTCATGGCTTTATTTTCCGCAGCAGTGTTTATATTTTTTGCCGGAACCGCAGGGGCAGGGGTCGTTCCGGCCGATCTTCTTCTTTTTGACCACCGTCTGGGAGACGGAACCGTCGCCGCCGGTCTCCGAAGGCACAGCCACCTGTTCCCGCTGCGGTTCGGCCTGTACCTTGACGGTATAAAGCATCTTGACGGTGTCCTCCTGGATGGCGTCGATCATCTGGTCAAACATATTGGAGCCCTCGATCCGGTATTCCACCGCCGGGTCATGCTGGGCGTAACCCCGAAGACCGATGCCCTGTTTGAGGTCGGACATAGCGTCGATGTGGTCCATCCATTTGAGATCGACGTTCCGAAGAAGGGCCACCCGCTCCAGTTCCCGCATGATGGGGGACGTGAACTGCTCTTCCCGGGCGGCATAGCGTTCCTCGGCCCGTTTTTGGAGAGCTTCCTCGATATCCGCCTTCGAAAGACCGCGCAGTTCCTCCTTCGTGAAGCGAAGATCGCCGTCGGTCAGAAGCCAGCCGAGGTAGTAGTCACGAAGCCCGTCGAGGTTCCAGTTTTCCGGATCGTCGCCGCCGAGATAGAGCGCCACGTTTTCGGAAACGCTCTTCTGGCGCATGTGGGCGATCTTTTCGGAGATATCGTCGCCGTTGAGGACCTGGGCGCGCTGGCCGTAGATGACCTCCCGCTGCTGGTTCATGACGTCGTCGTATTTGAGCACGTTTTTACGGATTTCAAAGTTGCGTCCCTCGACCTTTTTCTGGGCGTTCTCGATGGTGGAGGAAAGCATTTTGGCGTCGATGGGCATATCCTCCTCCAGTTTGAAGGCGTCCATCATGGTCGTGATCCGGTCGCCGCCGAAAAGACGCATGAGGTCATCCTCCAGCGAGACGAAGAACCGGGTCTTGCCCGGGTCGCCCTGCCGTCCGGAACGGCCACGGAGCTGGTTGTCGATACGGCGGGATTCATGCCGCTCGGTGCCGATGATATAAAGGCCGCCGGCTTCCCGGACTTCGGCCGCTTTCGGCTCCAGTTCGGCGCGGAATTGGTGATAAAGGTCTTTATAAAGCGCCCGCGCGGCGAGGATATCTTCCGCGCCGGTCTCAAAATAGGCGGTAGCCGCGCCGATCAGTTCCTCGTCGTAGCCCCGCTTGCGCATTTCCGCTTTGGCAAGGAACTCGGCGTTGCCGCCGAGCATGATATCGGTACCACGACCGGCCATGTTGGTGGCGATGGTGACAGCGCCGGGGGTACCGGCCTGCGCCACGATCTCGGCCTCTTTTTCGTGGTGTTTGGCGTTGAGCACGTTATGGGCAATGCCCCGTTTTTTGAGCATGGCGCTTAAAATTTCGGATTTTTCGATGGAGACGGTGCCGACGAGGACCGGCTGGTTCTTCTGGTGCGCCTCGATGACGTCCTCGATGACGGCGTTGAACTTGGCCCGCTCGGTTTTATAGACCACGTCCGGAAGGTCCTCCCGGATGACCGGTTTGTTGGTGGGGATCTCCACCACGTCGAGCCCGTAAATTTCACGGAACTCGTCCGATTCGGTCATGGCGGTACCGGTCATGCCGGAGAGTTTTTTGTACATCCGGAAGTAGTTCTGGAAGGTGATGGTGGCGAGGGTCTTGCTTTCCCGGGCGACGGTGACGCCCTCTTTGGCCTCGATAGCCTGGTGAAGACCCTCGTTATAGCGCCGTCCGAACATCAGACGGCCGGTGAACTCATCGACGATGATGACTTCGCCGTCCTTGACGACGTAGTCGATGTCCCGTTTCATGACGCCGTGCGCCTTGACCGCCTGGTTGATGTGGTGAAGAAGGGTCATGTTTTCGGCGTCGTTGATGTTTTCGAGGTTGAAATAGGCCTCCGCTTTGGCGGTGCCCTTCGGGGTGAGGGTAGCGGTGCGGGCTTTTTCATCGACGATATAGTCGGCGTCGATCTCCTCCATTTCCTCCTTGGAGTCGTGTTCCTTGACACGGAGGCAGGAAAGAGTCCGGGCGAAGCGGTCCGCCTTCTGGTAAAGATCGGTGGATTTGTCGCCGCGACCGGAGATGATGAGCGGGGTCCTGGCTTCATCAATGAGGATGGAGTCCACCTCGTCCACGATGGCGTAGCTAAATTCCCGCTGGACGAGGTTCTCTTTATAGGTCACCATGTTGTCCCGCAGATAGTCGAAGCCGAATTCGTTGTTGGTGCCGTAGGTGATGTCGGCGGCGTAAGCTTCCCGGCGCTGGTCGTTTTCGACGCCGTGGATGACAAGGCCGACGGAAAGACCGAGGTAGGAAAAGACCTTGCCCATCCATTCGGAGTCACGCTTGGCAAGGTAGTCGTTGACGGTGACGATATGGACGCCGTTTCCGGTGAGGCCGTTGAGGTAGGCGGGCAGCGTTTCGACCAGGGTTTTGCCCTCGCCGGTCTTCATTTCGGCGATACGGCCCTGGTGAAGGATGATGCCGCCGATGATCTGCACCGGATAGGGGCGCATATCAAGGACACGGTCACAGGCTTCCCGGCAGGTGGCGAAAGCCTCCGGCAGAATGTCGTCGGTGGTCTCCCCGGCGGCAAGACGGGCTTTCAAAAGGGCGGTCTGTCCTTTGAGTTCGTCCTCGCTCATGGCACGGTAACGCTCCTCCAGCGCGAGGACTTTCTGAACGAGCGGGTCGATCCGTTTCAGCTCTTTTTTGGAATAGTTTCCGAAGATCATTTCCAGTAAGCTCATAGTGTTGCTCCTTTTATTTCATCGGCGAAGCGATATAAATTTCTATTTTATATTGTACCGCGAAGAGGGGGCAAAGTCAATGAAGGGACTGTAAACGATTTTTGACTTTTTGGTGACACGGCGATGCGGCGGAAGAGTAGCAGCCTTCCCCCTCGGGTATAAAATCCGAGCGCGTCCTGTGGACGATGAAGCGAGGATTTTATGCCGCCGCGGTCGAAAAACGCGA
>CALCUE010000042.1 GCA_937906945.1 uncultured Clostridia bacterium | reverse complement strand
GTTGATTCAAAGAAGACAATAAGTTATATTGAGGTTTTTGTTGAGTGATAATTTGGTAAATTTCCAATATCGAAAGGCACTCGAAACTTTCAGTTTGTCGAGATGATGTTAGACAATGAAATTGAAATTTTTTCGTTCTATGTTAAATAACAAATTGCAGTTCGCTCTCTCAATAGCTGAGCTGGATATTTCATTTTCACGATAACAAACATGTTCCCGCATACACGGCAAAAATCTGACATCAATTCTACTCAATCGAGCCATGTGGAGACGGTAGTATTGATGTCGATGCGAAAGTAAACACAGCTGACGAATTCATCGTTGTGTTACAGATAATAAGGGATATGTTTTATGTTATACAAATCAATGTCCTTTCAGTGGCAAGTATGTGCCGATCATCGAGCAAACCGTAAAAGAGAATAACATTCCTTTTAAGGCAATACGATGAGACGTTGGTAAATCCCAACTTGTTTCTTTGAAGGATGTGAGCGGAGTGGTTTTAGAAACGCAGAGAGTCAGGCTAAGGCCATACAAAGAGTGTGACTTTGAGGATTACTTTGCCTATATTTTGGATAAGGACCTGCGATACTGGTTGGGACTAAACGACGTTTATGACAGGGAAAGCGCCTGGCAAAGTTTCAACTGGTTATTAACAAACCGGAAATTTCTGGCCATCGAGTTAAAAGAGACCGGTCATGTGATCGGTCACCTTTGCTTTCATCCAGCGTTTGAGAGATTGAAAAAGCGGAAAGAATATCGGGATAAAGTGGGAGAATCCCTTTCTTTCGCGGTGGCAAAGCCCTATCAAAGAAAGGGACTCATGCGGGAAGTGCTGTCCGCGGTTATTGACCGTCTTCGTGCGGAGAAAGAGACGGATTTCATCGACATGGAATATTTATCTGAAAATGTTGCTTCGTCAAAATTAAAGGATTACTTTGGCTTTCAGGTGGTCGGGACGGAAAACCTTGGCTTTGCCGAATTGGTTGTTTGTGTTTTATCACTGACGGATGATGTGGAAAAAGAATGATTATGGAATAACGATCAAAAGTTAGGAGCGGACGATGGCAAAATTAGAAAAGACCCTTTCGGGGGATTTTGATAGTGTACTGCGGAAAATCGAACAGGGAATCCTAAACGGAAGTTTTTCGGCTACGCTCGAGGATTCCAGTGACTTTTTCGGAAGCGAAAGCCGCTGCAGCGTACGGGTATTCGAGCGATACAGCGCTCTCGGCAACAACCGTGTCAGCATGAACGTGACACTTTTTCAAAAGGAAGACGGAAAGCTTTTTCTTTCGGCTATTACATCCGGAGGAAGTCAGGCGGTGTTTTTTAAGATCAACACTTTGGGAGAAGAAGCTTTTTTGGATACATTGAGAAATCTGATTTAGAACGGATGGAAAAAACATGGACAGGACAAAAGCTTTTCTGAAAGGAGCGAAAGACGGTATCCCCATAGGGCTTGCCTATTTTGCGGTTTCTTTTACGTTTGGCATTATGGCGGCATCCGGCGGGATCAGCCCATGGGATGCGGGACTGATTTCGCTGACCAATTTGACGTCAGCGGGGCAATTCGCCGCGCTGGAAGTCATTTTTGCGGATGGCGGTTATTTTGAGCTTTTTTTGACACAGCTTATCATCAATCTGCGGTATTTGCTGATGTCTCTTTCGCTTTCTCAAAAGGTTTCGACCGAGGAACCGCGCTTCCATCGTTTCCTGTACGCTTTCGGAATTACGGACGAGATTTTCGGCATCAGCATTGCTCAACCGGGCAAGGTCAGCGCCTTCTACCACTATGGCGCGATGAGTGTGGCGATTCCCGGTTGGACGCTTGGGACGATCATCGGAGCGATTTCCGGTAATTTACTGCCGGATTTCATTGTCAGCGCTTTATCCATCGCGATTTATGGAATGTTTATCGCCATTGTCATTCCACCGTCCAAAAAGAACAAAAACATTCTTTACGCCGTTCTTGGCGCGATGGGGTTGAGCACGATTTTTTCGTTGACTCCCGTGCTCAACAGAATCTCCGCCGGTTTTTCCATTATCCTTATTACGGTGCTCGTTTCGGCGCTGATGGCTTTGGTATTTCCGATCACGGAGGAAACGGAAGGGAGTGAGACGGTTGACGCATAATTTATATCTTTATATTTTTATTATGGCGGCAACGACATATCTCATCCGGATGCTGCCGATCGCCTTTGTCAAAAAAGAGATCAACAACCGGTTTGTGCGTTCCTTTCTTTATTATGTGCCCTATGTTTGTCTTTCGACAATGACGTTCCCGGCTATTCTAACAGCAACAGGAAGCGTGATTTCCGGAGTAGTCGGCTTTTTGACGGCGCTGTTTATGGCTTATCGGGAAAAAAGCATGGTCCAGGTGGCAATCGTCGCCTGTGCCACGGTTTTTATGACGGAACGCGTACTCGCGTTTATTTGAAAAGGAGGAAATGATATGTCTGTACTTTTGACGGGAGGAGCCGGTTATATTGGTTCTCATACAGCGGTGGAGCTGCTCACGGCGGGATATGACGTGGTCATCGCTGATAATTTTTCCAACAGTTGCCCCGAAGCAGTAAAACGCATTCAAGAGATTACTTGTAAAGATGTAAAGCTTTACACGGTTGACGTGTGCGATACAGAAGCGTTTTCAAAGGTTTTCGAGGAAAACAATATCGAAGCGGTCATCCATTTCGCCGGCTTGAAGGCGGTGGGAGAATCGGTGAGCATTCCGCTGCGCTATTATCAGAACAACATTGACAGTACCTTTTCTCTTTTGACGTGCATGGAAAAATATGGCGTCCATAAGCTGATTTTCAGCTCTTCGGCTACGGTCTATGGAAAGCGGGCGGCTTTGCCTTATCAGGAAGAAGAGGAAACGGGACCCTGTACCAATCCGTATGGGTGGACGAAGCTTTTTATTGAGCAGATCATTACGGATTTCGGAAACGCTCATCCGGATTTTTCGGCGGTACTTTTGCGTTATTTCAATCCGGTCGGTGCTCATCCCAGCGGAAAGATCGGCGAAGACCCCAAAGGGATTCCCAATAATCTGGTACCCTACGTGGCCCGGGTGGCGGTGGGGACCTATCCCTATCTCAACGTGTTCGGAGATGACTATCCGACCAAAGACGGAACGGGCGTACGGGATTATCTTCATGTGGTCGATCTGGCCAGAGGCCACGTTTCTGCGCTTCGCTACGCGGAAAAAAATACCGGAACGGAAATTTTCAATCTGGGAACGGGAGAGGGATACAGCGTTCTGGATGTGGTCCACGCTTTTTCCAAAGCCTGTGGAAAAGAGATCGCTTATCGGGTAGCTCCGAGAAGAAGCGGCGATATCGCGACCTGCTATGCGGATGCCTCGAAAGCGGAAAAGTTACTTGGTTGGAAAGCGGAACGGACTTTGGACGATATGTGCGCTGACACCTGGAACTGGCAGAAAAATAATCCGGAAGGATATGGCCATGACAAAAAGTAAAAAAATCCTCCTGGTGCTTTTGGCGTTGATCCTTATTTTTATTTGGGGCAATTCGCTTCTCTCGAAAGAGGTCTCCGGCGCGATCAGCGATTTTATTCAGTACAATATCTTTCATTTCGCCAATTCGGAAGTAAAAGGAGAAGTCAATTCCACGCCGATCCGAAAACTGGCGCATTTTATGGAGTTCGCCGCGCTCGGCGGTGTCTGGACCCTTTACCTTCGCCCAAAGAAAAAATATTTTCTGAAAGCGTTTGCGCTGAGCGCCGCGGCGGCCTGTATGGATGAGACGATCCAGATTTTTTCCCACCGGGGAAACAGCATCCGGGACGTCCTGTTGGATTCCTGCGGGGCACTTTTCGGGGTGCTGATAATTTTTCTTTGGATCCGGTGGATAAAAAAAGAGCAATAAAAAAACGGCCCCGTGGGGCCGCTTTTTTATTGCTCTAAATATTCTTCCAGGCAAAGACCGGATTCGTGAATTTTCTGCGCCTGTTCTTTGCCGACATAGCGGAAATGCCAGGGCTCATAACTAAAACCGGTGATGGATTCTTTCCCTTTGGGGTACCGGAGAATAAAGCCGTATTCCCAGGAATGTTCCATAAGCCAAAGGCCCTCGGCGGAGGTTTCACTGGAAGCTCCATTGGCGGGGACGATATCCAAGGCTAACGCGCTGTTGTGCTCGCTGGTTCCGGGTTTGGCCACATAGCTTTCCGCCACTGTTTCGGCGGTTTCCTGCGTGTATCCGGAGGAAAGAAGTTCGTTCAACTTGGCTTCATAGAGTGATTTTTGCTTTTCGTAGGTCCGGTAAGCGGTGGAGATCGCATAGCGGTATCCATTTTCTTTTCCGGCGTTGAGCATTTCGAAGAGGTCATCGGTGACACGGGCGTCGATTTGATGGCCGGACGTGTCAACGGCTTTGGTTTCTACGGAAAAATCAGCGGGGAGAGGGTGTTCCCGGTTGATCAGAAGCATATACCATTCGTCACGGGGAATGGGGTCCGGTTCCGGTTCTGGTTCGGGTTCAGGCTCAACTTCCGGCTCCGGTTCGGGTTCCGGTTCGGGTTCCGGTTCCACTTCTGGTTCGACTTCCGGCTCGGGTTCAAGCTCCGGATCGGTAACCGGTTCCGGCTCCTCGGAAACGGTTTCTTCTTTTTGGAATCGATGGGCGAAACTTTCTTTCAAAGTCGGCCAATCACGGGGATGACCGAGTACGAACCAATAAACGATAAAAAGGACAGCCAAAAGAAACAAGATGGGAAGAACAAGGGAAAGCACCTTGCGAGCCGTATGTTTGGGCTGGCGGATTTTTATGGCGCGAGGCTCGTGTTCCTCGGGATATAAACGAGTGCCGTTAGACATTTTTAAGCTCCTTTTCCGCAAAGAAAATACAATATTACTATAGCAAAAAATCTGTTTTTGTCAACCTTATCCAAATGGAAGCGGGAAAGAACGTCTTTATTATATAAAGGGACAGCTTGTTTTCGCAGGGAAAAAGGTGTATGATATCGGTATATCCATATAGGAGGAACAGGCGATGACAAAAGAAGAAATCCTTCAGATAGAAATTCAGAGAAGGGACGCCGGCGGTATGTATAAGGCGGCGGCTTTTTTTGAGGAAATGATGGAAGCCAGGGACAAATGCCGGGAATATGAAGCGATTCCTTACGCGGAAATGGAAAAAAGGGAAAGCTTTATCCGCGGCTTTTTCGGAAAAGTCGGGAAAAACCCTTTTGTGGAAATGGGATTCAAGTGCAACCAGGGGAAAAATATTTTTGTCGGGGATAACTTCTATTGCAATTTCAACTGCGTAATCTACGATTCCGCTCCGGTCACCATCGGTGACAATGTTATGATCGGACCAAACGTGACCCTTTGCGCGGCAACGCATCCGGTCCTTGTTCGGGAACGGGTCAATGACAAGGGTGAGGAACTGGCGTTTCCTATTACTATTGGAAATAATGTATGGATCGGCGGCGGGGCGTTTATCAATCCGGGTGTCACCATCGGTGACGGTGCCGTAATCGCAAGCGGAGCGGTGGTTACAAAAGACGTACCGGCCAATACGCTGGTGGCCGGTGTTCCGGCTAAAGCTAAGAAAATTTTGCCCAACGAGGACGAAACTTGACAAATCATTAAAAAGGACTATACTGTCATCGTCATTTTATAGAAAAGAAAGGAACGCTTTCTGAAGATATGCGTATCGTTATTATCGGAGCGGGAAAAGTCGGCAGCACGCTGGCTTTTCAGCTTGTAAAAGAAGGCCATGACGTTGTTGTCATCGACACGGAAGAGGAGCGGATCAAGGATCTGCAGAATATGACCGACATCATGGCGGTTTGCGGAAACGGAGCTAAAATTGACGTTTTGGAGGAAGCGGAAGCCGGGTTCAGCGATATCGTGATCGCGGCTACTTCCGCCGATGAAGTCAATATTCTGGCTTGCTTTATGGCTCGTCAGCTGGGAGCGCAGAAAACCATCGCCCGGGTCAGAAATCCCGATTACCGGAAGCAACTGGAGCTTATGAAAGACGAAATCGGTCTTTCTATGATCGTCAATCCGGAGCTTTCAGCGGCGGACGAAATTTCCCGTATCCTTCGTTTCCCGTCGGCGGATGACGTTGAGATCTTCTGCCGGGGCCAAGTGGAACTGGTGGAATACGGCCTCTCGGACCAAAGCCCGCTTTGTGGACTTTCTCTGATGGAAATCTATTTGAAATATAAGGTAAAGATTCTTGTTTGCGCGGTTCGCCGTGGCGACGAAGTGGTCATTCCGAACGGCGATTTTGTTCTTCAAGCGGGCGATAAGATCAGTATTACAGCCTCTCCGAAGAATATTTCCGTTTTCTTTAAGGCAATCGGTAGTTTCCGGGCGCCGGTCAAGAGCGTGATGATCGTCGGAGGAAGCCCGACCGCTTACTACCTGGCCAATCAGCTCAGCGACATGGGCATCAGCGTAAAAATCATCGAGCAGAACCAGAAACGCTGCGAGGAGCTTTCGGAACTGCTTCCGAAGGCGTCGATCATCTGCGCGGACGCGACGGAGAAGGACGTTCTTCTAGAAGAGGGACTGATGAATTATGACGGTTTTGTGGCGCTGACGGGCTTGGATGAAATGAACATCATCTATGGAATGTACGCGAAGGCCAAAAAAGTGGAAAAGGTCATCGCGAAGATCAATCGACTTTCCTTCCCAGAAGTCATTGAAACCAGCGGCATCAAGAGTGTCGTTTCCCCGAAACAGATCACGGCGGAACGAATCAGTTCCTATGTACGCGCGGTTCAGAACTCTTTCGCAAAGAATAAGGTGGAATCGCTGCGAACCATTGTCGGCGGCCACGTAGAGGCGTTGGAATTCGTCGTCCGCGACGAGGGAAAATATATCGGTATTCCGCTTAAAGATCTGCACATCCGTAAAAACGTGCTGGTGGCGGCCATTGTTCGTGATGACGTGGCCATGATCCCCGGTGGTAATGACTGCATCCTTTACGGCGATTCCGTCATTATTGTTACGGCGGATATTATTATCGACGAGCTTGAAGATATTTTGAAGAGGTAATTATGAATCATAAAATGGTTCGCTATATCATCGGGATGATTTTGGGATCGGAAACAGTCTTTATGGTGCTTCCGCTTCTGGTTTGCCTGATGTATGGCGAGTATAGTACGGCGCTGTCGTTTCTTTATAGTATGGCGGCATCCGGAGCGGCGGCTTTACTTTTTGGCATCAAAAAGCCGGAGAATGACATGATTTTTTCCAAGGAAAGTTTTGTGTCTGTCGCCTTGGGCTGGATCCTGATTTCAATATTCGGAGCGCTTCCGTTCTATTTCAGCGGTTCCATTCCTCATTTTGTTGACTGCATTTTTGAGACTGTTTCCGGTTTTACAACGACCGGCGCGACGATTATCGATTCGGTGGAAATTCTGCCCAAAGGGATCCTTTTCTGGAGAGCTTTTACCCATTGGATCGGCGGTATGGGCGTTTTGGTCTTCCTTTTAATTTTGACGCAGCTTTCCGAAGGCCATTCTATGTACATTATGAGAGCGGAAGTTCCGGGCCCTTCGGTAGGCAAACTGACGCCGAAGGCACGGTCCAACTCGCTGATTTTATATGGTATTTATACGGCACTGACGGTGGTGGAAGCCCTTTTCCTCCTGGCGGAAGGTCTTCCGGTGTTTGACGCGGTGACGACAGCGATGAGCACCGCCGGTACCGGCGGCTTCGGTGTTCGCGACGCGGGAATCGTTGTTTACGGCGCGGCGGCGGAATGGACAGTCGCTATTTTTGAAGTCCTTTTCGGAGTCAACTTCAACCTGTATTTTCTGCTATTGGTCCGCCGGTTCGCGCAGGCCTTCGCCAGCGAGGAACTGAAAGTTTACGCCGGGATCATTACGGTTTCAACATTGGCGATTGCCGTGAACGTGACGTCTTATTATGGCACTTTCGGGGAAGCGGTACGGAAAGCGTTTTTCCAGGTGGCTTCCACCATTACGACGACCGGTTTTTCCGGCGTCAGCTTTATGGAGTGGCCGGCTTTCAGTAAAACGATCGTCTTGATCTTACTGTTTACCGGCGCCTGTGCCGGATCGACCGCCGGCGGAATCAAGCTCAGCCGCTTGATCATTGTGGCGAAGATCCTTTATGAGTCGGCACGTCAGCTTGCCCATCCGCACGAGGTGTATTCTATTAAATTTGAAGGAAAACAGGTCGATAAAGAGACGAGAAGCTTCATTACGGTTTATATGACGACCTTTTTCGCGTTGCTTTTCCTGGCCGTTTTCGTGGTTATGTTCCAGGGCTATGATCTTGAAACATCGTTCAGCTCCGTGCTTTCCTGTTTCAATAACGTGGGACCGGCGTTTGGTTTGATCGGTCATTCGGGAAATTACAATCTTTTCAACTCCTTCACGAAAGTGCTTCTTTCCATGATGATGCTCATCGGACGGTTGGAAATTTTCCCGATTTTACTTCTTTTTATGCCATCCACATGGAAGAAACATTGATTTTGAAAATCTTTTGTGCTACAATAATCTAAATTCTCATGAAGTTTCAGAAAGGAGGACGGACGGCAAAAGGTTGCCGTCTGCAAATAAGATGAAAGAAAAAACCAAAGGTTTTATAGGAGAATTTAAAGAATTCATTTCCAAGGGCAATGTCCTCGATATGGCGGTTGGTGTTATCATCGCGACGGCTTTCGGAAAAATTACGACTTCTCTTGTCAACGACGTTTTCATGCCCCTTATCGGTTGGCTGATCGGTGACGTGGATCTTACCAAGTATAACATCACTCTTTCAGAAGCTGTGATGAATGGGGAAGAGGTCGTCAAAGAAGCAGTCGTCATCGGAATTGGTACTCTCCTTTCCACCGTTATTGATTTCATCCTTGTCGCCTTCATCGTCTTCCTTATTGTAAAAGCTTTCAATAAAGCGAAAGAAAGAGCGGAAGCTAAGAAGAAACAGGAAGCAGAAGCGGAAGCAGCCGCCGAGGCCGATCCGGAACCCAGCAACGAAGAAAAACTTCTGATGGAGATCCGGGATCTTCTGAAAAAATAAGATAATTCCAAGGGGCAATCGAAAACGATAGCCCCTTCATTTTTTAGAAAGGGGGACGGAAAATGCGCCGACTGGATTTTTGGATCGAATCGACATTTGACGGAGTAGCGGCGGCCCATTATCTTCGTCGGGAAAAGCAGTTTTCCTATGCATTAGTGGTCAAGCTTCGGCACAATCCGGATTCCCTTTTATTGGATGGGGTTCCTATTCGAACCATTGATCCGCTGAAAAGCGGCTCCGTTTTGACGGTAGTAATTCCGGAACGCCCTGGAGAAGCGGTGGCCAATGATACCATATCCGTACCCATCCTTTTTGAGGATGAGGACCTGATCGTTTTTGATAAACCAGCAGGTCTTCCGGTCCATCCGGCCAAAGGACACCAGACGGACACACTGGCCAATTTTTACGCGGCCCATTATCCGTGCTCAAAATTCCGTGTTATCGGGCGGCTGGATATGGACACCTCCGGCCTTGTGGTAGCGGCGAAAAACGCTCACGCGGCAGCGGTGCTCACCGATGCTCAAATAGAAAAAGAGTATCTGGCGCTCGTTGCCGGAAAACCGGAGCCGCTCTGCGGACGGATTGATTACCCGATTGACGATACCAACCCGGAGGCACACCGCCGCTTTGTTTCCGAAGGGGGACGAATGGCGATCACCGATTATGAAACGTTGGCAGGGGGAAATGACTTCTCGTTAGTAAAAATTTTACCGAAAACGGGACGGACGCATCAGATTCGGGTCCATTTTTCTTTTTGGGGGAATATCCTTTTAGGGGATGAACTCTATGGCGGAAATCATGAAAAAATCAACCGTCACGCGCTTCATCGAAGCCGGATGACGTTTCCGCATCCGGTCACGGGGGAAATGATGACGTTTACTTCCGAGTTACCGGACGATATGAAAAAACTGGTCGGGGAGATCGGGAAGGAGGACGCTTTGTGAGCAGGGATATCAGAAATTTTAATAATGGGCTGGATGTGGACGGTACGGTTGACCGTTTAAAAGCCGGTGGCGGCAGTGAAGTGATCGAAGGATTTTTCCGGGATGCCCAGAACGCGGAATTCATTGTTCCGTACCGGGAGGATCCCAATCAGATCCAGCTTCTGAAATTGCCGGACAAGGGCAATATGCTTCCGATCTTTTCTTCTTTTGAGGCGTTCCAAAAAAGCCATCTTCCGGAGGAAAAAACGATTTTAATGACTTTTTCCAAGGCAAACATTATTGTAAAGGCCGCCAAAGAAAAAGTGGAGGGTATTGTTGTCAATCCTCACGGAAAATCACTGATTTTTCAAAAGCAGGATACCCCGGAGGGAGAGGAAGAAAAAAACGTCAGTTTGCCGCGTTTCGCGGCGCTTGCAGCGCCAATGACCGAAGTAACGGAAGCGTTGACAAGGGCTTTTTGTGAAAATGAAAAAATCTATAAGGCTTTTCTTCTTCAGTCACAGACAAAAGCGGACCCCCAAACCCATCCTTTTTTGATCGTGGATTTTGACGGGGATGCCGAAACGTTTTTTACGAATCTGAAAAATGACGTTGATCCGGCTATTTTGGCAAAAAATAAAATAGAAATGACCAAAGCGGATTTCAAACTTTTGTCCATGGCGGAAAAAATCGCGAAACCGTTTTATAAAAAACGTTGAGAATTCTTGCAAATTTCGCGCGATTGTAGTATAGTGATAAAGAAATCAAGATGAAAAGAGGTGCGGTCCTTTGAACAAAGGTTGTGTAAGACTTTATACCGGAAACGGGAAAGGAAAAACCACCATGGCGCTTGGTCTTGCGGTCCGGGTTGCGGGAGAAGGACGGCGCGTCTTTGTCGGGCAGTTTATCAAGGACGATCCCCGAGGGGATATTATGGCGCTTCGCAAAGCGATTCCGGGAATTGTGACGGCGCAGTTTGGCTGTGGAACCGGCTGCATCTGTGGCAGGGAACCGGACGAAACCGATATCGCCTGCGCAAAAAAAGGTCTTTTGAGAGCCTCTCAAGTCCTTTCCTCCGGAAACTTTGGCCTTGTCGTTCTGGACGAGATCACCATTCCGATGTATTTCGGGCTGATCACTCTGGATGAGGTAAAAAAACTTATCACGCAAAGAACACCGGGAACGGAGCTCGTCTTTACCGGTCGGTACGCTTCGGAAGAAATGAAAGCTCTTTGCGATATGGTAACGGTTGTGGAGTCTGAAAAATTGCCCGACCCGGTTCCGGATCTATAAGAATAGCAAGTTTGGAATTGATTCAACCAAAAAAGCATGTTATAATAGGCTTGCAGCTTGAAAAGTGAATAACGTGGGTTTTATGGTTGCCTTTGGGCTTCCGCGTTGCGGAAGGGAAAACGGTGAGAATCCGTTACTGTTACCTCAACTGTATTTGCCGACGAAGAGAGCATGGGCCACTGTTCGAGAGGATGGGAAGGCGCTTTCGGAGGATGAAGCATAAGTCAGGATAATTTCCATAAAATCATTTCTCGGGTTAAGGGAGTCCACAAAAATAATAGTATTCAGATGGACTGTTCGAAACGGACAGTCCTTTTTTGATCCATAGCGGACGCCCGGATAATTCGGGCGTCCGTTTTTGCTTTCTAATATCATCAGAACCGCTGCCTGCGGCACGGAAAAAGGTTTCTCACTCCGCCTTTTTCCGTGCCTACTCCCGAATTTCGCTTGTTAAAAAGGAGGCTTTGTCATGAGCGAGCATTACAATAGCATTCAAAACAGCATCAATTACATCAACTCTCATCTGGAGGAAGATCTTTCTCCGGAAATTCTGGCAGAGAAGGCGAACTATTCACTTTTTCATTTTTGCCGAATGTTCAAAGAGGTGACCGGAGAAAGTGTGATGCATTTTGTGAGGAGCAAACGCATGGAAATGGCGATCGTCAAGATGGAAGAGGGTCTTTCTTTGGCGGACATCGCGGCGAAATGCGGCTACGAAACGACGAGCGGTTTTTCCAGAGCCTATAAAAGGCAGTTCGGACAGCGTCCTGAAAAATCATAAAGCAACAAAAGGAGCCGGTCTTGTGACCGGCTCCTTTTGTTGTCGTTGCATTTTTTGCTTTTTTGTGCTATGCTTAACCTGTAGTAATTTATCTTCGAAAGGATGATAATGCCATGAATGTACAGGCCTTTGTAGATTGCAAAGAAAAAATTCAGTCGAATTGCGCCAGAGTGATTATCGGAAAAGAAAACATTGTGGAGCAGGTACTCATCTGCCTGATCGCGTCCGGTCACGTTCTTCTGGAGGACGTTCCGGGAACCGGTAAGACGATGCTTCTTCGGGCTTTTTCCAAAAGCATCGGCGGCGATTTCAAAAGAATTCAGTTTACGCCGGATCTTCTTCCGTCCGATCTCACCGGTATCAATTTTTATAACCAAAGCAAGGGCGAATTTGAGTTCCGCAAAGGTCCGCTTTTTGCCAACCTGATTCTTGCCGATGAAATCAACCGTGCCGTGCCGAGAAGCCAGTCGGCTCTTTTGGAAGTTATGGAGGAAAAGCAGATTTCTGTCGATGGCGATACTTATAAGATGCAGGAGCCGTATATGGTCATGGCGACGCAGAACCCCATCGAGTCCTATGGCACGTTCCCGCTTCCGGAAGCGCAGCTGGACCGTTTCTTTATGAAAATGTCGCTGGGCTTTATGAGCAAAGAGGAAGAAATCGCTGTTTTGGAACGCCCCGATTCCAAAGTTCTGGTGGAGTCACTGGATCAGGTCATGAGTTGGGAAGAGCTTTCCGCTCTGCAAAAAGATTATTCCAAGGTGACCGTCAGCAAGGACGTCGCCAACTATATTATGGACATTATTACGGCGACCCGTACCAGCGATATGTTGGCTTACGGCGTCTCCACCCGTGGTTCCTTGGCACTTTATCGGGCCAGTCAGATCTACGCGGCGATGCAGGGAAGAGATTTTGTCATTCCGGAAGACGTCAAAAAAGAGGCCGTCTATGTTCTTTCGCACCGGATCAGTATGCTCAGCAAAAACCATATGGACAACACCCGGTTTATTGTTAAGCTCCTTGATTCCATTCCGGTTCCGCTTGAAAACGTATGATCGGATTTATTTTTGCCGGCCTGGTGGCTCTTTTTGCCGCTCTGGAAATTTTGAGCATCCGTCAGGCGGAGGGATTACGCATCAGCTTTGAGGTGGATAAATCGCTGGTGGAACCGGGCGAAGTGAATACCCTTTGCTATACGGTGCGTAGTCGTTCTTCTTTTCCCATGTTTTTTGTGAGCATCGCCGTGTATTTTGAGGATGGGATCAAAATTTGTGAGGACGAGGAATTCTGCCGAAAATATGTTTCCGAAGGATTTTTTGGAACGAACGTCAGCCACTACATCAATTTTGTTCCTCACGGTCTCTATAAAGGAGCGGTTCGCTTTTCTTTGGGAAAGAGGGGCATCCATGAACTGGGCAATTTTTACGTGGAAGCCGGGGACTTTTTTGGACTTCGTACCATCATTCATTCCTATGAGATCGAAAGCCGGGTTATCTGTACGTCCAAAACGGCGGATGACAACGTAACGATCACAGCGTTGGGAAGTTATCTCGGGGATATTTCGGTGCGGCGCTTTATTTTTGAGGATCCAAACCTTCTTCTGGGATATCGGGAATATACCGGCCATGAGCCGATGAAAAAAATATCGTGGCTTCAGACGGCCAAAACCAACGAACTGATGGTAAAACTCAACGACTTTACCGTTGATTTTAACGTGGCGGTCGTTGTCAACATGGAGAGGGATCGTGACGACGAGATGGAACACTGTCTGGAATTGGCCAGAACAGCCTGCGAATATCTGGAACAGGAAAAAATCCCGTATGCCCTTCTGACCAACGGAGACCTGGGTAATTTAAGCGAGGGACTTGGTCGGACCCATATTTTGACCATTCTTCGAAAAATCGGTGTCTGCCGACCGGCGGGATATGGTTCTTTCGCCTCATTGGCGGATCGCTGCATCCGAAGCAATCGGGAAAACCGGAGCTATATCATTGTGACGCCGACGCCGAATGAGAGCGATAAGGCCGTTTTAAGCCTGCTTCAGCAACATTCGGATACGGAGCTTTGCGTCCTTTACGGAAGAAAGGAGGAAGAGCGATGAAAGAGGCGGTGGTAGCCCGGATCGGGGCGGAAATCAGTTTTTTCCTTGCCATTCTTTCCGGCATCTTCTTCTTTGGCGACCAGTTGGGAGCGATTTTGGCGCTGATTGCCGGAGTCCTTGTCTGCGGTTTGGTCGCTGTTCAGTTGGAGCATGGCTTCCTTCGCTTTTTGGTTGCTTTGGTTCCGGCGGCATCGGTTCTTTTGGCGCATGATCTGGTTCTGCAGATCGCCATGGGTCTTGCGCTGGTCTATTTTGTCCTGATGATGACCATTGGCAACTTTGACGCGGAATATCTGACGGTCCATTTTATTATGGAACTGATGGCGGTTATTTTGGCGGTGTTTTTCTTCGCGTTGGTGGCCCGTTCCATTTCGATGAACGAACCGGCGGATAACGGGCTTCTGATCGGCGCGTTTCTGTTTCTTACTTTGGGAATTGTGGCGCTTCGGGGTCTTCGTCTCAACATTTCCATGCCGTTCAAACAGCATCTGACCAACACGGCGGTCGTTTTCGCTCCGGCGTTGGTGGGAATCGGACTTGGAGCGGGGGTCTATTGGCTGCTCAAAACCTTTGGCGAATATCTTCTGTATCCGTTTGTCCTTCTGATCCAATGGCTTTATTCCTTGGGCGGGGAAGAAAAAGTGCATGAGAGACCACAGACGAGGCCAGTGGAGTTTGATCCGTTCCGAAAAGTCGACGGCGCTTTCAACCCCGGTTCGCAGAAAATGGTGGAGGATTCTTTGGAAGAAGGGGAACCTTCTTACGTCCATTTACCGGAAGTGGAAGTATCGGTCAACTGGGAACTGGTTCTGGGGATCGCCGCCGTTGTGATCGTTCTCATCCTTATTCTGATCTATGTGGGAATCCATCGGAAAAACCAGAAGAAATCGGTGCAATATGAAGGTACTGTCGGTATGGCGGAGGAAAAGAACCGTCGGCGTCGCTCCAAAGAGCCGCTTGACAATGCCGCCAAAGTGCGCCGGATTTATAAAGAGTATCTGTTTTTCCTTCGTTCCAAAGGCGTGGAGATCGAAACCGACGACACATCGAAGGAAATTTTGGATGATTCCAAACAGTTGGTGACCGGCGATGAGGACGAACTCCTTCGACAGATCTATATCCGGGCACGATACGCCAGCGGGGATGAGATTACGGCGGATGACGTAAGCTTTGCCGAGAGCTATCTAAAACAGCTCAAAGAGGAAAATAAAAACAAAAGACGATAAAAAAATCCATAAAAAAAGCCGGGGAGAAATCCCCGGCTTTTTTTATGGAATATAACGCTTATTCGGCTTTTTGCGCCATGACCCGAGATAGGGGGACCCAACCGATATAGTTCGGATGGTCACCGGTCAGCGCCGTCAGCTGTTCAATCTCCAAATAATCATCGATTCGTACCACATCCCATGCGTGGATGACCTGACCGTCACCGAGACTGATGCCACAATGTCCCCAGTTTACAGGGCCATTCTCATCCTGGCACATACAATCGTAAAAAACGAACGCGCCTTTTTCGGGAATGCCTGTCTGAAGAGCGTCACGATACATTTCGCAGGATTCTTTGGCGCTGTCTCCACCGAATATTTCAATGTCGTTGCTCTGTTCGAGCGCGTCTTCGATAAAAGACAGACACCATCCGGCGTATTCTGCGTTTCCGATTTTGTCTTTTGCCCAGGAGATCATGTTTTCAACGATTTTCTCATTTGCCATTTTTATTTCCCTTCCTTGATTAAAAATTAAATTCCGCTTCCCAGTCAAAGCTTTCGCTTTCTTCGAAAGAATTTGGCCAATGGCGGCACCAACCCGGCGTTTTGGGATTTTCGATCCGGTCAATACTCGGCGTGTATGGTTTCAGGTCAATCACTTTGGTGCCGTCAAAAGCGTCCACATAGTATAACCCCACAATGCCGTTTTCCGTGTCAACATAGGCGATATCGACATTGGACACCGCAATGGGATTGGGGCGTTCCGGTGAACGAAGAGCAAACACGCCGAGCTCTTCGGGGCCTTTTGTATAGGGCTTTTTCTCAAGGATGGTGTTCCGGTCTTTGTCATTGTCACACTCATTGGCCCACCAAAGAATTTGTATATGGCTGTATCCTTCCAGACCTTTCAGCCCTTTCGCGTACTTTTGATCAAGGATAATGCGTACCGAATTTTCGTTGTTTTCAATTTTTCCGATGGGAAATATTTCTATATTGTTCATTTCTGAACCTCCGATGAAATTTCTCATCGAGCGCTCGATACTTATATTCTAACAAGTATTATTTATACTTCAACCCTTTTTGATGAAATAACAAGCGGTTTTTCCACGCGAATAGAAATTTATCTGTTTTCTCCGTTCGTGTGGGAGAAACGCTCCGGCGTCCATACGTTTTGGACAATTTCTCTGTCCAATCCCTGGTACGAACCAATTCCGCGGAAAACAGTCTCAAACCCGCACTTGCGCATAACCGCGAGAGACGCTTTATTATCCGCCAGACAAATCCCGTAGATTTCAGAAATTCCCACTTGCTTTGCGATCACCGGAAGGAACGCCTTTACCGCCTCGGTAGCGTATCCGTTTCCCGTGTATTTTTTAGCAATGTGATAGCCGATTTCCCACATTCCGTCATCAAGAGGATTCAGCTGAACATATCCCACGTTGCGTTGAGTATCTTTTGCGATGATTGGATATACAAACGGCCCTTCCTGTGTTCCGTACTGGGAGATCAGAAACGCCAAGACCTCTTTCACTTCTTCAACGGTTTCCCATACTTCATCCGGAACAAATTTTTTATTGTCTTCATCCACAGAATTTTCCTGGACGACCTGTGCCATATCCATTGTGAATTCGGTAATAATAAGTCGTTGTGTCGCAATAAGCATAGTTTTCTCCTGAATATATATTTACCATTCGATTTCGCAACAAAAAAGGGTGGTAGATTTTGATAAAAAATCTACCACCCTTTTGGTCGGAGTGGCGGGACTCGAACCCGCGGCCTCTTGGTCCCGAACCAAGCACGCTACCAAACTGCGCTACACCCCGATGCGTAAACAGCTTATTTATTATATAAGATGTAGGGGATTTTGTCAAGGTATGTTTCTGAATTTTTTGGAAATATTTTCGATTTCCTGAAGGAAAACGCCGTAGCACCATTATAAAAAAACTCCGTTTGAATTTGTGTTTCAAAAGGTGTATAATAAATCCATTGAAAAAAGTGGAGGGATCACGATGGAAATTCTTAAACGAAGCGAAGTTCCGGAGGAATATACCTGGAACTTAAAGGATATTTTTAAAAGTGATGAGGCTTGGCTCGCCGAATATGAGGCGCTGAAGGCCTATCCGGAAAAAGTGGCGGCTTTTGAGGGAAAACTGGGCGAAAACGCCCAAAATCTGGTCGATTTCTTCCGTTTGGACGACGAACTGACCGTCCGGTTGGAAAAACTGAACGGTTACGCCAGCTGCAAAGGGGACGAAGATACCGGAAACAGTCTTTATCAGGATTTCCGGGGAAAAGCCATGAGCACCATTGTGGCGATTTCCAGCGCCGAAGCTTTTTCCACACCGGAGATCATGGCGATTCCGGAGGAGACTTTGAAGCAGTTCTATAAAGACGAACCGGCGCTGGAGACCTATCGCCGGAATCTTTACCAGATCCGCCGCCGTGCCGCCCACATTCTTTCTCCGGAAGGAGAAAAACTTTTAGCATCCGCCGGAGAGATGGCGGACGCACCGGACAACATCGGAAGCGTTTTCCGCAACGCGGAGCTTCGTTTCCCGGACGTGGTGGATGGGGAAGGGGTTTCCCATCCGCTGACTAACGGTTCCTTCGTACCGCTTTTGGAGAGCACCGATGTCGCTTTCCGCAAAAAAGTCTTTGAGACCTATTATGACCGCCTCGGCGAATACAAAAACACCATCGCCGCGACGTTGGACGCTCAGTTCAAACAGCTCCGGTTCTTTGCCGGCGCCAGAAAATACGACACGACGCTGGAAGCGGCGCTGGACCGCAACGAAGTGCCGGTCAGCGTCTATCACAACCTCATCGAAGCCGTCCACAACAATCTGGAGCCGATGTACCGCTATGTGGCGCTTCGTAAAAAGATGCTGGGACTGGACGAACTTCATATGTACGACGTCTATACGCCCATTGTTGCCGACGCGGCGGAGACCATTTCCTTTGAGCAGGCCAAAGAGACTGTTCTGGAGGCGCTGGCCGTCCTCGGCGAGGATTACACCGACCTTTTGAAAGAGGGCTTCAACAACCGTTGGATCGACGTCTATGAGAACTTCGGAAAACGGGGCGGCGCCTATTCCTCCGGCAACAGCTTCCCGCATCCTTACGTCCTTTTGAACCACAAGGACAACCTGGACAGCCAGTTCACGCTGGCTCACGAGATGGGACACGCGCTGCACAGCTACCACAGCTGTAAATATCAGCCGGTCAACACCTGCAACTACGTCATTTTCGTGGCGGAGGTGGCCTCCACCTGCAACGAAGTGCTTTTGATGCGGCATCTGCTCAAAAAGACCACCGACAAGCGGCAGAGAGCCTATCTCATCAATCATTTCCTTGACCAGTTCAAAGGCACCATCTATCGTCAGACCATGTTCGCAGAATTTGAATGGATGATGGGACAGATGTCCGAAAACGGCGAGTCGTTGACCGCCGACGCCCTTTGCGCCAAATATCACGAGCTCAACAAGCTCTATTTCGGACCGGATATGGTGTCCGACGACGGAATCGCTCTGGAATGGGCCAGAATTCCGCATTTCTTCTATGATTACTACGTTTTCCAGTACGCGACCGGTTTTTCCGCCGCTGTCGCCATTGCTAACCGTATTTTGGAGGAAGGGGAACCGGCGGTCGCCGATTATAAGAAATTCCTTTCCGGCGGTTGCAGCACCGACCCGATCTCGCTGCTCAAGATCGCAGGGGTGGATATGAGTTCTCCGGAACCGGTCAATTCGGCGCTGAAGCTCTTCGGCGAACTGGTTGACGAAATGGAAGCACTGCTTTAAGACAATAAACATCCACCGGCGAAGCCGGTGGTTTTTCATATACGGGCGAAGCCCTATGTTCCTCGCGGACATGTGAACATGTAAGTACGGTCTGCCAGCCGCGTAAGATCGTTACTTGCAGTCCGTAAACGGACTCTTTGAGCCAAACGTTAACTGTTCGCCCAGTTCGTCCTCCTTGAGTTGGTTTCTGATGTATTCCGCAATTCGGCTCTCGTTCTTTCCTACTGTATCAACATAATATCCTCTGCACCAAAATTCCCGATTGCGATATTTGTATTTCAGTTCGCCGAATTGCTCGTAGAGCATCGTGCTGCTCTTTCCTTTGAGATACCCCATAAAACTTGATACCGCTATCTTTGGCGGTATCTCCACAAGCATATGCACATGGTCGGGGCATATCTCTGCTTCTACTATCCTCACCCCTTTCCATTCGCACAATTCCCTCAGTATTTTCCCTATCTCAACCTTCTTCTCTTTGAAAAACACTTTCCTCCTGTATTTCGGCGCAAATACTATATGATATTTGCAATTCCATGAGGTGTGTGCTAAACTGTTTATGTCATTCAAACTCATTTGAATGTCCTCCTTTTGATTCGTTTGTACAGTTGGCAGACCGTACTCCTATTATATCAAAAGGAGTTATTTTTTCATTATCGGCAGTAGCCTTCTACCGAACCACTCGTCTAACGAGTGGTTTTAGACTACAAAAAGAGCGGGAACCACAAGGTTCCCGCTCTTTTTATGAATCGCCGATAAGAATGGGATTCCCATCTTAATCAATTCCATTTTATGTTTCTGGATTTTCCGCCCAGTTGGGACGAATGGTATCTAAAACTGTTTCGATATCTTCCGTATGTAGTCCGCCGAAGCCCAAAACCGGATAATAGGCAAAAGTCACCATTCGGCTATCAAGTTGAATGCAATAATAAATCGTGTTGGAAAAGACGGAAACCGCTCCATCCGAAACCGTTTGCATATGATATTTTTTTGCCGGGAATCCATTCAGCGAAAGTTCCACGGTATTGACGGAAGCGGAATATTGTTCATCGAAAAAAGAAAAAGGATCATCGCCATCCACTAAAAAATCTACTGACAAAAGTTTTGCGACCACACGCTTTTTTGTGTCGGTATCGGCGATAAACTGGTTGTTTTCAAAAGTTATAACGGAATCCGGCGCACAACCGGCAAAAGAATCCGCGTAAACGAGAACCGAGAAGACCCCAAAATCCACTTCCGGTGACATTTCTTCGTCCTCTTTTTTGGTGAGCACCGCCGTTTCTTCTTCGGTGCTCGTTTTTTCTTTTTGCTTTGGCAATGAGCACGAAGAGAGCAACAGCGAAAAACATAAAATAAGGGAAAATATTTTTTTCATACTTTGGTTCCTTTCATTGGGATTCTTTGCGTTTTGTCATGGAAAAAGAAGATTCCACGCGAAGCCGGACAAATCATTTAAGATGCTTTCACAAGGCAAGGCGTCAAAAATAATGCCGGTTTCTTCGCCCTCTATCCAGATGATGAAAATCTCGCCGGGGTACGATAGGGCGATTTTTTGGTTTTCGCCGGAAAGAAAAATGCTCAAAGAGCCGCCGGTGCAGGGATTTTTCGGCTCACAAGCGACCGGCTTTATCTGCTTAAAAAGCTCGAAGAAATAACGGGCCGATTCTTCGGAAAGCTCAGCGGTCAGCGTTTCATCGTTCGGCACCGACAATAAGCAAAGCTCGCTATATTCTGCCGGGTTCAGATTTTCGATGAGGGTAAGGTATTTTTTTGCGTCTTCCTCGGTTGCCCACGAAATTTCCTGCGGAAGCCCCTCGCCGGACGGAAAAAGCTTTTCATCCGTCGTTACGATGGCGCAGAGATTTTCGTTCAGAAGGATAGCCGGTTCCGGCTCTTTCTCCGGTTCATCTTCTATAATGCTTTCTTCTGAAGTTTCA
>CALCUE010000041.1 GCA_937906945.1 uncultured Clostridia bacterium | reverse complement strand
TTTACCTTATCTTGCGCCCCTTGTTAAAGGGGAGAGGGCCACGAAGTGGCGAGGGAGATTTTACCTTATCTTGCGCCCCTTGTTAAAGGGGAGAGGGCCACGAAGTGGCGAGGGAGATTTTACCTTATCTTGCGCCCCTTGTTAAAGGGGAGAGGGCCACGAAGTGGCGAGGGGATTCCTTTGCAAAAATCGAACGGTAAAAAAGAATCCCCCAGTCCTCGTTTCACTCGGACAGCCCCCTTTGACAAGGGGGCCAAGGACGCTCCCGATTTCCCAAAATCGGCCCGCAAAGCCCCTTACTGTCACCGACTTTTCCATAAAAACCATATTTTTTTCAGAAAGGAAGCTTTTTTATGAATCCCGTTCTTGAAAATCTCATCACCCGCCGAAGCGTCCGCAAATTCGAGGATCGCGCCGTCACCGACGAGGAACTGGACACCATCCTTAACGCCGGTCTTTACGCTCCCAGCGGCATGAACGTTCAGGAGACCGTTCTCGTCGCCGTCCGGGATAAAGAGACCCTCAAAGATCTTTCCGCCATGAACGCCGCCGCCATGATGATGGGACCGGAAAACGACCCGTTTTACGGCGCTCCCTGCGCCGTGGTCGTTCTGGCCCAGAATAACGAAAACGGAATCAAGGACGGCGCCCTCGTCATGGGGAACCTCATGCTCGCCGCCCATTCCCTCGGCCTCGGAAGCTGTTGGATCAACAGGGCCCGTCCGATGTTCGAATCGACCAAAGGTCAGGAATACCTCAAACAATGGGGTCTTTCCGAAAAGCTCTGCGGCATCGGCGTCTGCATCCTCGGTCACCCCGCCGAGGAACCGAAAGCCGCGCCCCGGAAAGAGGGCCGCATCGTCAAGATCGGCTGATCTCAAAAAAGAGCCTTAAAAAGGAGCGATCATAACAATGTTTGACCCCGTCAATCCGGCGCAAAAATCCTCCGCCGGTTTTTCCGCCCGTAACCTGAACTGTCTTGTGGATCTGCATCTGCATCTGGACGGCGCCATTTCCCTCGAATCGGCGAAACAGCTGGCCGCCCTGCAGAATATCGAGATCCCGGAAAACGACGAGGAACTGCTGGAAATCATGCGGGTAAAAGACGATTGCAGCGACCTCAACGACTTTCTGACCAAATTCGCTTTCCCCTGTTCCCTGCTCCAGACAAAGGACGGGATCCGCCAGGCGACGGCCCGACTTTTGGCGGAACTTAAAAAGCAGAACGTGATGTACGCCGAAGTCCGCTTCGCTCCGCAAAAGTCCACGGACATGGGACTTTCCCAGGAGGAAGCCGTCGTGGCGGCTTTGGAGGGGATCGCTTCTTCCACTATCCCCGCGGGCCTTATTCTCTGCTGTATGCGCGGAAACGACAACGAAAAAGAAAATAAGGAGACCGTCGAGGTCGCCGGAAAGTACCTCGGAAAGGGCGTCGTGGCGGTGGACCTTGCCGGCGCGGAAAGCCTTTTCCCCACCGGGGATTTCGCGCCGGTCTTTGCTCTCGCACGGGAAAAAGGCATTCCGATCACCATCCACGCCGGCGAAGCCGACGGACCGAAAAGCGTTTGCAAAGCGCTGGAAATGGGCGCCTGCCGGATCGGTCACGGCGTTCGCTCGCTGGAAGATCCGTCCCTCGTTCGGGAACTGGCGGACAAAAAGATCCCCCTTGAACTCTGTCCCACCAGCAACGTCAACACCGCCCTTTGTAAAGATATCGCCCATTGGCCTTTCCGGGAGCTTCTCGCTTCCGGGATGACCCTCACCATCAACACCGACGACCCGTCCATCGAGGGAACGTCCCTTTGGGAGGAATACCAGAAGCTGATCGACACCTTCGGCATCGGTGAGGCGGAAATTAAAAGTCTTCTGACTAACGCCGTCAACGCCTCCTTTGCCGAGGATTCCTTGAAAAAGGCTATGTTGGATAAAATCGAGCGTCGTTTTCCCCGATAACCCGTTTCTCCACCAAAAAAGCGGAGCGCTATGCGCTCCGCTTTTTTATTTTTCACCGTTTTGGTAAGTCCTTATCAGTTCCTCGATCCCTTTTACCGTCCGCAGTTTCGTCCGGTCGATCCGGGTCGGGGACAGAAAAACGCCCTCGTCCTCCAACCGGGCAAAAAGCTCGATGACGGCGTAGGAATCCAAAAGCCCGCTCTCGATCAGATCGACGTTTTCGTCAAAAACCGCCTCGTCCTCACAGATTTCATACAGCAGTTTCGAAACATCCGCACTCATAATTTTTCCATCGCCTTTCGGTCCGTTTTTCCGTTCTGGTTGACCAAAAACCGCTCCACGATCCGAAGGGTCTTCGGTACCATATAACCGGGCACCCGCTTTGCCAGTTCGGTTTTGATAAAATCCGCCGTCACGCCTTCGGCGGCGATGACGAAGGCTTTAAGCGCTTTGACAGCGCCCTCTTTTGTCGATACCGCCACCACGACCGCCTCTTTGACGCCCGCTATTTGTCTTAAATTCTGCTCGACGTCCGAAAGCTCGATCCGGTAACCTTTATATTTAACCTGGCTGTCGGCTCTTCCTTTGCAGTAAAGAAAACCGTTCTCGATGAACCCGAGGTCGCCGGTTCTATAACAATTTTTTCCGTTTTCCCGGAAAAAGCCGCCGGTAAGACCGCCCAGATAGCCGGAAAAGACGCTGTCGCCTTTGAGAACGATCTCGCCGTCCCGGATTTCAAGGGAAACGGCGGCCTTTTTTACGTCACCCACCGGCAAAAGCGCCTTTTCGGCCATTTCCCTCGTCATAAGCGCGGCGGAAACGGCGGACGTCGCTTCCGTCGGACCGTAGGCGTTGAGGATCGCCAGATGGGGAAACCGTTCCCAAAGTTTTTTCACCAATCCGCTTTCCAGGACTTCGCCGCAGAAATAGACGCACCGAAAAGCGGGGTACCGCCTTTCGTCAAATTCCCGGTTCAAAAGGCAGAACTTCATAAAAGTCGGCGTCATCACCGCGACGTTTATTTGATCTTTCTCAAAGATCTCAAAAATTTTTTCAAAATCGTTCTGACAATCGCCGTCGAAGGCGACCAGCGTATGGCCGTTTCCGAAAGCGTAACAGAGGTCGGCGACGCTTAGATCGAAGCTGAACGCCGCCTGATTGAAAACCGCCGCGTTTTGAAAGGAATCCAGCGGCGAAAGGCGGCGCATCCAGTCGGCGAAATGCCTTAAATTGTCCCGGGAGATGGGAACGCCCTTGGGCTCCCCGGTGCTTCCGGAGGTAAAAATGATATAGGCGATATCGGAAACACACTCTTTCGGTTCCCGGTTTTTATCGTCCTCCAACGCCGGAAGGAAACAAACCTCCGTTTCCCCGACCGTCACTTTTTTGTCGGACAAAATCAGCGTCGCTTTGGTAAGAGCGGCGATCTTCCGAAGCCGGAAAAGCGGCGTCGCCGAATCCACCGGCACATAGGGCCGCCGGGCCAAAAGCGCCGCCAGCATCCCGATGACCATGAACGGTTCCTTGTGCCCGTAAAGGATGACCGGCGAATTTCCCTGCCGCCGAAGAAGCCCGGCGGCCTTTTCCGCCCGGCTCCAAAGCTCCCCGTAGGAAAGGCTTTCGGCGCCGACCTTATAGGCGATCCGCGCCGGATCCTTCCGGGCGGTTTCCCGAATCTTCTCCCACATTTTCCTCATTCCTTATCTGCTCGTTCGGGATCAGAGCGTAATCATACAAAACCTTCGAGTGGTTGTCTAAAAGAAGTTCCTTTCGTAAAACCTCGCCGGTTTCCCGGTCGAGCGCTTCCCGATAAACCTTGGAGATCCGGTAATAGGTCTCTCCCTCTTTCCGGAAATGGTGATTTTCTTCCACGATCCGGTAGCGAACCGGAAAAGCCCGCTCGCTTCGAAGTTCGCCGCAAAGCTCCCCGTTTTCGCACCAGACCCAAAGCTGTACGGCCTGATCCGTCGTGTTTTTGAACCGGTAATCGACGTTGTTATAGCAGACGGAGGTGCCGGTCCCGAAAGGAACACGCCGCCTTTCGTCGGGAAAAAGCGCGTCGGAATGGTGATGCAGCTCGGTAACGGTCAGAGGACTGTTGAGCACGAGCCAGTGGATCATGTTCGCCATCTGGCAAAGACCGCCGCCGATCCCCTGGGAAAGACCGCTTTTCCGGATCACCAGACCCTCTTGATAGCCTTTTTTCTTCGTCGCCCGACCTACCGTTCGCCAGAAGGAAAAAGTCTCCCCGGGACGGATGACGGTCCCGTTGATCTTTTGGCAGGCAAGCTCGATGTTCGTGACCTTGTTTTCCTGCAGGATAGGGTCCACGCCTTCCAGTTTCCGCACCAGAAGGGAGCTGTGCCCCTTGACAAGGTTCGGCAGCTCTTTTTCGGCTTTCGTCTTCGCGAAGGTCTCTTTGCCGAAAAAGTCCCTGAGGTGGCGCAGGATAATTTCCTTTTCCGTCGAAATGGCGTAGCAGACGGGACTGATATTACAAAAGAGGGGTCTTGCCATCCGTTTTCCCTTCCTTCTGACCGAATTTTTCATTTTCTCCTTTCTTAGACCCAAAAAGGAGAAAAACGCAGCACAAATTATAAGAACAATTTTATTGTACCGTTCTTTCCGTGGAGCTGTCAAGCCCTTTCCAACGAAAAAGCGGAGCGCCAAAGCGCTCCGCTTTTTATTTTTTTATGCCGAACTTCAGTTACGCCTTCTCTTCGCTTTCAATGGCGTCCTTTTCTTTCACGCCCTTGATGACCATATAATCCTCGGTCTTTTCGGGCATTTTTTTCTTCCAAAGGCGGTTTTCCAAAAGCTCCTTGCCGAGCTTATACATGACGGCAAAGGTCGGAACACCGATGAACATGCCGAGAACACCGAAAAGGTCGCCAAAGACCAGAATGGCGAACATGACCCAAAGGGCCGGAAGACCGGTGCTGTCGCCCAAAATCTTGGGGCCGATGACGTTGCCGTCGAGCTGCTGCAGCGCCAGAATGAAGATCGCGAGCCAGAAAGCGTGCCACGGGTTCACCATCAGCAAAATGAGCACCGACGGCACCGCGCCGATGATCGGACCGAAAAACGGAATGATGTTCGTGACGCCGACGATGAAGCTGATGAGCAGCGGATACTCAAACCGAAGGATCGAAAGTCCGACAAAGCAAAGGATCCCGATGATGAGCGAATCTAAAAGTTTTCCGTTGATGAAGCCGCTGAAGGTGCGGTGCGTTTCCCGCGCGATCCGGACAAGCGTTGTTACCGTTTTTTTGTTAAAGAGGGCGTAAAGCGCCTTTTTAAGCTGGGCGATAAGCGTCTCCTTGCTGAACATAAAATAGATGGAGACGATGAGCGAAAGAAGGATATCAGCCAGAAGGCTGCCGATGAACATGGAGAAGTTGGCGATGTTGCCGATCTGCGGAAGGAGCTTGTCGCTGTACTGCTCCACGATCTTCATAACGCCGTCCACGGTGATGTTGAAGTTGAGAAGCGGATCCAGCGCCGTCATATCGAGGTGATATTTTTCCATCAGCCCGATGACGAAGTTTTTGACGCTTTCATAATAGCCCGGGAGGTTATTGATAAGCGCCCTTCCGCTGTCACGAATGTCCGGAATGATGATATAGAAGAAAAGGACCAGAACGGCAATGGCGACGATCCATGTCACTAAAATCGCCAGCGCCCGGCGCCATTTGGACGTCTCGTGTTTTTTATCGACGAACCGGAACAGCTTTTCAAAAGCCATCAACGGTCCGTTGAGCAGATAGGCGTAAACAAACGCGAGGACAAAGGGGCGCAAAACGGCGCCGACGCCCTCAAAAAATCCGCCGATCGCTTTCAGGTTGGAAAGCGCGAAATACGCCAGCAAAATTCCGACCCCGGCCAAAAGATAAACGACCAGTTTTCTGGTCATGCTTTTCGTCCATTCCAGTTTCAACGCCGCGTCCTTCTTTCCTTTTTTTCTTATGATACCATATCAAAAATAAAAAATCTATGAAAACTTTCTTAATTCTTGCCGAAAAGGGCAAATTTTTTCTTTTCTCCGCCGCTTTTTTATGATATAGTTATAAAAAAACAAGGGAGGCGCGTGTTTTTGGAGTTTCAGATCGCGATCCTTAAGGCCATTCAGTCCGTCGCGAACCCGGCGCTGGATCTTCTGGCCGTCGGGATCAGTTTTCTCGGCGAACAGCTTCTGGTGGTACCGGTGGCGGCCTTTTTCTTCTGGTGCGTCGATAAGGAACTGGGCTACTGGACCTGTTGGTGCGCCTCTTTCACCAGCGTTTTCACCAACGCCGTCAAAGGGATCCTCAAAATATCCCGTCCCATCGGAACACCGGGCATCCGCTCCCTTTATACCACGACAGCCACCGGCTATTCCTTCCCCAGCGGCCATTCCACCAACAGCGCCGCCCTTTTTTACGGAACGGCCCGGGCGCTCAACCGCCGTCGCTTTTGGATTTTAGCTCTCATCGTCCCCGCTTTGGTGGCGCTTTCCCGGCTTTATCTCGGTCTTCACTGGCCGACGGACGTTGTCGGCGGCTATGGGATCGGCCTTCTGATGCCCTTTCTTCTCTGGCCGCTCTATCGGAAATTCGCCGGACAGAAACCCCTGCTTTTTCTTTTGAGCACGCTGGTCTTTCTGCCGTTTTGTTTCGTGCTCAAAGAGGATGCCCTGGATTTCTGGAAAATATTCGGTTTTTCCCTCGGAACGGTCCTCGGTTCTTTTCTGGAGACCCGTTTTGTCCGCTTTTCCACCGACGGCACCCCGAAACAAAAAGCGCTGCGCTTTATTTTCGGCCTTCTTTCCGTGGGACTGCTCTATCTTCCGATGAAGCTTCTTCTTCCCGCCACCATTCCCGCCGTCTTTTTCCGCTATTTTGTCATTCCCGTCTATGCCATGGCCGGCTGGCCGGCGCTTTTCAAAAAATGGAAACTCTGAAAGAGGGGACCTCTTTGCGCTATTATATGCTCCATAAGCCCTCCGGCTGCGTCACCGCCAAAACCGACCCCGCTCTTCCAACGGTGATGGACCTTCTGCCGCCGGATGTGCGGTGCGGACTTCACGCCATCGGACGGCTCGACCGGGACACCACCGGGCTTCTTCTGCTGACCGACGACGGCGCTTTGACCTTCCGGCTGACAAGGCCGGAATTTTCCTTCCCGAAGCGCTATTTTTTCCGTGCCTTCGGCACGGTTTCCGAAGCGGACCAAAAGCGCCTGGAACGTGGCGGCACTCTTTACGGTAACGGCGCCGCCGCTAAGCCGGCTTTCTTTTCGGACCTTAAAACCGAAACCGTCGCCGAAAACGCCGCCTTTTTGCCGGAGGAAAAGCGGGAACGGGCTTTGAAAAACCCCGAAGGCGTTGTCACTACCGGCGTTCTCACCGTCACCGAGGGACAGCGCCACGAGGTCAAACTGCTCCTTCGTTCCTGCGGCTGCGCCATTTTCGCTTTGAAACGCCTTTCTATCGGCGAGATCACCCTCGACGAAAGCCTTGCGCCCGGGGAATTTCGCCCCTTAAACGCAACCGAGCTTTCGCTCGTGGAGCGGTACCGTGCCCTTTATATCGAAAACATCGGCAAAATGCAGGAAAAAAATCATTGACTTTAGTGCTTTATTTCGTTAAAATAGAAGATATCTTAAAAAAGGAGGGAAATTCACCGTGTCAAACGAAAGCGAAAGCGTGGCGCTCGATATTCTGGAGACCGAAGTCGCCATCAAATTCATCAAAGACCTTTTTGAAAGGGAGCTTGCCAGGGCGCTCGATCTGACCCGTGTTTCCGCTCCTCTTTTCGTCTATCCGGAAAGCGGACTTAACGACAACCTCAATGGCGTGGAGCGTCCGGTCAGCTTCGACGTGCTCTCCGTCAGAAAGGACGTCGAGATCGTGCAGTCGCTGGCCAAATGGAAGCGCATGGCGCTGAAAAAATACGGTTTTGCAAGCGGCACCGGCCTTTATACCGATATGAACGCCATCCGCCGGGACGAGGACCTCGACGCCATCCATTCCATCTACGTGGACCAGTGGGACTGGGAAAAGGTCATCCGTCCCCAGGAACGGAACCTTGACACGCTCAAAAACACGGTGCGCCTCATCTACGGCGCTCTGCTTGCCACCGAAAAGGCGCTTGCGGAAAAATTTCCCGTTCTGCCGCCGTTTTTGCCCAAAGAGATCGCTTTTGTCACGACGCAGGAGCTCGAGGACGAATATCCCGCTCTGACCCCGAAGGAACGGGAAAACGCCATCGCCAAAAAATTCGGCGCCGTTTTCCTCATGCAGATCGGTGGGGCGCTTTTGAGCGGTGAGCGGCACGATGGCCGCGCGCCGGACTATGACGACTGGGACCTCAACGGCGATATCCTCATCTGGAACCCCGTTTTAGGCCGCGCGTTCGAGCTTTCCTCCATGGGAATCCGGGTGGACCCCGAAACCATGAAAAAACAGCTTTCCCTCGCTCACGCCGAAAACCGCGCCGTCTTACCGTTCCACCGTTCCCTCCTGGCCGGGGAATTACCCCAGACCATCGGCGGCGGCATCGGTCAATCCCGCCTCTGTATGCTGCTTCTCAAAAAGCGCCACATCGGCGAAGTTCAGGCTTCCGTCTGGCCCGACGACATGGTGACAGCGTGCGAACAAAACGGCATCCATCTGCTATAACAAAAAAGCCGAAGGAAATTCCTTCGGCTTTTCTTTTTTATTTCCCGTCCCGGTAAAAGGTGATATCCGCCTTTTCCGCTTGGTTCGTTCCCTGATAGACCTCCGTATCGAAACCGCCGATCCGAAAGCCCACCGCCAGATAGAAAAGACAGGCGGAAAGGTTGTTGTCCTGCGCCGTCAGCGAAAGGCCCCGGTACCCCAATTCCTTCGCCACCTCGTCGGCTTTTTCCAGAAGCAGCCGCCCAACGCCCTTTCGCCGGTAATCCCGGCTCACTTTCAGATCGTCCACATAGAGATACTTGAAAAACGGCTTTTTGAGAACGGCAAGCCCGACGCAGACGTCCCCGTCATAGGCGCCGACGAAGGTATAGTCCCCCTTCATCTCGTCAAAATCATAGTCCTCGTCGGGGAAACAGAGCTCCTTCCGCTCGTTTTCCGGCCATTTTTCGACCGTATAACCCCAAACGCCGCTTTTTAGGGACGGCACCAGTTTTCCCCAAAGGGGAAAAGGGTCGTTTTTTAAGCGAACGTCCGCTTTCTGCTCCTCACCGATCACTTTGACTTCGATCATGGTTTCACCGCCTTTTCTTTTCGCATTATACACCGTTTTGTCCCTTTCGGCAAGAAAAAACGTCCGGCCTTTGGCCGGACGTTTCGTTTTTTACGGGTGATAACGGTTTTCGGTTTTCCGGTAGCCGGCGGCAAGATCGACCTCGTTGAGAAGGGGTTCCCCGTTCCGATACCGCTCCATGTTCTTCCGGCAGAGGTCAAAAAGCGCGTCCTCCGTCGCTTTAAGATGCCCGAAAGTGCCGCCGGAAACGTGGGGCGTAATGATGACGTTCGGCAAGTCCCAAAGGGGATGATCTTCCGGAAGCGGTTCCGGGTCGGTAACGTCGAGCCCCGCTCCAAAAAGCCGTCCGTCGGCAAGGTGTCTCGCCAAAGCGTCGGTGTCGATGAGATTGCCTCGCCCGACGTTAATGAGAACGGCGGAAGATTTCAGAAGGGAAAGCCGCCGTTCATCGAAAAGTCCTTTCGTTTCCTCTGTCGCCGGAAGGGCCGAAACGACGATGTCCGCTTCGGAAAGCGCTTTGTCAAGGCCTTCCATGGTGATCATTTCGTCAAAATTCTCCGGAAGCTCCCTTGCGGTGCGGCGAAGGCCGGTGATCCGGCACCCGAAAACCTTGAAAAGCCGCGCCGTCTCACAGCCGATATCCCCGGCTCCGAGGATCAGAAGATGTTTCCCCGCCGGGGAATCCTGAACGCCTTCGTCGTTCCAACGGTGCGCCCTCTGGTTGTCCCGATAAAGCCCCGTTTTTTTATAAAGCGCCAGACACATGGTCAGGGCGAATTCGGAAATGGACGGCCCGAAGGCTCCGGAAAGGTTCGTCAGCGTGACGTTTTCCGGAAATTCCTCCCGCCTTTTGGCGTAAAAATCCACTCCGGCCATGGGCGATTGCACCCAGCGAAGGTTTTTCGCCGCCGAAAGCTGTTCAAAGGTCGGAAGTCCCAGAAGGACTTCCGCTTTTTCCAGTTCCTCACGGGAAGGCGTTTTTGCCCAGCCGATATGGAACCCCGGCACATCGGAAAGGCGCTTGCCATCCTCTTCCCGGAAGGGGTCAATGAGCAGAGCTTCGATCATATTCTTTCTCCTCTCATTCGGTCCGCAAGGCGACCACCGGGTCTTTTTTGGCGGCGCTGCGGGACGGAATAATGCCGGCGATGAGCGTCAGGAGAACGCTGATGAGAACGAGGACCACGGCGGCGGCCGTCGGCAGCTTGGCGTTGAGGTTCCCGATGCCAGTGAGGTAATGCAAAAGGGCGTTGATCGGGATGCAGAGCAGATAGGTCATGCCGACGCCGATCAGTCCGGAGACAAAACCGATGATCATGGTCTCGGCGTTGAACATGCTCGAAACGTCCCGTTTCGAAGCGCCGATGGCGCGGAGAATACCGATCTCCTTGGTGCGCTCCTGTACGGAAATCAAGGTGATGACGCCGATCATGATGGACGAGACCACCAGAGAAATGCCGACGAAGGCCATAAGCACGTAGGAGATGACGTGGATGATGGTCGTCACCGACGACATCAGAATACCGACGTAGTCGGTGTAGCTGATCTTCTGTACGTCATCGACCTCTTCGTTATAATCGGCGATGGCCTCGGTGATTCGGTCCTTGTTCTCGAAGGACGAGGCGTAAATATTGACCGTTCTCGGCGTATCGAGGTCGATATCGCCCATGGTGCGGAGATTATCCTCATAGGTCGCGGACGAAAACTCCAGAATGCTGTCGTAATATTCGGCGCACTGGCTTTCGGTATAGCTTTCGAGCTCGGCGTCCAGCGCCATGGAAAGCTGTTCCGGCGGCATTTGCGCCATCTGCTGACGGACACCGGCGGCGTACTGCGCCTTGACCGATTCCTCCACCATCTGGGTGAAGATTTCGGTCAGTTCCTCGTCGGTCATGGCGGCGAGGTAATCGGTGATCTGATCCTCCGAAACGCTCATCTGCGAGGTAAGACTCTGCAAAATCATCGCTTCCATGCCGGCCCGGTCCATGGTGCCGACGGTGGCGTCGGTCTGCTGTTTCAAAAACTCCTCCGAGGGAATGCTCTTGATCCCGATGTAAAATTCCGCTTTCCCATCGCCGTCCAGACCTTGGACGTGCTCCAAAAACGCCTCTTTTTTCTCTTTGTCGGAAAGGTCTTTTTTGTTGGCCTCGAAAGGAAGTCCGGAAAGGACGTCCTTCGTCGGGTCGTCCTTCTGCGCCGTGATGACGTCGGCGCTTCCCGCCTTTTCAATCAGGTATTTTGTCAGATCGGCGGTGTAGCCGATGGTGCCGGAAAGCATGGTGGTGTCGCTGTCCTCGCCGGGACGGATGACGCCGACGACTTTGAGCGAAAGGGCGTTGTCATAGAGATAGCGAAGACCGGCGTCGGTGTCCCGAAGATCGGTAAAGGTCTTCGTGAAGTCGTCGTAGCTGTAGCAGTCGGCGTTCAGAATGGTGCGGTATTCCCGGGAGCAGATCTCCTCATAACTCATTTTGAAGGATTTGTTTTCGACTTCGTTTCCGTCCACGGCGGCCTTGACGATGGCGTCCATGTCCTCCTTCGGCAGAAGACCGAGGGCGTAAAGGGTCATGTCGTCCAGCTCGTTGTTGCCGTCCAAAATAAGAACCACTTCGTCGTAATCGTTGGGCCAGCTGCCGTAAATAAGGTCGTACTGTTTCGTAATAAGGTCATTGATCGGGGCGCCGTCGTTGCCGGGCAAAAGCTCCTGCCAAAGGCCGGAGGCACGTCCGCCCATACCCATGGAAGCGAGCGAAGAAAAACCGCCGCCGTTTCCGTTTCCGGCGCTCGTGCTCATGCTGTTTCCGGCTTTGGTGCTCATGTTGTCAATGATGAGTTCCCGCAAAAGTCCCTGGGTGTCCGAATGGACGATCTCACCGTCCACGTTTTTGGTATAGATCAGAAGATCGAGCCCATAGGAATACTGGATGCCGTTGACGGCGGTATGAAGGGGCGATCCCTCGTCGGCGACTTTCTCTTCCAGATAGGTTTTGAAGGAGGCCAGGTCGTTTTCGTTCTCCTCCAGGTTGCTCAGCGCGTTCACGATGTCCGTGACCGCCGATTTTTTATAGACCGCGTCTTTTTCGTGACTGGTCTCGTCGGTGCGGATGTTCATGAAAGTCTCCATCAGCGAGCTTAAATCGACGGTGCTCGATTCGATGGAAAGCGGATAGGACGAAAGGGCGCTTTCCTGCACGTCGTCAATATAGGTCGTCATACCTTCGGAAACGGAGGCGATGAGGGCGATGCCGATGATGCCGATGGAACCGGCGAAAGCGGTCAGAATGGTGCGTCCCTTTTTGGTGAAAAGGTTTTTGAGGGAAAGCATGAACGAGGTGGCGAAGGACATGGACGGTTTTTTCGTCTTTTTGTTCTCTTTTTGCAAAACGGCGTCCCGCTCCCGTTCCGCCGTGATCTCCTCTTCGGAAAGGGGCATGGAATCGCTCAGAAGTTCGCCGTCCAAGATCCGCACGATGCGGGAGGAATATTCCTCGGCAAGGTCAGGGTTGTGGGTGACCATAACGATGAGGCGGTCTTTGGAAATTTCCTTGAGGATCTCCATGACCTGCACGCTTGTCTCGGTATCCAAAGCGCCGGTGGGTTCGTCGGCCAAAATGATATCCGGGTCGTTGACCAGCGCCCGCGCGATGGCGACTCTTTGCATTTGTCCGCCGGACATCTGGTTCGGTTTTTTGTTGAGTTGGCTTCCGAGGCCGACTTTTTCAAGGGCCTCTTTCGCTCTTTTTTTCCGCTCCGACTTGGAAACGCCGGAAAGGGTCAGCGCCAGCTCCACGTTCTGTAAAACGGTCTGGTGCGGAATGAGGTTATAGCTTTGGAACACGAAACCGATGGAGCGGTTGCGGTAGGCGTCCCAGTCCCGGTCGGTAAAATCCTTGGTGGATTTTCCGTTGATGACAAGGTCGCCGTCGGTATATTGGTCAAGACCGCCGATGATGTTGAGAAGGGTCGTTTTTCCGCAGCCGGACGGTCCCAGAATGGAGACGAACTCCGAATGGCGGAACAAAAGGTCAACGCCCTTGAGGGCCACCACTTTTCCCTCGCCGGCGGGGTATTCTTTTCGGATTTTTTTAAGTTCAAGCATCGGTTTTTCCCTCCGATTTTTCTCTGTTTTTATATTGGATAAGGTTTTGGTTCATTTTTTCCCAACAGCTGTGGAGCGCCGCTTTTTCCTCGTCGGTCACGCCGTCCCAAAGGACCTCGGCAAATTTCTGACAGAGGACGTGGCCCCGCTCGATAAAAGGCTTCGCCTTTTCGGTACAGACAAGGCTGACCGATCGCCGGTCCCCGGGAACCGGTCGTCGCTCCAAAAACCCCCGCAGCACCAGTTTTTCCACGTTGAACGAAACGATGTTCGGTTTTAAGGCGCAAAACTTTCCCACGTCCTTCGCCGTGTCATATTCCGGGTTGTCCGCCAGGAACATCAGAATGGAAAAGGCCGGCTGGGGAATATCCATCTCCCGGCAAAGGGGTCTTGTCATCTCATGGCGCACGTCCACGGTGTTCATAAAGAAGGTAAACGCTTTTTCCTGCTCCATGGTTTCTCCTTTCTTCGACATTTCGAACTGTCCAAAATCGAACTATTTTTTATTATACACCTTTTCCCCGGAAATACCACCGTTTTCCCCTCGGTTTTCTGTAAAATTTTTGTGAAATTCGCCGCCGTAAAAACCCGTTGTCAAAGCGCTTATTTTGTGCTATGCTCAAAGCAGAACCAAAAGGAGGGAACACCATGAACGAAGTCTATGAATTTTTAAAAGCCTGCGAAACCTATTACCTTGCCACATTGGACGGCGACCAGCCGAGGGTCCGTCCCTTCGGCACCGTTGATCTTTTCGAAGGGCGGCTCTATATCCAGACCGGCAAAAAGAAGGCCGTCGCCGACCAGATGAAAAAGAACCCCAAAGTCGAACTCTGCGGCATGGCAAACGGAAAATGGATCCGCGTCACCGCCACCGCCGTTTTGGATGAACGGATCGAGGCGCAAAGCCACATGCTCGACGCCTATCCGTCCCTCAAGGGGATGTATCAGCCCGGCGACGGCAACACCGAGGTCTATTACCTCAAGGATGGTGTCGCCACCGTTTCCTCGTTCACCGAGCCGCCAAAGACCTATACCTTCTGAATTTCCCTATAAAAATGCCCTTACGCGGATGTCCGTAAAACAGGAAACGGCTCGTATCTTTGCGATACGAGCCGTTTTTGTATAATGCGGATTTCGGAGAAAGGCTCCCTTGGGTAAAGGGAGGCTTTGAGACCCGAACACGGCGCACGATACCAAACCGTGTATAGGAACCCGTCCTTTCGGACGGGATCTTTTTATTCTTTTTTCTTCTTTCTGTTCAGAACCAGAACCGTACCCGCCGCTGCCGCGACCAGAACGACGACGGCGATGACAAGCGGCTGATGCTTTGTAAAAACGGACGCCAGGAACGGATTTTCCCACTCAAAGAAAAGGCCGCCTCCGAAATGACGGAGTTTAATCTCCGCGAAGGGTCTTTCTCCCTCCGGGCTTTCCATCGTAACGAAGAACGCTTCCACCTTACCGTCAACGGTCATCACCGACTGGATCTCTTCCCTGTCAACGGCATCCCCGAGTTCCAGATAGACCGACGTTCCAAACGGAAGGTCCGTATAGTCTTTCCCCTCCGGGTCCTGAACGCCAAGGAGCAAAAGGGCAACGTCCCTTTCCCTGACCCGCGTTTGGATTTCGGTATCCATTTTTCCCCAGTAGGAATAGAATTCCTCGGAGTCCCCGTTTGCGGTGAGCCAGCGGGCGAAAAAGCGGTCGCCCGTTTGGAAGGTCCCCTCTTCGTTATCGAGACCGATCCACATCCGGGTATTGTCTTTTTCCATAAAAAGCCAGGTCACGCCGTCCTTGACTTCGACGGAATATTCGCCGTTTTCGGACCGATAGGTGACAACACCGGCAAAGGAAGTTTCCCGGTAGGAATCGTCGGCCCAGATTGGTTTCTCCTCTTCGGCGAAAGCCGAAACCGCGCCGGAAAGCAAAACGCCGAGCGCCAGTAATACGCAAAGGATCTTCTTCCCTATGGAACGTTTTTTCATCTTTTTTCTCCCCATCTCGGTTTTTTTCTTATTATACCACAAAATTTCCCGTCGTTCAAACGCCCGGAACGCAAAAAGATCCCGTCCTTTCGGACGGGATCTTTTTCATTTTTCTCAGTCTTTTTTGCCGAAAAGGTTGCCGATGGCGCCGAGGGCGTCGCCGGCTTTGTCAAGGGTGATCTTGGCTTTGATGCCATCCACCAGTTTTTTGACCTGCTCGTCGGGAAGGTCGATGCCGATAAGGTCCTCGATGACGGCGACGGGGTTCTCCTTGAATTTTTTCAGAAGGTTTTTGTCGCCGGTGATTTTTTTGGTCAGTTCGTCAATTTTCGCTTTGATGTCCATGGTGTTTTCTCCTTTATAAAAAATAATTAAAAATCGTTTTTCTCCATCCAATGGGGATTTCCCGAAAAACCGGCTTTTTCATAGACCGGTTTCCCCCAGACGGAGGCCTCAAGCCAGAGTTTTTTAATGCCGCGGCGCTTCGCCTCCTCCTCGATGATCCCGAGAAGGGCGGTGGCAAGTCCCCGTTTCCGGAACTTCGGCGACGTATAAACATTGGCGACGTAACCCTTTTTTCCGCTTTCGTTCTGAAAACTCGGTGGAAACTCGTAGAGGATCAAAGCGGCGGTCGCTATTAGCTCGCCATTTTCCTCGGTGATCCACTGAAGAAGCTCGCCGCTTCTCATTTTCCGGGTGAAAAAATCCAAAAGGGCTTCGTCCATATCGACGTCGGGCTGCGGTTCCTCGTCGTGGAGCTGTTTTTTGCGGATCTCGCAGAGAAGCGGAATATCCGCTTCGGTGGCCAATCTTGTTCTCATCGCTTCACCGAAGGGCATAGGTGCCGTCGTTTTCCATTCGAAGGGTCTTTTCATAGAAAACGGTCAGCGCCTTGACCATGGTCTCGGTGTCGTCCTTACCGGCGGTCTCAAAGGCGGAATGCATCGCCAGCTGCGGAAGACCGATATCGACGGTGTTGAGGGAGACCTGGGTGTTGGAAAGGTTGCCGAGGGTGGAACCGCCGGGCATATCGGCCCTATTGGCGTACCGCTGATAGGAAGCGCCGGCTTCCTCGCAGACCAGCTGGAAAATGGCGGCGGAAACAGCGTCGGAGGTATATTTCTGGTTGGCGTTATATTTGATGACGATGCCCTTGTTCATATAGACGGCGTGGTTCTTGTCCATAAATTCCGGATGGTTCGGATGAACGGCGTGGGCGTTGTCGCAGGAGACCAGAAAGCTGTTGGCGATCTTCTGATGGCGGGCCGAGGCCGTAAGGCCGAGCCCTTCGCCGATTCGTTCCAGAACGTCCCCGAGGAAGGTGGAAAAAGCGCCCTGCTTCGTCATGCTGCCCACTTCCTCGTTATCGAAAACGCAGTAAACGGGCAGGTTTTTCGCCGGTTTGGCGGCAAGAAAAGCGGAAAGGGCGCTGAAAGCGCACTGCAGGTCGTCAAGGCGCGGCGAGGAAATAAGCTCGTTCCATTCAAAACCCTTTTCGGGGTTATAGACGATGAGATCGGAAGTGAGGATGTCCTCCTCGGAAACGCCGACGGCGTCGGCGATCCGTTTTTTGAGGGAAACGCCCTTGGGGTCGGTGCTGTAAAGGGGCAGCATATCGACGGCGGGGTTATAGCTCATGCCATCGTTGGCGTTGCGGTTCATGTGAATGGCGACGTTCGGGATGATGGCCACCGGCTCTTTGAGATCCACAAGGCGCATGGCAAGACCGTTTTCGGTGCGCACCATCACCCGTCCGGCGACGGAAAGAGGCCGGTCCATCCAGGTGGAACAAAGCATTCCGCCGTATTTTTCGGTGGAGAAGCGGACGTAATTGCCGTCCTTGAGTTCGGCGTTCTCTTTAATTTTGAACGCCGGGCTGTCGCAGTGGGAGGCGGTCATCATAAAGCCGGAAAAATCGCCCTCGGGAACGCGGAACGCGATGAGGGACGAGCCGTTCCGGGTGACAAAATAGCCCTTTCCGGCCTCAAATTTCCAGTCGCCGCTTTCACAAAGCTCGGTGTAACCGGCTTCTTTGAGCATGGAAGACGCCTTGGCGACGGCGTGGAAAGGCGTCGGGCTTTCGTTTATAAAATCAAATAACTGTTCGTTCACGGAAAATCCTCCTTTGGAACTTCGGATACTTTTATTATAGCCGCCGTCGCCGTGTTTCGCAAGAGGAAACCGTCCTCCCGATAAAATAAAGCCTTCCCCTTCGGGGGAAGGTGTCGAGCGTTAGCGAGACGGATGAGGGGCTGTGTAAACTTGATTTTGGGAAATGAGGAGCAATCTTGCGCCCCTTGTTAAAGGAAGCGCGAAGCGCTCGGCGCGGTAGTGAATGACCG
>CALCUE010000040.1 GCA_937906945.1 uncultured Clostridia bacterium | reverse complement strand
TAAACGGAACATAAAAAAACTGCCTCTGTCTTTTCGTTTCTGCGAACCGTTTCCCGGGTCGCCAATCTCCCTTAGTCTCGCTGTCGCTCGACAGCTCCCTCTCGGAGGGAGCCCTATGTGCCGTCATCGCTCCTCGCAAGGACAGACCGGTTACCTTTTCGCCTGTTTTCGGGCATAAAAAAACGCCTCCGCGAAGCGGAGGCGAACTTTTAACATCTTACTGAGCGTTGGCAGCGTTGAGCTTTTTGGCAAGAGCGGATTTACGTCTTGCGGCGGTGTTTTTAGAAAGAACACCTTTTGCCGCGGCCTGGTCAACACGTTTGATAGCAAGGCGGATAGCGGCCTCTTTGTCCTCAGCACCGGTCGCGCAAGCGATTTCGGCTTTTTTGATGTTGGTCTTGAGGTTGGTCTTGATAGCTTTATTGCGGGCAGTTTTGACAGCAATAACTCTGACTCTCTTTTTGGCAGATTTAATATTCGGCATGAACTACACCTCCTTCGCCTATCGGATACATTCACGAATAAACATTTTATACGATATTCTTCGTTCTGTCAAGGCTTTTTTCGCAAAAAATAGAAAAAGGGTCACGAAAATGACCGGATTTTACCGTAACACGGTTGGTAAAACGCGGTACTTTCCTATTATACAAAGAAAGGCGGCCTTTGTCAATGAAAACCGACCTTGCCGGGGAAATAATCGACAGCTTTTCCGGCGAACCGTTTCCCGGACGAAAAAGCGGGACCCTTTTCGGTCTCGCTACCGAGGAGATCGTCATCGAAACGCCCGAGGAGGCCCGTCGGATCGGGAAACCGGCGGGCCATTATCACACGCTGGAGGTCCGAAGCGTCACCGATCCCTCGGCGGATTTTGACCGGGACGTGCTGGCGCTTTCGGCGCTGCTGACCCGTTTTCTGCCGCCTTCCGGCACCGTTTTCGTCGCCGGGATCGGCAACGCCGCCTTGACGTCCGATTCTCTCGGCGCGAAAAGTCTGGAGCGGCTTTTGACCGGAAGCTACGGCAGTCGCCGCCTTTGCGCTCTTTCCACCGGCGTCTGCGGAAAAACCGGTTTTTCACCGGATACCCTTGTTTCCACCGCCGTGCGGGCTATTTCACCGTCCCTGGTGGTTCTGACCGACGCTTTGGCCGCCGAAAAGATCGACCGGGTGGGAAAAACCGTTCAGCTCACCGACGCGGGGCTTTGGCCCGGTTCCGGCGTCGGAAACGCCCGTTTCGAGCTGTCGGAAAAAACGTTGGGCGTTCCGGTGGTGGCGCTGGGACTTCCTACGGTGGTGCCCTTCGACGACGAAAGCAAACGGACGCTCACCGTTTCCCCCGGAGATATTGACGCCGTTGTGGAAAAAGCCGCCCGGCTTTTTTCCCTCGCCATCGACCTTGCGGTCTTTCCCGATCTCGGCCTTCCTCTCATTAAAGATCTGGTTTTCTGACCTTTTTCGACCGAAACAAAAAAGCCTCCCTTTTCGGGGAGGCTTTTACACATTCAATTAGCGGCGAAGGGCTTCCTCGTCGAGCATATCCATTTTGTGGCTCTGCTGAACAAGGGCGAAGGGAACGCAGATCTGGTTGAACGCCGTGACGAAGAGGTCGAAGAAAATGTCGGTGGCGATCATCGGGACCAGCGCTTCCTCCGGAATACCGAGCTGGGCAAAGAACATCGGCGCGAAGATCAGAACGCCGCCGGGAATTCCCGGAATGGAGATGGAAAGCAGAAACGCCATCAAAAGCAGGACGACGAACCAGGTCGAGGAGACGGGGACTCCGTACATCGACGCCATGGTAAAGCCCAGCACGATGAGCCGCACGGCGGTTCCGAGCTTGAAAACGCAGGTGCCGATGGGCACACCGAGGCTTAGGACCTTGTTGCCGATCCCCAGTTTGACGCAGCCGTTGAAGTTTTCCGAAACGGAAGCGGCGCAGGAGTTGGTGCCGAAGGCGATGAGGAAGGTCTTGGTGACCTTGTGGATCAGTTTCCCGATGGAGGCCTTATGCTTGAGAGAGATCTGGAGCACCAGAAGGAAGTGGACGACGAAGAGCAGACCGATGGTGATGACCCAGCTTTTGCCCATGGGAAGGAAGGCGTTGATCTGGCCGAGCCAGAAGCTTTTGACAATGACAAGGAAAGTGAAAGCCGGGATCAGGCGTCCGGCCCATTCGGAGACCATCAAAAGGAAGCTGTCGAGGTCCTCCAGAACGTGCAGAAGGTTTTTGGCCAGAGGGTCCAGCTTCAGAAGACCGATGCCGAAGATGATGCCGAGGAAAATGATCTGCATGGTGTTGAGATCGACAAACGCCTGAAAAATGCCGGTCGGGATCCAGCCGAAGATCATGGTGATCAGATCGGTATAGGCGAAGGAGACGCCGCCTTCCCCGAAGGTGAAGCGGAAAAACGGCAGCGCGACGAAAAAGGTCAGAAGCACGGTCATAGTCAGAACGGCGCCAAAATGGAGCGCCATTTTTTTACTGATCCGCTCGAAAATGTTGACGTCGCCGATGCCCGTGATCGCCAGAACGATGTTGAGGAAAATAAGCGGAATGCCGCAGAGGCTCAAAAGGTTGAGGTAGGTGTCGCAGACAGGACCGATGAGGTTGTTGGCCATTTCCGTCCGGAATCCTTCCGGCAGGAACGTGCCGACAAAGCCCACAATGGCCGCCAGGACCATGGCGATCAGGAAAGCGAGGAAGGCTTTTTTCTGCTTCGGAAGGATCTTGAAGGTGACGCTGTTGACGCCGTGGCTGTAGCCGTAGATCGGCGTGGTCTCGAGACGGGCCATGAGGCTCTGGCCGATTTCGCTTCCGTTTTCCTCCGATTTTTCGAGCGGGTTAAAGGGTTCCCCTTCCAGCCGCAGGCGGATGATGGGTTGACCGAAGCGGGAATAGCAGGCCAGCTGAGCGTCAATGCCGGCGCCGAATTTTTCCTGCCAGGAAAGAAGGATCTCCTCGGCGGTGAACCTCAGGCGCAAAACCTCTTTGTGGTCGAGCTCCAACCCGGAGAGAAATTCGGCGATGGTCTCGGAAGCGCTGTCGATCCGTTCCGGGTCCAGACGGAAGGTTAAGCCGATCTCTTTGGCGGACATAGGGGCGTCACTCCTTTTTTTGAAAAAAGATGTTTTTATTATAAATAAAAACACCGAAAAAAGCAAGAAAAAGGCGAAAAGAAAAACACCGGCTGGTAAGGCCGGCGTTTTTCTTCTAATACAATTAGTTTGAGTTTTTGAGGAGGGTGACTTAAGAAGTTTGCGGCTCTTCCTAAGTCTGTCTCTATTATACCACGGCGATTTTTTTATTTGTTAAGGAACGGTGAACAACCTTTGAAAATTTTGAAACAGTTGACGGAAATTTTTTTATTTTTCTGGCGAACATATGTTTACAAAAGCGAACATATGTGCTATACTGATTCTGTAAAAGCAGAAACCTGTTTTGAAAGGAGCTGGATCTGGATGGGAAATCGGGCTGAAGAGATCTATCGCTATATCACCTATCATATCAACGAGCATGGCTATCCGCCGACGGTGCGGGAAATCTGCGCGGAGCTGGAAATTCGCTCCACCTCTACAGTGCACCGCTATCTGAAAGAGCTCTGCGCCGAGGGGCGCATCGAGATGGCCGAAAACCAGAACCGCGCCATCACGCTTGTGGAGGAAAACAAAGCGCCTGCCGGGACCATTCCGGTCCTTGGCCGTGTCGCCGCCGGTTCCCCGATCCTCGCGCAGGAGGAAGTGGAGGAATACGTGCCCTATCCGGGGAACACCGAGGGACTTTTCGCCCTTCGTGTCCGGGGCGAATCCATGATCAAATGCGGCATCCTCAACGACGACATCGTGGTGGTGCGCCAGACGAAGGAAGCCCGCAACGGCGAGATCGTCGTCGCTTTGGTGGAGGATTCCGCCACGGTCAAGCGGTTCTATAAAGAGGACGGACACTTCCGTCTTCAGCCGGAGAACGATGCCTATGAACCGATCATCGTCGATTCTGTCGAAATTTTAGGCAAAGTCATCTCCGTCGTGAGAAGCTACGATTAAGGAAAAACAAAAAACGCCCGTTTGGCGAAAACGGGCGTTTTTCTTTTTTATGGGTTCCCTACGCCGAGGAAAAGCGTCAGCCGGTGAGGCTGACCATCCAGAAACTCGTCCATCGTCCGCACGTAGGGCGACGGGTTACTGTAATTATAAAAGCGATAGCGTTTTTCGCCGCTTTCGGAAACACCGCAAGCGGTGAAGGCGACGTAATGGGCCGAAAAATCGGGCCGCATAAAAAACAGCACGCCCTTTTCCGGCGAAACCTTCCGGAATTTTTTCCGGCTCAGAAAAAGGGACACCAAAAGGCCCGCTTTTTTCAGAAAGCGGCGGACGAAAAACGGGTTCGTCCCGAAAACGCCCCGGACGAGCATCCCGTGCTCAAATTTTCGGATCAGTTCCGGAATGGAAAGGGTCACACCCTCGGACCGGAAAAGATTCCAGACGGCGATCCAGCCGCAGCCGCAGTAATCGGCGGTCCGGGCGGCGCAATGAAGCCCCGAAAGGGCGCTTTGGTGCTCAATGAACCCATCGCCGGAAAAGACCGGGCTTTGAAAAAAGCCTTCGGATCCGGTGAGGGCGGCGTTCTCCCGGAAATTCTGTTCCCGGTCGTACCGCAGGTGACGAAGCGTAAATTTCCCCATGGCAAACCCTCAGGAACAGCCGCCGCAGCCCGAACAGCCACCATCGTGGCAGTCGCCGCAGTTTCCGCAATCGCCGCAGCCAGAGGCCGGTCCGCCGCCGACGCTGTCCCGTAAATACTGTTCACAGGCGCCGCCTTCCAAAACCTCCGCCGGCTTTTGGTCGAACCGAAGGCAGGAGGCGGTGTCGCCCCGCTTTTTATAGACGCAGGTGCGGCAAAGAAGGGAGCGGTTGGAAACTTCCTCTCCGTGAAGGCTCACCGTAATGCGTCCCGGCACCCGGTTTTTTCCGCAGCCGCCATGCTTGCAGCCGCCGTGTTTCTTCTCCAATTTCCCACGTCCTTTCTTAACGTCGTTCCGCTTCCATTATAACCAAAAATCTCTTTTGACGCAAGCTTTCTTTTTGGTCTCTTTCGCTCCATCGGTTGCTTTTTTGGCGAAAACGGTGTATGATTTTGAAAGAAAACCGAAAGGAGGGCGCTTTATGAAAGCCGGACGCAACAAGACCATTGATTTTTCCGTCGAGGACGGGAAAGACTATCTTTCCCGGTGTCTTCGCCTTTCCAAAGCGGCGGAGCTTTCGGAGATCACCGACAAAACGATCCTCGGCGACAGTTTTTCGGCGCTTTCCCTTCTGCCGAAGGGCTTTGTCAATCTTCTGGTCGTCGATCCGCCCTATAACCTTTCCAAAGATTTCGGCGGCAGCCGCTTCAAGCGCCTTTCCGACGAAGAATATGAAGCCTATACCGAGCGGTGGATCCAGGCGGTCCTTCCCGTGCTCAAACCGACGGCGTCGGTCTATGTCTGCTGCGACTGGGAATCGAGCCTTGTGATCGGGACGGTGCTCAAAAAATATTTCCACGTAAGAAACCGCGTCACCTGGCAGAGAGAAAAGGGACGGGGTGCTCAAAAAAACTGGAAGAACGGCATGGAGGACATCTGGTTCGCCACCGTCTCCGACGATTACGTCTTCCATCTGGAGGACGTAAAGGTGCGGCGGCGTGTTATCGCGCCCTATAAGACCGACGGCGTACCGAAGGATTGGGAGGAAACGCCGGAAGGCAAGTTCCGGGACACCTGCCCGTCGAACTTCTGGGACGACCTTTCGGTCCCCTATTGGTCCATGGCGGAAAACACGGCTCACCCGACGCAGAAGCCGGAAAAGCTTTTGGCGAAGCTCATTCTGGCAAGCTCCGACCCCGGGGACTTTGTCTTCGATCCGTTCCTCGGTTCCGGCACCACCTCGGTGACGGCGAAAAAACTGGGACGGCGTTTTTGCGGGATCGAGCAGAACGAACAGTACGTCGCCTGGACGGAAAAACGCCTCGAAATGGCCGACGAAAACCCCTCCATTCAGGGCTATGAGGACGGGGTCTTCTGGGAGCGGAACACTAAACCACCGCGAAAAAAATAAAAGGAACGCCGTCGCTTTTGCGACGGCGTTTTGTTATTCTTCGGGTTCGTCTTTCGGCTTTTTGCCTTTTTTCCGCTGGCGGACCGCCTCGGTCAGAAGATATTCGATCTGACCGTTGACGGAACGGAAATCGTCCTCCGCCCAACGGGAGATTTCTTCCCAGAGAGTCGGCGAAAGCCGGAGCAAAAGCTGTTTTTTGTCTTTGTCGGACAAGTCGCCGCCTCCTTTCGAATCAGGTTTTTATCAGTAGATGGAACCGGTGTTCACAATGGGCTGGGCGTCGTTGTTGCCGCAGAGCACCACCAGAAGGTTCGAGACCATCTGGGCCTTGCGCTCGTCGTCCAGTTCGACGACCTGGTCGTCGGAAAGGCGTTCCAGAGCCATTTCCACCATACCGACAGCGCCGTCAACAATGAGTTTCCGGGCGGCGATGATGGCGGAAGCCTGCTGACGCTGCAGCATGGCCGCGGCGATCTCGGTGGCGTAGGCAAGGTGGGTGATCCGGGCCTCGATGACTTCGATACCGGCGACGGAAACACGGCACTGGATCTCATCGGCAAGGCGCTGGGCGACCTCCTGACTGGAGCCGCGGAGGGATTTTTCGTCGCCGTCGTCGGAGATGTCGTAGGGATATTCTCTTACGATGTTCCGCAGAGCGGCGTCGCATTGAGTGGAGAGGAAATCGACGTAGTTATCGACGTTGAAGACCGCTTTCGCCGGGTTGACGACGTGCCAGATGACGACGGTACCGATCATGACGGGGTTGCCTTCCTGGTCGTTGATCTTCTGTTTATCGTTATTGAGGGTGATCTCCTTGAGAGAAATGCGCTTCGAGGGCGCGACGGTGACCTTCGCGGTGGTGCCTTTGGCGGTTTCCGCCGCTTCGGCAAGAGAAGCGTTCTCTGCCGCCGGGTTGATGGCGGCGGCGAAGGGGTTGACGTAGAAGAAGCCCGGGCCGGTCAGCGTTCCGTAGTACTGTCCGAAAAGGGTCAGGACGTAGGCTTCGTTGGGGCGGAGCGTCTTGAGTCCGCAAAAGAGAAGCGGAATGACGATAAAAGCGAGCAGCGCGCCGCCGATGATGCCGATAAGCCCCAGTATAGTCGTATCAATGGCGATGGCGCCGACGATAAAGACAGCGAGGGAAAGAAGCTCCGCGAGGATCAAAAGAAGAAGCATTCCCATGCCGCTTTTGGGGCGCAGTTCTTTGTTATATTCTTTATTGACAAGATCGTTTTCGTTCATGTTTTTTCCATCCTTTCTGAACGAAGGTGTTGGTGTGATATCTTTTTGATATCACATTCATATTACCATGGCCGGAAGATCCTGTCAAGGGGTTTGAAAAAAATTTTTTGAGGATAAAAAAACCGCCGGAAAGCGTTCCGGCGGGGTGACGGTTTCAATAGCGGTCGGGGTTTTTGTTGACGAATTCCTGGAATTTGGATTCGATCCATTCGTTGGCCTCGTGAAGGCCCTCTTCCGTCAGCGGAAAATCCCGGCTTTCGACGTCATCGGCGAAATCGAAGCTCATGACGGTATAGACCGAGGCGGTGAGGGTGTTTTCCTCCGGGTTGGGGCAATGGCGCCAGCGGAAATCCTTCCGGGAGGCGGTATAGATGTTGTTGAAGCGGATCATGTCCCAGGTGGGGCGGTCGAATTCCAGCGGCCGCATCCATTCACGGCGTCTCATAAAAGGACCTTCTTTCAAAAAAGGTTGAATCAATAGAGGGGATACTGCCTTTCCGTTAGCCGGCGGCGCAGAGGCTCCCTCCGAGAGGGAGCTGTCGAGCGACAGCGGGACGGAGGGAGATTGGCGACCCGGGAAACGGTTCGTAGAAACAAAAAGACAGAGGCAGTTTTTTCTATGTTCCGTTTATCCGAAATTTCATCTGATTTTATCATTGGTCGCCGGGCTCCTTTCGTCATTTTCGGCAAAGCCGAAAATGCCACCTCCCTCCCGGAGGGAGGTTAGCCTTCCCCCTCGGGGGAAGGTGTCGGCTTTGCCGACGGATGAGGGGCTTTGCGGGTCTGATTTTGGTAAATTAGAATTGTCATTGCGAGGCTTCCGCAGGAAGCCGTGGCAATCTTGTCCCCGACGAGGATAACAAAAAATCCACCGTCCTTTTTCTCCTTTTCCTCTTTTCTTCTTCCCGCAATTTTTTCTGTTTTTTTCTTGCATTCTTTTCGGATTTGTGTATAATATATCTGTACGCCGGTGTGACGGAATTGGCAGACGTAACGGACTCAAAATCCGTCGGTGGCAACACCATGCGGGTTCGACCCCCACCACCGGCACCAGAAACGCCTTTTGCCTTCGGGGTAAAAGGCGTTTCTTATTGAAACGGTTTGTCGAAAACGGACGAAAAAACGGAGGATACAAAAATGTTTGAGGACCTTAAGGAACACTATACCGCCGAGGAAGCCAAAGAGGCCATCGACCGGATCTTGTCGCCCTACGGCGACACGGTGCGGATCACCTTTCGGGAAAAGGACGCGGAGATCATCGACTCCTACCTCGTCAAAGACCAGAATACCCGGCACACCGTCTGCGAGATCATGGCCCGCACCGGCCTTACGAAGCGCACCTATGAGGATCTTTCCGCCGAATGGCAGGTCCACAACGTCTCCTACCGGGTGGGTTACAAGCCGGACCACGCCAAAGACGTTTCACTGGATTACACCGAAGACCCCCGAAAAGCCGTCCGCCTGGCGACAAAGATCTTTGATACGCTCCATATCGAATGACGAAATTTCCATAAAAAAGCGCCGGGAAAACTCCCGGCGCTTTTTTATTGTTCTAAAATATCCCGGATGGCCTCCAGTTTCCCCCGAAGGGCGGCGTTTTCCGCCAAAAGCGCTTCGCAATTTCCGGGAAGCGGTTCTTTGGGCGGCGGTTCCGGACTTTCCGGCTTTTCCTCCTGATAGACCTTCCGGTACCCTTCGGTGATCGCCCTCGCGATGGCGGAAGCCACCGCTTCCCTGTTGGCGAGATAGGCGCTGAAATCCGCCCCGTTCGTCAGAAAGCAGACCTCCAAAAGGTCGGCGCTCATGCCGCCGGCCCAACCGGTCCGCACAAAGCCGAAATAGTTCTTTTTTGTGGTGGAAACCGCGTCGAATTTCCGCGTGACAAGGTTCAGCTTCTTGTCGAAGACGTCGTCCTTGTTGTTGATGTCCGAAGAACGGGCAAAGGGCGCCCGAAGCGGGAAAAACGCCCCTAAATACCGCTGATAGCCCGCCTCGATCCCGGCGGCGCTTTCGGCGTAGGGCACAAAAACCTCGGTACCTCTTGCCCCGGCGTTGGTCGAGCCGTTAAAATGGATCGAAACGGCGTAGGCGCAGCCGGCGGCGATACATTGCCGCGCCCGTTCCGAGACGTTGCCCGGTTTTATGTCCGAATCTCTCGTCATAAAGACCTCGAACCCGTTGGCTAAAAGCCGGTCCCGCACCAACCGGCAAAGCTCCAGAGCATAGGTCTTCTCATAAACACCGTCCGTTTCGGTGCGGACGGAATAGGTGCCGGTGGAATCGCCGCCGTGTCCGGCGTCGAGCCCGATTTTGATTTTGTCGGCCAAACGATCACTCCCCCGGTTTCATATAAGTCATAGCCCGCTGACTGTCGCCCCAACCGGCGGTGGTGGGGTCGGTGACCGTGTTCCAGAGGGAAACGAGCACCGCCGCCACCGTCGCCGGGCTTTCGACGGCGGTTTTGAGCACGTCGCCCAGCGCTTTCCAGCTGGTAAGGTCACGCCATCCCAACCCGACGGCGGCCAGCATCGGCAAAAGCACCGCCGCAAGGACCTCCGCCCACCAGATCGGGTTTCTCAGTCTTACTTTCCAGTTGATCATCCTTTTTCTCCTCCTTCCAGCCGGTCAAGGCGCTTGTGCGCCTGTTTGGCGCTCTCTTCCACGGCGGTGATCCGGGTCACCACCTCGGTATTGAAGCTTCGCTGTTCCTTCTGTTCCGCCTTGATTTCCTCCGTGTTCGCCTTGATGTAGCCGATGTCGCTCATCATGGCGGCTTTGCTGCCGCCATCCTCGGCGTCATCCTTCTTTCGTCCGCGGCTGAAAGCCGCGTAGCCGAACACCAGAGCGCAAACGGTGCTCAAAACGGAAAGCCCTTCCAGAAACGCCGTGCTCATTCCGTTTCCTCCTCCCGGTAAACGTCCCGGACTTCCCCGAAGCGATAGGGCGTCGCCTCCGCGACGGCGGCCACGAAAAGGCTGTAATATTCCCGGCTTCCGGAAACGTCGTCGTCCTCCCGGAACAGCCACCGGGCCATTCCGTAGGGAAACGCTTTTTCGACCAGCGGGCTGTGATAGGGGATCTCCTCCTCGGCTTGGGAAACAAAAAGCGAAGAAGCCAGCGAAGGTTCCCCCAGACTTTCCCGGATGGCGTTTTCCGCTTCAAAGGTATCCGCCAGAAGCTGATTGGTCCAGGGCACCACGAATTTCAGAAGCGACGGATCGTCGCCTTTTTCTTCCGGCAGAAATCCAAGCGCCCGCTCAAAACATTCTATGACTTTCAAAACAAAAACCTCCCTTTCGTTTGTTTTCTTTGTTTTATCACGAAAAGGAGTGCGTTTGTCGCCGCTTTTCGGGCAAAAAAAGAACCTGCCGAAAGGCAGGTTCTTATGGCCTTTTTGAAAGGTCACGTTGATCCGTGACCTGTTTTTACTGTTCTCTTTCCGGGAGGCCGTCAACGACGATGAGCGGATCATTTCCACCCATTCTTTTGAGCTCTTCTCCGGGCTGACTTTGGGATACCACCGGACTCTGCATGCGCAAGAATACACCCATAATAGGAGCGACTCTACGGAGAGCATTGATGTCAACACCGCCGGAGACCTCGTCCAGTTCCTCCTCGGAAAGCTCGGACAGTTTGTTCTGGAGGGCCTTGACCTCCTCAACAAGTTCGTTCATTTCTTCTTTTGTTTTTGCCATGGTGATTTTCCTCCTGTTTTTTGAATCATTACAAAATTTTTATAGGAAAGGCTTGACCTTTTTTCGGCGTTTTCCGGTTCAGTCCCCGATTTCAGCTGCCCAACGCGGTTTCATACATTCCATCGCCGTGGCGATCGGCACCAGATTGTCCTCCGTGCAGGCATAGGAACCGTTGAAGAAATAATAGACCCTTACTTCCAGATGGGAACCTGTCACACCCAGTACCTTGTATTCTTTCTTCGGTCTATGGGTGTACGGCAGCTGTTGCCGGTTCAGAAGCGTTCCCTCGCACCATTTGCCGGGCGTCCATTCGTACTCTTCGCCAACGCCGCCGACAACGGTCAGAAGCTCCTCGTCCGAAAGCTCCGTCAGTTTTTCGTTCAGCGCTTCCACCTCTTTTTTGAGGACGGAAAGTTCTTCTTTCGTTTTCATCGCGGCCTGACCTCCTTATGTTCTTCGTCCGTCTTCCCGAAGGCACGGCGAACCTGATTTTTTCACTTTTTCTCGATTTTTGCTTCTTTTGGTAAAACGACTTCTCCGGCTGCCGCCACCTGGGAAAGCGAATCGTCGGAAAGCTCCACGCTTTTATACCGACTCTCCGTCTCCCGGATCAGCCCGGCCAGACGCTCGTTTTCCGAAAAACGCTGAAAATCAAAGAGCTGTTTCAGCTTTTTTTCCATTCCATCGCCTCCGTTTTTCGTTCCTTTATACGAAGCGTCCCGCAAAAGGGACATAACTTTTTTCATTCAAAAATTTTCGTTTCGCTCTTCTATACGAGCGCTCCCGGAAAAGGGACACAGCGGCTTTCTCCCGTTTCCATCCGCTTTTTCAAAGCGGTCAAGGCTTTATTGTGCAGAACTTTGACATAGGTGTAGGAGATCCCCATCCGAAGGGCGATCTCCTTGAGGGAAACGCCGGAATAATAGTGGAGAATAATAAGATCCCGCTCCCGCTCCGGAAGCGTTTCCAAAGCCTTCGCCAGAAGTTCCAGTTCCTCATTGTCGCAGACCTCCTCCTCGACGGAAAAATCCGCCGAAAGCTCCTCCGGCACTTCCTCCGTCACTTTCCGGGTGCGGTAATAGTCGATGAGGGTGTTGCGCATGACGGTAAAGACCCACGTGGAAAGCGACGCTTTCGTCTCGTCGAAGGAATCGAGTTTTTCATAAATTTTCAGAAAAACGTCGGAGCAAAGGTCCTCCGCCAGGTCACGGTTCCCGACTTTTCCGAGAAGATAGCCGAAGACTTTCTCCCGGTAATCGGCGTAAAGAGCGGTTTTCTGTTCTTCGGTCATGGGCGAAGCCTCCTTTTTCGGTGATTATGGATCGTCGCCGACGTCCAACCGCTGACGGGCGACCAGCTCGGCGAAAAATCCGTTCTTTTCGATCAGTTCCTCATAGGTGCCGTCCTCGACGATGTGGCCTTTGTCCAGAACGATGATCCGGTCGCAATGGCGGATGGTCGAAAGCCGGTGCGCGATGACGATCCTTGTGCATTGCAGCGAGTCAATGGCTTCGGAGACCTTTCTCTGGGTCACGTTGTCCAAAGCGCTGGTGGCTTCGTCAAACATCAGCACCTTGGGACGGGGCGCGATAGCGCGGGCGATCATGAGCCGCTGGCGCTGACCGCCGGAAATGCCGCCCTGTCCTTCGCAGATGATGGTGTTCATCCCCATAGGCATGGCCCGGATATCGTCGGCGATGGAGGCGATCTCGGCCGCCTCCCAGGCGTCGTCCACCGTCAGCTGCGGCGCGGCGATGACGATGTTGGAATAGATGTCGCCCAAAAAGAGCTTGCCGTCCTGGGTGACGGCGCCGATCTTCCGGCGCAGGGATTTGAGATCGACCTTGGAAATATCCTTCCGGTCAAAATAGATGGCGCCCTTCTGCGGCTTTTCAAAGCCGAGCAGAAGCCGCATCAGCGTCGATTTGCCGCAGCCGGTGGAACCGACGACAGCGAGATATTCCCCGGGCTGTATTTTAAGCGAAAGGTTATCCAGAATATAGGGCGTATCGTCCTCATAGCGGAACGACACGTTATTGAGTTCAATGGCGCCCCGCAGTTGGGTGACGACCTCTTTTCCCTCCGTCAGTTCCGGTTCCGCCTCCAAAATCGGTTTCACCATTTCCAGTGTCGGTTTAAGACTGGCGATGGTGGTGGCGACGGAGGCAAGTCCCATGAACGCGCCGGACACCAAACCGTAGGCGGTGTTGAAAGCGTAATAATCCGCCACGGAGATTTCACTCTCGATGGCTACGGCGAAAAGGACGAGAGAGCCGATGGTGGAAATGGCGGCGGTGATGGCTTCGGACAGTTTCAGGAACGTCGGCGGGTTATAAATAAGAGCCGCCTCTTTGCTGTACTGCCGGGCCCAGCGGGAAAACATCCGCTTTTCGGCGCCGGCTAATTTGATTTTCTGGATGCCGGCGAGCATGGCGTAGGTCATGCCGCTGGTCTCGGACGAAAGCTTCATGCTCTCTTTGGAAATTTTCGTCTGCCAGAGGGTCGTCACCAGCGAAAGGACCACGGTGAAAAGCGTGATGAAAAGGGACGGCACCACCAAAGACGGCGTGAGCGCGAAGATCTGACCGATATAGGCCAGCGAAAAAACGGACATCAGTCCCATGGTGCCGACGGTGTTCATCATGACGCTGCAAAAGGCCCGGATATACATGGCTCTCTGCGTCAGGTCACCGGCGGCGTACTGCCGGAAAAACCGCGGCGGAAGCGACATCAGCCGGTTCATGACCGCCGCCTGGACGGCGACGTCCTGTTTGACGTTGATCCGCTCGCTGACCAGCGACTGATAGATGAACATCAGCTGTTGAGAAAGAGCGAAGGACGCCATAAAGACCGCCAACGCTAAAAGCACCTGAAGGCTCCCGCTTTCCAGAACGGAACCGAACAGCCATTGGCTGAAAAGGGGCGAAAGGAAGCCGAGGGCCGTCGAAGCCGCCATCAGCCCCAAATAAAGCAGAATATCGGACAGCGAAAGCTGTTCCGCCATGAATTTGAGAAGGTCGGTCACCTTCAGCGCCTTGAGAGGCAGCGGTTTATAGAAACAGATCGCCTCGCTGTCCAAAAGGTCCTCGTTTTTGCGGGTCACCTTCGTTTTCGTGCCCGTCGCCGGGTCCACGAAATAATAGCCGGAAAGCTTGCCGGGAATCAGCGCCACGGCGGCGCCGTCCTCTTTTTTCGTTCCGAGAAGCGGTCCCACGGCGCATTGGTACCAGCCTTTTTCCAGTTCCACCGTCCGGCGCATGATGCCGAAGGGACGGAACCGGTATTCCAACCGGTCTTCCAGCGTTTTGACCGTCGCCGGAAAATCGTCGGTCTTGATTTTTAAGTGATAGAATTTCAGAATTTCTTCCATGGCGGATTGGGCGATGGCCTGATCGCTCAGCGCCTCGGTCAACCGCCGTCCGACGACAGCGCCGGCAAGCCCGGCGATGGCGTCCTCGAAATTCTCGTTATCCTGCTGTTTTCTGTATTTTAACTGTTCGTCAAACCAACCCATACCGACACCTCCTCATTCCGACGTGACCAGATCGCGGTAAAGCGCGCTGGTCTCCAGAAGTTCCTTGTGGGTGCCGCGGTCGGTGATGACGCCGTTTTCCATGACGATGATCTCGTCGCAGGAGCGGATGGTCGAAAGCCGGTGGGCAATGACGACGCAGGTGATCCCCCGGTCGCGGATGGCCTTGACCACCTCGAATTCCGTCTTGGCGTCCAGCGCCGACGTCGCCTCATCCAGAATGATGATGGTCGGGTCCTGCGCCAGAACACGGGCGATCTCCATGCGCTGCCGCTGACCGCCGGAAAAGTCCTTGCCGCCTTCGGTGAGCTTATGCTGATAGCCGCCGGGTCTTTGCATGATGTCCTCATGGATCTGGGCGTCCCGTGCCGCCAGGATCATTTCAAAGTCCTCGATGGAATCGTCCCACATTTTGATGTTGTTGGCGATGGTGTCCTCAAAAAGGATGATGTCCTGGTCCACCACGGCCAGCGAACCGGAAAAGACGCTTTTTTCGATCTCTTTCATCGGTTTCCCGTCGAAAAGGATCTCCCCGCTCCACGGCTGATGAAGACCGGAAATAAGCTTCGAGACGGTGGATTTTCCGCAGCCGGAACCGCCGACGATGGCGACGGAATGACCCGGCTCGATGGTGAGGCTGAAATCCCGGATCAGCGGATCCGCCAGCGGCGAATAGCCGAACACCACGTTATGAAGCTCCACTTTTCCGGAAAGTTTCTTATATTCTTTCTCTTCGTCCCCGTCCTCTTCGGCGAAGACCTCTTCGGAGGGATATTCCATGATATCGTCCACCCGCTCCATCTGGGTGCGCATCTCCTGCAGGGTCTGTCCGGCGGAGATCATGGTCTGCGCCGGCGCCATGAACGAAGTCAGAAAGCTTTGGAACGCCATGACCATACCGACGGTGAATTCGCCTTGCATGGTGAGCCATACACCGAGCAGAAGAACGGCGTCGTTGGCGGCGGCGGCGACAAAGGACGGAATAAGCCCGAGATACTGGTTGATTTTGAGGTAACGGACCTCCTGGGCGTTGACGCTGGCCTGATAGCCGGCCCATTTTTCAAAATAGCCGTTTTCCGCGCCGCTTGCCTTGATGGTCTCGATCATTTCAACGCCGGCGACGGTAGCGGCGGAAAGCTTCGCCGTGTCACGCATGGCGACCCTTGTGATGTTGACCCGCTTTTTGGAAATATAGTCCGAAACAAAAGCGTTGATGACAAGGGAGAGAATGCCGATAAGGGTCAGAAGCCAGCTGTAGCGGAGCATGACAACGAAATAGAAGATCATCATGGCGCCGTTGAGCAGAAGGGGCGCGAAGGTACCGATGAGGGTGGCGACGATGGCGGCGTTGGAAGCCTGGCGCTCCTGAATATCACCGGCCATGCGCTGGGAGAAAAACTCGATGGGAAGCGAAAGCACCTTCCACATATAGGAGGCGTTGCCGACGGCGGCGAGCTTTCCGCTGATGCGGTAATTCTGAATGGCCTGCACCGCCGTGACAAGGATCTGCAAAACGCTCATAATACCGAGCAGCGTCAGAAACGGCATGGCCCATTCGGGGTTTTCCCTTGTCAGAAGCCGGTCGAGGAACACCCGGGAAAAGGCCGGACGGATCAGCCCGAAAAGGGCGGCGATGACGCTGACCAGAATGGTGAACGTCATGGCGCCGCCGGCGCCTTTGAGGCGCTTGGCGGCAAAGGAAAGCATGCTTTTCGGCTTGCCGGAGGGTTCAAATCCTTCGCCCGGCTCGAACATGATGCAAACGCCGGTGAAGGATTCGTCGAAGGTCTCCATGGAGACGGAATAGGCGCCTTTGGCCGGGTCGTTGAGATAAGCCTTGTTGCCCCGAAAGCCGTCGAGGACGACAAAGTGGTTGAAATTCCAGTGGATGACGCAGGGAAAATGGCCGTTTTCCCGAAGAGCCTGCGGCTCGAAGCGATAGCCTTTGGCCGTAAGGCCATAATGCCGGGCCGCTTTCATCATGTTTCTCGCGTTGGAACCGTCCCGGGAAACGCCGCAGTCGGCGCGGATCTGTTCCAGTGGAACCCATTTATTGTAGTAAGCCAGGATCATGGTAAGGCAGGCGGCGCCGCATTCCAGCGCCTCGAGCTGCATGACGACCGGGACCTTCGCCACGCCCTTCGTGACCGGCTGTTTCTGTTTCTCGTTCATGGCGTCACCTCAGTTCAGCACGAAGGTGATGGGACGGATCCGCTCCGTCACCACCGAAGCGCGGTAAACGCCGTCGGGCAGAGCCACCGCGGTTTTTCCGATGAAGACCAGATCGTTTTCGGCGGCCTTTTCCGGCAGTTCCCCGTCATAGATCGGGTCCTGCTCAAAGGTATATTCCTCGCCGTCCACGGTGGCGATGACCGATTGGGGAATGGTCTCCGCCTTGGCGCCGCTTTCCACGAAAAACGCCGCTTCGCCGTTTTCCACAAAGGCGTAGCCCTCGACGGTGGAATCCATGTGGCCGAAAATGCCCCAGACCCCGGCACCGAGCAGAAGCAGGATCACGGCGACGATCAAAAGCCAAACGCCGGGATTGGCGACCCGGATCATGTCGTTGAGGCTTTCCGGCGATTTGATCTTATCAAGGCTCTTTTTTCTGAAAATTTCTTCGCTCATGGAGAAAATCCCCTCTCTTTTCCGAAAACCGGCGTTTCTTTTCTGCCGCTTCTCTTTTAAGATAAATATACAAAATTAGTATAGCATAGGAAATTTGGAATTTCCACCATTTTTTCGCATTTTTTCTCTCCGCCGACAAACGGGGAACTTTCCGGTTCGATTTTGGGAAACTGAGGACATTCTTAACCCCCTTGTTAAAGAGCAAAGCCTGCGAGCGCCGCCAGTGGCGGATGCAGCGAGCAAGGCTTGGCGCCGCGGTCGAAAAACGCGAGGAAGAGTGCGAAGCACCCGACGCGTTTTTCGGGTACCGCAAGAGTTTGCTGTCACCGAAGGTGACTGGGGGATTCTTTAAAGCCTTCCCCCTCGGGGGAAGGTGGATTTTTGCCGAAGGCAAAAAGACGGATGAG
>CALCUE010000039.1 GCA_937906945.1 uncultured Clostridia bacterium | reverse complement strand
GCTCGCTGGTTCGTCCACAGGACGCGCTCGCAAGCCTTGCCCGGAATGACAGAGGGAACGCGGAATCTTTCATATTCCACCCCATTTTTGTTTATCATTATTACTATATAAGGAGAGATCCATTCTATGAACTGCTCAAACGATGTGGAACGGATGTGCCCGGTCACCAAAGGCCCGCACCACGGTCCCGCTCCCATTCCGGAAGAGGGCCGCTGGGTCCGTGCCTATGACATCAAGGACATTTCCGGTCTTTCTCACGGCGTCGGTGCCTGCGCACCCCAACAGGGCGCCTGCAAACTGACCCTCAACGTCAAAAACGGCGTCATCGAGGAGGCGCTGGTGGAGACCATCGGCTGCACCGGCATGACCCATTCCGCCGCTATGGCCGGCGAGATTTTGCCCGGCAAGACCCTTTTGGAAGCCCTCAACACCGACCTTGTGTGCGACGCCATCAACGTCGCCATGCGGGAAATTTTCCTCCAGCTTGTCTATGGTCGGAGCCAGACCGCCTTTTCCGAGGACGGTCTTCCCGTCGGCGCCGGATTGGAGGACCTCGGCAAAGGCCTTCGCAGCTCCGTTGGCACCATCTATTCCACCGGCGCCAAAGGCGTGCGCTACCTCGACCTCACCGAAGGCTATATCACTTCTATTGCCCTCGACAAAAACGGCGAGACCATCGGCTATCAGTTCGTCCGTCTCGGCAAAATGATGGAGGACATCCGCCACGGACTGAGCGCCGACGAAGCCCTGAAGAAAAACACCGGCACCTATGGCCGGTACGCCGAAGCGGTCAAGATCATTGACCCCCGGGAAGAATAAGGAGGGAGGAAAGCACTATGGCAGAATTTGAAGGAAAAGAACGCAGAATGCCCAAAATCGAGGCCTGCCTTTCTGAAAACGGCCTTTCTTCCCTGGAAGAAGCCAAAGAGCTCTGTGAAAAAGCCGGCGTTTCCGTGGAATCCCTCGTCAAGGGCGTTCAGCCCATCGCTTTTGAAAACGCCGTCTGGGCCTATACCCTCGGCGCCGCCATCGGTCTTAAACGGAAGGTGACTTCCGCCGCCGAAGCGGCCCGCTGCATCGGCGAAGGCCTTCAGGCCTTCTGCATCCCCGGTTCCGTCGCCGAACAGCGCAAAGTCGGTCTCGGTCACGGCAATCTCGGCGCGATGCTCCTTTCCGAGGAGACGAAATGCTTCGCCTTCCTCGCCGGACACGAATCCTTTGCCGCCGCCGAAGGCGCCATCGGTATCGCCCGAAACGCCAACAAGGCCCGCAAAACGCCCATCCGTGTTATCCTCAACGGTCTCGGCAAGGACGCCGCCTATATCATCAGCCGCATCAACGGCTTCACCTACGTGGAGACCGATTTTGACTTTGAGCACGACGTGCTCAACGTCGTCCGGGAAGTGAAATTCTCCGACGGCGAACGTGCCGCCATCCGCTGCTACGGCGCCAACGACATCCGGGAAGGCGTCGCCATCATGCAGAGCGAAGGCGTGGATATTTCCATCACCGGCAACTCCACCAACCCCACCCGCTTCCAGCACCCTGTCGCCGGCACCTATAAAAAATGGTGTATTGAAAACGGCAAAAAATATTTCTCCGTCGCCTCCGGCGGCGGCACCGGACGCACCCTTCATCCCGACAACGTGGCCGCCGGTCCCGCTTCCTACGGCATGACCGATTCCATGGGGCGGATGCATTCCGACGCCCAGTTCGCCGGTTCGTCCTCCGTTCCCGCTCACGTCGAAATGATGGGCCTCATCGGCATGGGCAACAACCCCATGGTCGGCGCCACCGTCGCCGTCTCCGTGGCGGTTTACGAAGCGTGCCAATAATCGGGGGAAGGTGTCACGGCTTCGCCGTGACGGATGAGGGGCTGTGCGGTTCCATTCCGGTTAGGAAAGAACCGTATTGAAAATCTTTTTCTTCCTCCGTCATTTTCGGCAAAGCCGCAAAAGACGGAAGGGTAGGATTCCCGACCAGTCATAAAAAACGGGCAGAAACAATTTCTGCCCGTTTTTATTGTATCTCGATATTTTTAACTCCGTATTCCAAAATAAAGTTTATCACTTCATTCCTCGAACGGTTGCTCTCATTGGCAATTCTGTCCAGTTCGGATAATGTCTCGTCTTTTATACGCACGGAAATAACTTTGTTGCCGTCTTCTCCGCGTTTTTTTATGATCAAAGTCTCTTTTTCCATTCCCTTCACCACCTATGTCACCATCATTATATATTGACAATCGACAGCAAAATATACTACAATAATGAATACAAATTGTATTCTAAATATATTGTGAAAAGAGACTGCTAACAAAAAGGGAGCCTTTCGGCTCCCTTTTTCAGCTTTGTTTGATTTCTTTTTCGATCAGCAGAACCAGTTCGTGCGGTTCCATGCCGAGGGCGTTTGCCAAACGCCAGATCGTTTCAAAATTTGCCTGCTTATCGCCCGTTTCGATCATGGATAAGTGGCTTCTTGCGATCCCGGCAAGCCCGCTGAGCACTTCCTGCGAAAAATTTTTCTCTTTTCTCAACCGATGGATCGTGACACCGATCGCCCGATTATCAAATTCTATCATCATAGACATCCCCCGCCACAACTATAAAAGTATTATGCGGAGTTTATGTCTATTATAATAGACATACGAGAGAAAATATGTTATTCTTTTTTCGGATACCGATTTAGCTTTCTGCTATAATAAATTTTTAAACCGCGGAGAATGAAAATGAACCGTGATACGATTTCCCGTGATGAATATTTACGGCAGGAAAAAGAAATTATGGAAAAATCCCATCGAAAAGAAATCGGCTATGCCGAAACGACGTTTCTTTTGCAGGAATTGAGAAAGCAGTATCCGTCCTGGATCCTGGAATTTTTTGAAACAAAAAAGGAAAACTGAAAAAAGCGCCGCCCTGTGGGCGGCGCTTTTCGCTTTTTCATCAGCCTTCTGCCAATTCCTCGTTGACCCAGTCTTCGCTCTCTCTCATGGCGGCGATGGTCTTTTCAAAAAGCTCGGTCAGCTCCCAGCCGAGGCGCTCGGCGCCTTCGGCAATGACCTCCCGGGAGCAACCGGCGGCGAATTTTTTGTCCTTAAACTTCTTTTTAAGGCTCGAAACCTCCATGTCCTTGGTGCTCTTGGAAGGACGCATCAGCGCCGCCGCGCCGATGAGCCCGGTCAGTTCATCGACGGCGAAAAGCACCTTTTCCATTTGGTGAACCGGTTCCACGTCGGAACAAAGCCCGTAGCCATGGGAACAGACGGCGTGAACCAGTTCCTCCGAAGCGCCGATCTCCGAAAGAAGCTCCGGTGCCTTTTCGCAATGTTCCTCCGGCCAGTTTTCGAAGTCAATGTCGTGCAGAAGACCGCAGGTGGCCCAGAAATCGGCGTCGTCGCCGTAACCGAGGTCATTGGCGTACCACCGCATGACGCTTTCGACCGTATAGGCGTGGCGAAGGTGGAATTCGTCCTTGTTATATTTTTTCAAAAGCCCGATGGCTTCCTCGCGGGAGACCGTGTTCATCAAAAATCGCTCCTTTCGGAATTTTTTTCAGTATAGCAGACCTCACGGCCCTTGTCAATCGGCGCTCCCGGCGCTATAATGGCGGTGGAAAAAGAAAAAGGAGGCATTTTTTATGAACGATCTTTCCCTGAAGGTTTTCGAGGCGTTTCATAACGATTGGGCGCTCGTCACCGCCGGAACGCCGGAGGATTTCAACACCATGACCATCGGCTGGGGCGGTCTCGGCACCCTTTGGAGCCGGGACGTCGCCACCGTCTATGTGAAACCCTGCCGCTACACCCACGACTATCTGGAGAAAAACGACGTTTTCACCGTCTCGTTCTTCCCGGAGGAGTATAAAAAGGATCTGGCCCTTCTGGGCCGGAAATCCGGCCGGGACGGCGACAAAGTCGCCGAAACGGCGCTGACCCCCGTTTCCGTCGGTTCTTCCGTCGGCTTCAAGGAGGCGTCCCTCACCATCCTCTGCAAAAAGATCTACCGGCAAGATTTGGACGTTTCGGCCATGCCCGCCGAGGTCATCGACGACTATTACACCGAGGAAGCGCCCCACACCATGTACGTCGGCGAAGTGCTCGAGGTGATCCGCTGATGGAAAAGAAGCTCCGGCTCCTCTGCCACCTGGTCCCGCTCGTTCTTTTCGCTCTTTCCGTTCTGTCCCTCATCATCGGCTCTTTCACCCTCGGCGGCACCTGGGATAAAATTTCGGCGGCGTTCCTCTATCCGTTCATGCCCTGTGCCGTGCTCGGCGGTTTTATCGGTGCCGTGCTCGATATAAAAGCCATGCTCAAAAAAGAGGGGATCGTCAAAAATCTCCTGCTTTTGCTGCTCGCTTTGTGCCTTATTCTGCTCGGGGTCTGGTTTTTGCTTCTGCATCAGGCGTTTTCGTAAAATAATAAGCCGCCCTGCGGCGGCGGATTTTGCTTTTCCGGGAGGGATGAAAAAGTGACAACGGCGGAAATTATAACGGTGATCTTCCTTTTTGCTCTGGCCGTGCTCGGCTTTTTTCTCAGCGCCCGCCATTTTGCCGAAAAAGGCTTTCTCCTCAATAACGCCTGGCTCTACGCCTCCGAAGAGGAACGGAAAACCATGGACAAAAAGCCCCATTACCGGCAGTCGGCCATCGTTTTCGCTCTTTTGAGCACCGTTTTTCTCGTGCAGGGGCTTTCCGTCCTCCTGCGAAGCCAAAAGCTCCTTTTTCTGGAGATCCCTCTGATCGGCGGCGCTCTTCTTTATGCCGTCGTTTCCTCCGTCCTCATCGAAAAGCGAAAACAAAAATAACGTTCATCAAAAAACGCCGGAAAGGAAGTCCTTTCCGGCGGTTCTTTTTATTTTCTCCGTTTATCCCCGGTACGCCTCGAAAAGACCGGCGTATTTTTCGCAGATTTCCCGAAGCTGGTCGTGGGGGATCGCCGGTACGAAATTGAGGTTCCGTCCGAGCATATCCTCCGCCGAGACCATGGCGTTCAGAATGGATTCCTCCACAACCTCCGCCGCCGCCGGGAAAAGGCAGTCCATTTCCTGATCCGACAGCAGATCGACCTTCGTTTTGGTGTAGCTGAAAGCGTTCTCGTTGGCGGTGGAGAAGGCGAGGAAAATATCGCCGGAACCGGAATGGTTCCCGCCGCCGACCCGACCGATACCGATGGTGGCTCTCCGGGCGATCTTGGAAAGCTGCCACGGAAGAAGGGGCGCGTCGGTGGCGAAAATAACGATGATGGAGCCTTCGCCCTCCTTCGGCGACGGAGCGACGATCTTCCGCTCACAGCCGTGGATCAGTTTTCCCACGGGAACGCCCTTGACCGTCAATTCCTGCCGCAAACCGAAGTTGGACTGCACCAGAGCGGCGATGGTATATTCCTCCCCGAAGGTGGTTTTGACGACCCGGGAGGCGGTGCCGGTGCCGCCCTTGAAGCCGAGACAGCACATACCGGTGCCGCCGCCGACGTTGCCTTCGGCGACCGGACCGCTTTTGGCGCTTTCCAGCGCTTCCAAAACGTGTTCCGGTTTGATTTTGAAGCCGTTTATATTGTTGAGCGTTCCGTCAAAGGTCTCGCCCACAGCCGGATAGAAGAACCCGAGCCGCGGGATCTCCTTTTCGCCGTCAAAAGCGGGATAATAATAGTCGTTGTCCACCATCCATTTGGAAACGGTGTCCCGGACGATGCCGACGCTGTTGGTGTTCGTGATCATAACAGGGCCGTGCAGAAAGCCGGAATCGTCGATCCAATGGGTGCCCGTCAGTTCGCCGTTGCCGTTAAGATCCGCCCGGCCGGCAAAAACGGCGCTGCGCCGTTTTCCCCGTGGCAGAATGGCGGTGACGCCGGTCCGGGCGAAATCGCTGCCATAGACGGTGTCCGCCGTCGCTTCGCCGTAATTGAGGGTGCAAAATCCCACCTCGACGCCGGGAACGTCGGTGATGGCGTTATTTTCTCCGCATTTTCCCGAAAAGGGGATCCCAAAATCTCTTGCCCGCATGATAAACCCTCCTGCGCTGTTTTTTTGAAAATGGCCGGGAGATCCCCGGCCATTCGATTCTGTTCTTATTTTTCGCAAGCCTCGACAAAAAGCCGGAACAGCTTCCGGGAGCCTTCCGAGACCTCGTACATTTTTTCCGGGTGCCATTGGACCAGCACGAAAAAGCCGTAGTTTTTGTCCTCCAGCGCCTCAATAACGCCGTCCGGTGACTGAGCCGTGACGGTAAGACCGTCTCCGGGCTTTTTCACCGCTTCGTGGTGGAAGCTGTTGACCGAAAATTCCGTCCCGCCGTAGGCTTTTGCCAGAACGCTTTCCGCTTGCGCCGTGACGGAATGGACGGCAACATCGCCCGGTTCGCTTTGCCGGTGGGAACGAAAAGCCTCGTTCCCAAGCTGGCTCGGCAGATCCTGATAAAGCGTGCCGCCCCGACAGACGTTGACCATCTGCGCGCCCCGACAGATGCCGAAAATCGGTTTCCGAAGGGCGAAAGCCACTTTGAAAAAGAGCGGATCGGTCACGTCCCGGGTCGGGGAGACCTCTTCCAGACCCTCAACCGGTTCCTCGCCGTAAAGGCGCGGATCGACATCCACGCCGCCGCTGAAAAGAAATCCATCGCAGAAAGCGCCGAGGGCCGAAGCCGTTTCCTCATCGGCGGTATGCGGAAGCACCAGCGGGATCCCGCCGGCTTTTTCCACCGAAGCGATATAGGCCATCGGAAGCTCCAGTTTTCGGTTCTCCTCCGAATAATCCGGCAAAATGCCGATCACGGGTCTCGTCATCGGGTTCCGTCCTTTCCCAGTCAAAATAAAGTCAAACCGTCAGTTTACCACACGGTTATCTATAAGAATGTCGCAGGAACCATTGCGCTGGCAGTTTCTGCATTCCCGTTCTCCCAACGGATCGATCGGACGGAAGGTCGTGCAGTAGGGGTCGCTGTCGCGGTGAACTTTTCCGCCGGCGACTTTTCCGAGGTCCTCCTCGCTGAGTCTGGTCATATCCAGTTTTTTCGTTTCGCTCATGGTTTTTTCTCCTTTTCGTTTTTGTTTTCTCCTATTTATACGATAAAAAAAGAAAAAAGGTCACTGTTTTTGCGCTTCGTTTTAGCAAAGACCACACATCCGCCTTTGGGACGAATGTGTGGTCTTTGCCTGGTGCCGCTGACGGGAATCGAACCCGTACGCTTTTAAGGGCGAGGGATTTTAAGTCCCTTGTGTCTGCCAGTTCCACCACAGCGGCGTTCCACGGGTCTCAGTATAGCAAATTTCCCGCTCTTTTACAAGACTTTTCAAAACTTTTTGCCTCTTTCCCCTTTTTGTTCACAATTTAGTCATAACAAATGGAAAATCTTATGCTATACTACCTATTTGTAGGAATATCTCTTTACATAAGGAGGATCTTTTATGAAAACATTCAAACGTGTTTCCGCGTTGTTCCTTGCCCTTCTGATGGCGTTCACCTTTGTCCCGGCTTTCCTGAACGAAACGGCCTTCGCCAGCGGCATCGGCATGAAGGAGGAATACACCGAATACACCATCACCTTCTCCCCCGGCAGCGGCAAGGGAAACAGTCTTTCCGAAACCTACAAAATCGAAGAGGGCTGCTATCTCCCCGAGGCTGACGACCTGCATTTTACTTATGACAAGCACACTTTCAGCGGTTGGAAGATCGCCGGCAAGACCTATCCCGCCGGCGCCACCTACAATTTCAAAGAATCCGACGCCTCCAAGAGCGACAGCCAGTACGTGATCAAAGCCACCGCTGTCTGGACCGGCGAGGGCGGTTCTTCCAGTTCTTCCAGCTCCTCGAACAACATCACCGGCACCTATAAACCGGGCACTACCCCCAGCGGCAAAGACGTTTCCGGCAAGGACGTCTCCAAGAGCTATCCCGCCAACGCCGCCTTCTCCCTGGCCGAATGTCCCTTCTCCGCCGACGGCTATACCTTCGCCGGTTGGGAAATCGAGGGCAAAGTCTATGCCGCCGGCGTAAAAGTACAGTCCGACGAGGACTTCGTGGCCGTCGCCACCTGGAAAGCCAAAGGCATTGTCATCGGCGGCGACGATTCCAGCTCCTCCAGCTCTTCGTCCACGCCTTCGACCTCTTCCAGTTCCGTCGCCCCGAAGCCTTCTTCTTCGACAAGCTCCGTCGCCCCGAAACCCTCTTCCTCGACGAGCTCTGTAGCGCCGAAACCTTCTTCCTCGACGAGCTCCGTCGTAACGAGCAGCGAACCCGAACCCTCCTCCGAACCGGAGACCCCGGTAATCCCGGAAGAACCGGAAATTCCGGAGGAACCGGTCTTTGAGCCGGTGGAGCTCGGCTACAGCATCAGCGGCGACATCCCGGTGACCAAAGTCGCCTACCTTCTCAACGAGGATATCGGCGGCACCGCTTCCCTCTGGGTCACGGCTCTCGACGGTTACAGCGCCGTCGATGACGCCACCGCCGCCTTCATCGCCTCCGGCGACACCCTCGCCGCCTTCGATCTTTCCCTGCTTTCCGACGGCGCGACCTATCACGGCCCGGCCAACGGCGTTGTGACCTACTCCCTCAACGGCACCCAGGCCGACGCCTCCTCCAACTACGACGAATACGTTCTGGCTCTTGTCCACGTCATGGAAAAGGACGCCTTCACCGGTTCCTCCTATTACATGGCCGAAGGCAAAAAAGCCTATCTCTATGACACCGCCACCGGCGCCAAAAACGAAGTCGCCAACCTCTCCTTCGCGGAAAGCGACGGCGTCTTCCGTCCGGTCCTCTCCAACATTGACGGTCTTTCCGAATTCGCCTACCTCGCTTCCGAGGACACCATCGCCGTCGCGAAGCTCATCCCCGATCCTTCCGTTTCCGAAGTTTCGATGACCGTCGATTCCCTCTCTCCGTTCCTTCTCACCCAGCTTCAGCTCGGCAAAGCCTCCGCCGGCGGCTTCTCCATCCCGATCTGGGTCTGGATCATCATCGCCGTCCTCGTCCTTCTGATCGTCCTTCTGGTCGTCCTCTATCTGGTCGGCCGCAACAAGAAGAACAAGGATTATGAGGAAGAAGCGCCGGCCCGTCGTCCCAAACGCGGCGGTTCCTCCGTCACCGGCTTCGATGACCTCTGAGTTTCGTTTCCGATCTTATTAAAAAACGGGCTGTTTTGAAACAGCCCACCGATACTATGGTATAGAAAACCCGCCGAAAGGAAGACCTTTCGGCGGGTTTTTATCATTGATAAACTCTTTTCCCGTTTTCCGCTTCGGTGCGGGAGCACCGGCGGCTTTGCCGCCTTCTGCCGCCGTGTTTTACGGAAAACGAAGGCCGTTTCTTGACCGGATCTTTCCGGTTAAACGGCCTTCGTCGAAATTAGAAAGCGCTCGGAAAAGAACAGCCGCTTTGTCCCCTTTCGACAAAGGGGACAAGGCTTGCGGGAGCAAGCCTTGGGGTTCGAGGCGTTTCTTTCCCCGGGTACCACCCGTTTCTTTGCGCCGTCAAAGAAATGGG
>CALCUE010000038.1 GCA_937906945.1 uncultured Clostridia bacterium | reverse complement strand
TCATTCACTACCGCGCCGAGCGCTTCGCGCTTCCTTTAACAAGGGGCGTAAGGTGTTCCCCTTTGCGGATTTCCGGCGAAAAAACCGAAAATCGCTTTTATAATATAAAATATATTGACAAGCGGAAGTTTTGGCGATATACTTTATGTTTGCAAGGCCATTTTGAAAGGAGGGAAAACCATGAAAAGAACCTACCAGCCTAAAAAACTCCACAGACAGAAAGTCCACGGTTTCCGCAGCAGAATGTCCACCAAGAACGGACGCAAAGTTCTCGCAGCCAGAAGAGCCAAAGGCAGAAAGCATCTGAGCTACTGATCGACCGCCGCTGTGTGGTCGTTTTTTGACACGGCCGCAAAAGAAAGGCAGGATCTATGAAAACGCTTTCCATTACCCGAAACAACGATTTTTTACGCTTATACCACCGGGGAAAGTCCACGGCGGACCCCGCTTTGGTTACCTATATATTACCGAACCGGCTGGGCGTTGTCCGGCTGGGTCTTACGACCGGTAAGAAGATCGGCAACGCGGTAGCGAGAAATCGTGCCCGACGGGTGCTTCGGGCAGCCTTCAGGGAAGTTCTTCCCAACATACCGGGGGGATATGACATCGTCCTGGTTGCCCGCACAAAAACACCTTTTATCAAGTCAACCGCTCTGACCTCCATCCTGACCGCCCATTTACGGAAACTGGGCGCCTACCAGAGCAACGAAAAAGAATGAAAAAGCTGTTTCTGTTCATCATCCGGTTTTATCAAACGGCGATTTCCGCATATACGCCGGCCCATTGCCGGTACTATCCAACCTGTTCTTCCTACGCCTATACCGCCATTTCGCGATTTGGGGTCTGGAGGGGCGGGTTATTGGCGATATTGCGGATTTTTCGCTGCCACCCCTTTCATCCAGGCGGGTATGACCCCGTACCGGAGGAGTGGGACCTTCATTACTACAAAAAGCAGAACAGCGCCGGGACAGAGTGAAAAGACGTTTCGCTGTCCCGTGACCAGGAGGAACATAGTACATGCAGTTAATTATGACCATTTTCGGTTGGCCGCTGGGCTTCGTGATGCTCGGCTGTTACCTGCTGACCGGAAATAAGTACGCCCTCGCGATCGTTCTTTTCACGGTCGTGACCCGTGTCCTTCTGCTCCCGCTTTCCATCAAGCAGCAGAAAGAGACCGCCAAAATGCAGCTCTTCCAGCCGAAACTGGACGCCATCCAGAAAAAATACGGCAACAACAAAGAGCGCTATAACGAGGAAGTGCAGAAGCTCTATACCGAGGAGGGCTATAATCCCCTTTCCGGCTGCCTTCCCACCCTGATCCAGTTCCCTCTTCTCTTCGGTATCATGGACGTTGTCTATAAACCGATCTATCACATCCTTCGCGCCAGCAGCGCGGTGATCAGCGAAATGGCCGCCGCCGCGACGAGTGCCGGCTTCGAGATGGGGAACAACTCCTATTACACCCAGCTGAACCTGCTCAAAGCGGTCAAAGAAATGCCGGAAGCCTTCGCTTCCTTTGACCAGGAGCTGGTCCAGAAGATCGCGGATTTCAACATGAACCTTTTCGGACTTGACCTTTCCGTCACCCCGCAGTTCAAGCTGACGCTGGACGGCGGTTTCAACTGGTATCTGTTGATCCCGCTGCTCTGCGGCCTTTTCCAGATCGCCCAGAGCCTTTATTCCATGATGACCTCCGACAATGGCGCCGCCAAAGGCACCATGCTGGGCATGACCCTTCTGATGCCCCTCTTTTCCGTCTATATCTGCTTCATCGTTCCGTCCGGCGTCGGCTTTTATTGGACCGTTTCCGCCATCGTGATGCTGATCCAGACCGTTTTCCTCAACTTCTTCTATAACCCGAAGAAGATCTCCGAAAAACTGGAAGCGGAGATGGAAGCGGAAAAAGAGGCCAAACGCCAGAAACGGCAGGAAGCCAGAGAGCGCCTGAAAGAGCTTCAGCAGGCCAAAGGCGCCAAACAGGGCAACAGAGAATACGCCGAGGAAAACCCGAGCCAGAAGGAAGCCAACCGCAAAAAGCTCAACGAAGCGAGAAAGCGCATGGCCGAAAAATACGGCGAGGAATATGAAGCCTCGGATGACGACGAATAAATCAGGAGGCACATTTTGGAAGAGTTTGTAATTGCCACCGGCAAAACAAGAGAGGAAGCCGTCGATAACGGCTGCGCCAAATTGGGTGTCAGCCGGGACGACGTTCATTACGAGATCCTCGAGAGAGAGGGCTCGAAATTTTTCGGTCTGAAAAAGATCCCCGCCAAAGTTAAAGTTTCCCTCAGCGAGGAATACCTCGAGCGGGTCCGTGCCGAGGAGAAAAAGGCGGAGGAAAAGAAGTTCCGTGAGAAGAAACGCGAACCGAAACCGGAAAAAACCGTTCCGACAGCGGAAGCGCCGAAGGAACCCAAAGAACCGAAAGAACCCAAGGAACCCAAAAAACAGGAAAAACCGAAACAGAAACCTCAGCCCAAGAAGGAAGCCAAAGAGCCGAAACCGGAGAAAAAACCGGCCCCGGAGGTCAAAGAGGAAGCGTCCCCCGTTGAGGAAGATGCCGAGACCAAAGAGGAAGTGAAGGTCCTTCCGCCCGAGGTTTTGGAGGAAAAAGGCTCCGCCGCCGCCGGCTACATCAAAGAGATTCTGGTCGCTCTCGGCTATCCGGACGCCGACGTCACCTATACCCAGAAGGACGGCATGATCGTGCTCCAGCTTTCCGGTGACAACATGGGCGTTGTCGTCGGCAAACGGGGCGACAACCTCGACGCCATGCAGTATCTGGCCTCCCTGGTCGCCAACCGGAGCGAGGGAAGCTACGTCCGGGTCGTTCTGGACGTGGACGATTACCGCAGCAAACGGGAAGCCAGCCTTCGGGCCTACGCCAGAAAAACGGCCACCCAGGCGGTCCGCAATCAGCGCTCCATCACCCTGGAGGCGATGAACCCCTATGAGCGGCGGATCGTCCATTCCACCGTACAGACCGTTGCCGGCGCCACCAGCAAATCCATCGGCACCGAACCGAACCGCCGTGTCGTCATCAGCCCCATTGAAGGCGCCAAACATCACGACGACAAAAAGCGTTTCGAGGGAAAAGGCGAGCGCAGAGGTTCCCGTGGCGGAAGAAGACCGTCCGGTCACCGCGACAGCCAGAAAGTCATCGTTCCGGCCTCCAACGAGCCGCCGAAGAATGACACCAGCGCCATCTCCCTTTACGGCCGCATCGATCTGGACTAAACGTCAAGCGAAAAGTGCCGGTGAGCCCACCGGCACTTTTTTGAAGAGAAAAACCGCTGAAAAGAGCCCGTTTTTTTCGGAAAACGGGGCCTTTTGAACGGGTTTCAAAATCTGAGCACAGGAGGAACCGCCATGAGCACCATCGCCGCCATCAGTACGCCCCTTTCGTCCTCGGGACTGGGCGTTGTCCGGATTTCCGGAGAAGACGCCGTCGCCGTCGGCGAAAAAATGTTCCGCTCTTTTAAGGGCGGAAAGACGTTGGGAGAAATGACCGGCTATTCCTGCGCCTACGGACGGGTCTTTGACGCCGAAGGCGACATTGATGAAGCCGTCGCCACGGTGTTTCTGGCGCCCAAAAGCTTCACCGGCGAAAACACGGTGGAGTTTTCCTGCCACGGAAGCCCGGCGCTGCTCAAGCGGGTGCTTCGGGCGGCGCTTTCTTCCGGCGCATTGCTCGCCGGACCGGGCGAATTTACCAAGAGGGCGTTTCTCAACGGAAAGCTGACGCTGACCCAGGCGGAAGCCGTGATGGACCTTATTTCCGCCAAATCGTCCGTCGCCGGAAAAGCGGCGCTTTCCATGCGGAACGGCGCTCTTTATAAAAAGATCCGGGCGATCACGGAGGAATTAACGGCGTTGCAAAGCCATTTTGCCGCCTGGTCCGATTACCCGGAGGAGGACGTGCCGGAGCTTTCGGACGAGATGATGCGGGAAACGCTCACGGCGAACGACGCCGTGCTCAAAAAACTGATGAAGACCTATGACGCCGGAAAGATCATCCGGGAAGGCGCCACCATCGTCATCGCCGGAAAACCCAACGTCGGCAAATCGACGCTGATGAACCGGCTTTCCGGTCGGGACCGGAGCATTGTCACCTCCGTTGCCGGAACGACGAGGGACGTTGTGGAGGAAGCGGTGCTCATCGGGGACATCCCGATCCGTCTTTTGGATACCGCCGGTCTTCACGACACCGGCGACGCCGTCGAAAAGATCGGCGTCGATATGGCCAATACGGAGATCGAGCGCTGTGACGTGGTTTTGGCGGTCTTCGACGGAAGCGTACCGCTGGACGAAAACGATCTCATGCTCATGGAGAAGCTGAAAGGCCGTCCGGCCATTGCCGTCATCAACAAATCGGACCTTGAAACGAGGGCCGACCTTGATAAAATCAAAGAAAGCTTTGAAAAAAGCGTCGTTCTTTCCGCCCAAAGCGGCGAGGGAGAAGAGGAGTTCCGGGAGGCCCTTTCCGACGTGCTCAAAACCGCGGATTTCGATCCGGCGGAGCCGGTCATGGCCAACGAACGGCAGCTGGACTGCGTCCGGCGGGGAGAAAAGGCCATTGCCGAGGCGCTTGAGGCCCTCGATTTCGGGATGACGCTGGACGCCGTCGGCATCTGCGTTGAAACGGCGCTGGACGCTCTTTATGAACTCACCGGCGAAAAGGCCAGCGACGCCGTCATCGACGAAGTCTTTTCCCGCTTCTGCGTGGGAAAATAAAAGCGAAAAAGCCTCCCTCGGGAGGGAGGTGGATTTTTGCCGAAGGCAAAAAGACGAAAGGAGCCCGGCGACCAACGATAAAACCGAAGGAAACTCTGAATAAACGGAACTTAGAAAAAACGTCTCTGTTTTTCCGTTTCTGCGAACCGTTTTCCGGATCGCCAATCTCCCTCAGTCTCGCTAACGCTCGACAGCTCCCTCTCGGAGGGAGCCTTTGGCGCTTGTAATTTACCGAAATCAAGGGACTTCGCCCAAAAATCCAGCCCCCTTTGACAAGGGGGCCAAAAAGCGGTACTGCGATCAAAATTCCAATTCAGATAGAAGGCTTAAACTATGGAAGAATATTTTGCCGGAAACTATGACGTGGCCGTCGTCGGCGCGGGACATGCCGGCGTGGAGGCGGCTTTGGCCGCCGCAAGGCTCGGCGCGAAAACCTGCCTTTTCACCCTCAACCTCGACAAAATCGCCAACATGCCCTGCAACCCGTCCATCGGCGGCACCGCCAAAGGACATCTGGTGCGGGAGATCGACGCCCTCGGCGGCGAAATGGCGAAAGCCGCCGATAAAATGATGATCCAGAGCCGGATGCTGAACCTCGGCAAAGGTCCGGCGGTCCACAGCCTTCGGGCGCAGGAGGATCGGGCGCTCTATCATATTCTGATGAAGCGCACCGTCGAACTCCAGGAAAACCTCGACGTGAAGCAGGCGGAGATCGTGGAAGTGCGCTCCGACGGCAACGGCGGCGTTCTCGGCGTTATGACGCACCTCGGCGCTTTTTATAAGGTGCCCAACGTCATTCTCTGCACCGGCACCTATTTAAAAGGTATTATTTACGTCGGCGACCGGAAATATGAAAGCGGTCCCGACGCCAGCCAGCCGGCGAAACCTCTTTCCCAGAGCCTCACGGCCCTCGGCGTAAAACTGCGCCGGTTCAAGACCGGAACCCCGGCCCGTGTCGCCAAAGACAGCATTGATTACGACAAACTGGAAATTCAGTACGGCGACGAAAAGATCGTGCCTTTCAGCTTTGATACCGAAGGCCCCATGGTCAACAAAGCCACCTGCTGGATCGGCTATACCAACGAGGAGACCCACGAGATCATCCGGAAAAACATCGGTCGTTCGCCCCTTTATTCCGGCAAGATCGAGGGCATCGGTCCCCGCTACTGCCCCAGTATCGAAGATAAAGTCATGCGCTTCCCCGACAAGATCCGCCACCAGTTCTTTGTGGAGCCCATGGGGATGCACACCGAGGAAATGTACCTTTCCGGCATGAGCAGCAGCCTTCCGGAGGACGTGCAGATCGCCATTTACCATTCGGTGAAAGGTTTGGAACACGTCAAGATCATGCGGAACGCCTACGCCATCGAGTACGACTGCTGCGACAGCCTCGATCTGCGGCCGACCCTCGAATTCATCAACATTAAAGGACTTTTCGGCGCGGGACAGTTTAACGGCACCTCCGGTTACGAGGAGGCCGCTGCCCAGGGTCTTGTTGCCGGGATCAACGCCGCGCGGCGCAGTCAGGGAAAAGAGCCCATCACGCTGGAACGGAGCAATTCCTATATCGGAACCCTTATCGACGACCTTGTGACCAAGGGTGTTCTGGATCCTTACCGCATGATGACGAGCCGGAGCGAATACCGTCTTATCCTGCGGCAGGACAACGCCGATATGCGCCTTACCCCTCTCGGTCACGAGATCGGGCTTATCAGCGACGAGCGTTGGGAGCGGTTCCTCAAAAAACGCGAACAGCGGGACGCCGAACTTAGCCGTCTTGCTTCGACGAACCTTCGGATGTCGCCAGAACTGGACGCTCTTCTTGTGGAAAAAGGCACCGCGCCGCTGACCGAGGGGGTCAAGATCGCGGAGCTTCTCCGCCGTCCGCAGATCAGCTACGCCGATCTGGCGCCCTTCGATCCCAACCGTCCCGAGCTTCCGGAGGCGGTCATCGAGCAGGTCGAGATCGAGATCAAATACGAAGGCTATATCAAAAAACAGCTGGCGCAGGTGGAGCAGATGCACCGCCTGGAGGAAAAGAAAATTCCGGAGGAAATCAACTACCGGGAGATCCATGGGCTTCGGCTTGAGGCGATTGAGAAACTGAACCGGATCCGTCCGATGAACATCGGCCAGGCCAGCCGCATTTCCGGCGTTTCCCCGGCGGACGTTTCCGTCCTGCTCATCTATCTGCAGAAATAAAAGCGACCCTTGTCCGTCGGAGGGAGCTATTCTTGGCCCCCTTGTCAAAGAGCAAAGCCTTGCTCGCTGCATCCGCCACAGGCGGTGCTCGCAAGCCTTGCTGCAAGCCTTGTCCCCTTTGTCGAAAGGGGACAAAACGGCTGTTCTTTCCCGAGTGCTTTCTGATATCGACGAAGGCCGTTTAACCGGAACGAGTCCGGTCAAGAAACGGCCTTCGTTTTCTATAAACCTCGCCGCCGGTGCTCCCGCACCGAAGCGGTGAAAAAACCTCTTTTTGAGGGGTCAGTCGTCGGGAAGGGCCTCGCCGTGGATCCTGACACGGCCACCGTCGGGACAGGAAGCGTCGAAGGCTTTGGCACGGCTTTCGCCATAATCCAGGTCGCCGCCGTTCAGAAGAACATAGACCGAAGGATAGATGTTCTGCCAAAGTTCGTGGCAGAGAGGCGGACAGGTATTATCGACAATAAATTCGTCGCCCGCTTTGCAAAGGGCACAGCGACAGCGGCTTTCGGTGACGGTGAGCTTGACTTTTGGCATAGAATCACGACCTTTCGCCTTATTATAACACAATTTTGAAAAAATGCCGAAAAAAGTCGAACAAAAAACGTTTAAAAATCGTTTATTACCGGTTTTTGCCCTTACAAAAACGCACCAACAAAAACCTACTATGGGATTTGTGCACATTGACAGTTGCCAAGAAAGAACATATGTTCTAAAATAAAGGCGCGATGTGGACAGACCGTCGGGAGACGGACCGTTGGGAGGTGACGAGAATGGAAGAAGAACTTTTAGAGGCGGTGAGAAACAGCCCGGATCCAACGGCGGCGCTTCTTCTTGCCATTGATATTCTCCGACTTTCGCTCGCGAAAATGGGAAAGGAAAAAGAAACGCCCGGCTGAGCTGCCGGGCGTTTCGCATTTTATAATTCTTTTATGGCCGCCTGGATCATGGCCAGAACGACGGGACGTTGGTCTTCGGGCAGCTTTCGGAAAAGGGCAAGCATTTCGTTTTCCAGTTCCGCTTTGGCCGGCGCTTTTTCGCCGCCGATCAGATCGGAAAGCCCGACGCCGAAGCAATCGGCAATCGCCGTGAGCGTCTCCAGATTGGGCTCCCGCTGTCCCCTTTCATACATCCCGACGGCACTGGTCGAAAGACCGAGTTTTTTCGCCAATTCTCCCTGCGTCAGGTGGTTCTGTTTTCGAAGGGTGTGAAGTGTTTCTCCGAATTTTGCCATGGGTATCGCCTCTTTCTCCCCTATAATACCACGTTCCGTTTTATTTTACAAGGGAAAAGACGGATTTTTTTGAAAAAATCGCACAAAACGTGTTGACAAACGAAAAAGAGCGTGGTATAGTAAAAATCGCACGAAATGTGTTATTACAAACCGGCAAACCTTACGAAATTATTTTTTTAGTTAAAAATAACACGAAATGTGTTATTTAAGAAGGAGGGATCCCCGTGACCGAGGAAGAAAAGAAAAAACGACAGGTGGAATATAACCGGCGTTACCGGGCGAAGCATCCGGAAGCGGCGGAAAAGAACCGGGAGAGAGCCAGAGCCTATTATTATGAGCACCGGGACAAAATTCTGGCCTATAACAGGAATTACGCGAAAACGCACAGCCTGGCGCTGTCGGATTATCGCCGGGATTATTACCAAAAACACAGGGACAAGATCCGCGCTTATCAGAGAGAGCGGTACTGGAAACGAAAAGAGAGCGCCTGAAAGGGGGAGAACGGATGAAAGCGGAACAATGGGTCGCCTTTTTGGCGAGGGATCCGGAGCGGGAATTGATCGCGGCGATCCGGGTGTTTTCGGCGCTTCTGGCGGTGTTGGGAAAACGGCTGCGCTCGGAGGGAGAGTATGAGGAGATCGCCGAAAATCTTTCGGAGGCGATCTTTTCCCTTCGGGTCCTGCGGGAGATTTTCGGTGTGGGGAACCTGGAAGTGGAGGAGCGCATCCAGCGGAAAGCCGACGGTTTTCCGGCGGAAAAGGGACGCTGAGGTTCCCGGGAAAGGAGGCTTTTATGCGATACCATAAGGGGGAGCGTTTCGGGCTTCCCGGCGAATGGCAGAGCTATCTCTATTGGATGGGGCTCAATTATTACCGGCTTTCCGAAGGAGAAAGGCGGCTGATCCGGGAGACCGCCGCCGAGGTTTGCGCCGACCGGTCTTTGGTGCCGGCGCTTCTGGCGGCGGTGACGACGGAACGGACTTTGGCCGGTGTGGCGGTGCTCCACTATACAAGCGCCTCGGCGCTTCAAAGGCTCTGCGGCGCCTATTACCGAAGGCTCAGCGAGAAACTGAAGGAAAAGCGGTGACAGACCGCCTCCCTTTCGCGGTACAACAGGATAAGATCGACGCGAAAGGAGGGAGAAGCGGTGCTTTCCCGGGAAAAACGGTTCTGCGAGGAATACGTCATAGATTACGACGCCGGAAAAGCGGCCCGAAGGGCCGGTTACGGCAAACGGCAGAAGGATGAAGACGCCGCCGGAAAACAGGCGGAAAAAGCCGGAAAAAACCTTCTGAAGCGAAAGGACATTCTGGACGAGGTGGCACGCTTACAGGAGGAATACAACCGGGAGCGGTGCTTTTCGGAAAAGGAGCGGGTGCTCAAGGAGCTTTGGGACACCTATGAAAAGGCCACCGGTGTGGAGGAACAGCGCCGTTGGGACAGCGAGGGACGACCCTACTGGCCGGTACGGGAGTATAAATACGACGGCAAGGCGGCGCTGAAGGCGCTGGAACTCATCGCGAAGATGAACGGGATGCTCAAGGAGAACGTCCGAACGGAATTGAGCACGGGGGACAAAACGGAGGTGGAAATTCGGGTGGTGAAGGGCGAATGAAACTTTGTTGGGAGCAGAGTGAGAAACAGCGGTTTTTCTGCGAGATGACCGGAAAGGCCGACGAGGTGCTTTACGGCGGCGCCGCCGGAGGCGGCAAAAGCTTTGTGCAGTGCC
>CALCUE010000037.1 GCA_937906945.1 uncultured Clostridia bacterium | reverse complement strand
TCATCCGTCTCGCTGACGCTCGACACCTTCCCCCGAGGGGGAAGGCTACTACCCCCCAGTCGGCCATCCTTTGACGAAAAAAGATTGTGAAAGCCGTCGAGGGATGGAACCTGGTGGAAAACTTTCCACACTCTTAAAGAAATTGTTAAAAAATCATTTAATATACTTGAAAATATATAGGACATTGTGTATAATAACTCTGAATAATGGAGAAATCTGTTTAGCGGAGGCGGAAAATGAGAGAGATCTATCTGGACAACAGCGCGACGACAAGGGTTTATCCCGAAGCCGCCAAAGCCGCCTTTTCCGCCATGACGGAAACCTACGGCAACCCTTCGTCCCTGCATAACAAGGGGATCGAGGCGGAAAAGATCCGGGAAAGCGCCCGGAAAACCATCGCCGACGCCATCGGCGGCGATTCTTCCGGCCTTTATTTCACCTCCGGCGGCACCGAGGCCAACAATCTGGCCCTTATTGGCGGCGCTTTGGCGAAAAAACGGCGGGGCAACAAAATCGTTGTTTCCGCCTATGAACACGATTCGGTGATGAAGGCGGCGGAATACCTCGGGAAAAACGGTTTCGAGGTCACCTGGCTCTTTCCGGACGAAAACGGGATCATCACCCCGGCGGCGGTTTTCGAAGCGGTGGATGAAAAAACCGTTCTCGTTTCCGTGATGATGGTCAACAACGAGATCGGCGCCATCAATCCCGTTGGCAAATTGGTCAAAGCGGCGAAAGCCAAAAACCCCGACGTTGTGTTCCATTGCGACGCGGTGCAGGCCTTCTGCAAAATGCCTTTCAAGGTCGAAAAGCTCGGCGTGGACCTTCTGACGGTGACCGCCCATAAGATCGGCGGACCGAAAGGCGTCGGCGCTTTGTGGATCAAAAAAGGCGCGAGGGTCGTTCCGATCCACTTCGGCGGCGAACAGGAAAAAGAGATCCGTCCCGGAACGGAAGCGCTGCCGCTGATCGCGGCGTTCGGTGTGGCGACGAAGCTTTCGAAAGCCGGCGAACCGGAGTTTGAGCATCAGATGAAAGCCCTCCACGACGAATTTTTGAAACAGATCGAAACCGAGCACGGCATCGTGCTCAACTCCAAAGAAAACGCCCTGCCGGGCATTGTCAACGTCTCCGTTTTGGGGATCCGAAGCGAAATTCTGCTCCACTTTTTAGAAAACCGGGGCATTTACGTCTCCAGCGGTTCCGCCTGCGCTCTCGGCGCCAAAAGCCACGTGCTCAAAGCGATGAATTATCCGCCGGAACGGATCGATTCGGCTTTGCGGATCAGCTTCGGACGGGAGACCACCGAGGAAGATATCCGGGAACTGGTCGCGGCACTAAAAGACGCGATGCAGGAACTTTGCAGATAAGAGGTACTATTGTTTTGAAAGAGATCATTTTGATTAAATGCGGCGAGATCGCCCTTAAAGGGCTGAACCGTTCCGGTTTTGAGGACCGGTTGGTAAAAAACTGCAAACGCCGTCTTCAGCCGCTTGGGGAGTTCAAGTGCTGGAAAGCCCAGTCCACCATCTATATCGAGCCGAAAAGCGAGGACATCGACCTTGACGAAGCGGTCGAGCGCCTGCAGAAGGTGTTCGGCATCGTCGCTTTGACGAGAGCCTGCGTCGCCGAGAAGAACTGGGACGACATTCGGGAAAAGGCGAGAGAGTATCTTTCCGACGTCATGCCGAGAGTGAAGACCTTCAAAGTGGAGGCCAAGCGCTCCGACAAGAGCTTTCCGATGACGTCGCCGGAAATTTCCCGGGAAATGGGCGCGGTGCTTCTGTCCCGCTTCCACCACCTCAAAGTGGACGTCAACCATCCGGATATCGTCGTCATGGTCGAGATCCGGGAAAAATTCGCCTATATTCACGGTGAACAGCTTCCCGGCGCCGGCGGCATGCCCGTCGGTTCCAGCGGAAGAGCGCTGCTTCTTATTTCCGGCGGCATCGACAGCCCCGTCGCCGGCTATATGATGGCGAAACGGGGTCTTGAAATCTGCGCCCTCCATTTCCAGTCGCCGCCCTATACCGGCGAGCGCGCGTGGATGAAGGTGCAGACCCTTACCGAAAAGCTCTGCGACTATTGCGGCGTCATCGACCTTTTCTCCGCCGGGTTCACCGAGATCCAGGAAGAGATCAAGAATAAATGCCCGGAGGAGCTTTTCACCGTCATCATGCGGCGGTTTATGATGCGGGTGGCGCTTCGTCTGGCGGAAAAAGAGGACTGCGGCGCCATCATCACCGGCGAAAGCCTGGCGCAGGTGGCAAGCCAGACCATGCCCGCCATCGGCTGCACCGACGCCGTTTCGACGCTGCCGGTGTTCCGGCCTTTGATCGGTATGGACAAACAGGAGATCGTCGAGATCGCCGAAAAGATCGGCACCTTCGAGACGTCGATCCTTCCTTATGAGGACTGCTGCACGGTCTTTACCCCACGGCACCCCAAGACCCATCCGACCCTCGCCATGATCGAGGAGGCGGAAAAGGCTCTTGATATCGAGGCGCTTTTGGACCGCTGTGCGCTTAGTCACAAAAGATTTAAACTTTACGCGGAAAATTGACATTTTTTTCGGATAAAATCCAAAGGAAAGGAGTGATTTCGTGCAATCGGAAATTTTTCTTCTCGGAAACGTCCATCAGGAAAACTTCGGGACGCTGGTGCAGAAAGAATTTGAGCTGCTTGGCTTTTCCAACGTAAAAGGCCACCGCATCGAAGCCAGCCGGACCGCCATCCAGAAAGCGCTTTCCCAGGCGGTCAGCGACAGCAACGTCATCATGTTCATCGGCGGCGTCGGTGAGCAAAACGACGATCTGACCGTTTCGGCGGTGTCGGCGGCGGTGGGTTTCCCGACGGTGACGAAGGACGGGGAAAGGTTCCCGGAAGGCGCCGAAATCTTCCGGAATAAAAACGGAAAACCGTCCGGCTGCGCCATTGCGGCCGGCAACCAGTGTATTTTGATCCTGCCCGGCGACGCGGATGTTTTTCCGTTCATGCTGGGATACCGGGTGGCACCGTATCTGGTGCGCTTCAGCGGCAACGGCGGTCTTTTAAGGACCCTTCGGGCCAGTGGCGTGACGGTGGAGGAGGCGAAGGAGGCTTCTTCGGACGCTTCCGCCTTCGGCGCTTCGGCGCTTGCCTTTGCCGATGGCGACGAAGTCGTCGTACAGGTTTTCGCGCCGGCGAAAACCCCGGCGGAAGCGAAGGAACGCTGCAACAACGCCCTTCGGAACATTATTGAGGATCTGGGCGACGCGGTCTATGCCGTGGACGCCGAAAGTATTCAGGAGGCCTTCGCCAAGGAGCTTCGGCAGAAGGACCTTCGGGTCGCTATGGCGGTGGAGGGACTTCCCCGCACGGAACTGATCGGAGCGACCGACGCCAACGAGTTTATGGATCATTACCTCGGCACGGCGCAGGGCGTGGACCGCTATGAGCTGCCCGAAAAGCTTCTGGAGCGCCACGGGCGCAACAGCGAATGGACCTCGGCGGTCATGGCCGGGGAAGTGGCCAAACAGTATGGTTCCACCGTCGGTATGGCGGTGACGACCGATCCGGCCAAACCGGAAAACGGCGCCTATATCGCCGTTTCCATGGGGGACAACGTCTGGACGGAAAAGGTGCTCGCCAAAGACCGGGAGGAACTGGTGGAAAAAGCCGGGAAACGGCTTGTTCATCTGGCGCGGTCGGTGGTAGCCGCCTATCCGAAGGTCCGGGAAAACGCCGTTTCCCTTAAAAGCGCCGTTTCCGGCAAGGAAAAATTCAACACCACCGTTTCCAAGGAAAAACAGAAGTGGTACGCCCGTTTTATTCCGATGAAGGGCGATTCCACCGGGGAAAAGATCCGGAAAGGGGTCTTTATCCTCTGCGTTCTGGTGTTCCTCGGTTCCATGGGCTACCTGCTCTCCAAAATGGTCATCCAGCCGATGATCCAACGGGGTCTTTCCGCCAATCTGCAGAACCTTTTCAGCGACAACGGCGACGTGCCGGACGACTGGGACTATCTGCCGAGCCTTTATAACCTCTATCAGGAGAATAACGACCTCGTCGGCTATATCCGGGTCGAAAACGTGGGAGAAGCGGTGTCTTCCGATCTCAACAAGGGCTATCCCGTGGTACAGACCACCAAAGCCGGCAACAAAGGGGAGACCGGACAGTTTTATCTCCGCAAGGACTATTACGGAGCCTATTCGATGTACGGCACGCCGTTTCTGGACTACCGCTGTGATTTTGAGCCCGGCAATATGAGCCGGAACCTCATTATTTACGGCCACAATATCTATGACGACGGAAAGATGTTCGCGGATTTTGTCAAATACCGCAAGCTTTCGTTCTATAAAACACACCCGGTCATTCAGTTTGACAGCCTTTATGAGGAAAACCGGTGGCTGGTGGTGGGTGTCGTTCTGACCAACGCCTACGCCAAGGACGGTCCCCTTTGGGACTATAACAACTTCATCGACGGCGACGAGACGGAAACAAAGGATTTTATCCGCGAGATCGCCCGCCGGACCATGATCGTCACCGGCGTTGATTATACCGTGGAGGACCATTTTCTGACTATTTCGACCTGCTGCTATGACTTTTCCGATGCCCGGTTCGTCGTGGTGGCGCGGCAGGTCCGTGAGGGAGAGGACATCAGCGTCTTCGATCCCGAAAAAGCCTATTATAACGACAGCCCGGTGATGCCGGACAAATGGTACGTCGCCGTTTCCCAGGCGCAGCAGTCCGAGGCGGACGCCTCCTTCGGCGAAGCGGAAGACGTGACCGATCCGGAAGAACCGATAGAGCCGGAAGAACCGGAGGAACCGATGGAACCGGAAGAACCGGAGATCCCTGAGGAACCGGAAGAACCGATTGAGCCCGAAGAGCCGGAGGAAAGTTCGTCGTCCTCGTCCTCTTCGACTTCTTCGTCCACGTCGTCCTCGACGTCTTCTTCGACCTCTTCCGCATCGGAAAGTTCGGAAAGTTCCCAAAGCTCGGAAAGTTCCGAAAGCGTTTCGGAGAGTTCGGAAAGCTCGGAAAGTTCGGAGGAAGGCGGTCGTGGACGGGCACCGGATAATTCCGGCAGCAGTTCTTCCCAGGAGGAACCGATCCAGCTGAAGAAATCGGCCAAAGCGCCGTCCTCGTCCGGGAACAGTCCTTACTACGAACAGTCGCTTTCGGACACGGTCAAGGTCAACGGCACGACCATGAGCGTCTATGACGCCGTTTGCCAGATCGTCACCTATGAGGCCGGGTTCGGTCAGCCCAACGAACACGTCAAGGCGCAGGCCGTCGCGACCTATACCTATCTTCGCAACGGCGGCGGCAATATCTCCGCCGGGGTCAAGACCAACGTTTCCGACCAGATCAAAACCTGCGTGGCCCAGGTCATCGGCTACGCGGTTCTGGACGACCGAAGCAACAATTATATTTTAGCCACCTATTTTTCCGAAAGCTGCGGCGAGACCGCGAACGCGGAATGGGTCTGGGGCTACGCCAACCGGAACCTGCTTTCGGTGCCGTCTTCCCAATCGGACGGCAAAGAGGAACGGGTGCGGCGCATCAAGTCCTCGTCTTTTGCCAGCACGATCTATTCCAAGACCGGTATCAGGCTGGAGGGCGACCCGGATGACTGGATCTCGGTCAAGAACCGTTTCGGTAACACCGATTACGTCGATAAAGTGTATCTCGGCAGCACCACCTATTCGGCGAGAAAGCTTCGGGAAAACGTGCTTGGCGGTTCGACCCTCTGGTCCACGGCCTTTGACGTGGAGTATGACCACGCCACCGATGAGATCGTCTTTACCGTCCACGGCTACGGCCACGGCGTCGGTCTTTCGGCCAAAGGCTCCATCGAGTATGCCCGGGAGGGCTATTCCTGGAAAGATATTCTGATGAAATATTATTCCAACTGCTACATAGGGATGAAATATTGAGAAACGCCCTTCGCCACCGGCGAAGGGCGTTTGTTTTTCTTGCAAACGGCGGGGGTTTGTGCTATAGTGGGAGGCGGATCAAAAACCGGGTGTTTTCCCGGACTAAGGAGTGAGAAAATGAAACGGGATGAAAGAAATCTCAGTATGCTCACGGACTTTTATGAGCTTACCATGATGAACGGATACCTGGAAAAGGGCATGGAGGACACCGAGGCGGTGTTTGACGTCTTTTTCCGGTCCATTCCCGACGACGGCGGTTTCGCCATTTTTGCCGGTCTGGAACAGCTGATCGACTATATGAAAAACCTTCATTTTACCGACGAGGACATCGAGTATCTCCGCGGGAAAAAGTGCTTTTCCGAAAAATTCCTCGACTATCTCCGGAATTTCCATTTCTGCTGTGACGTCTGGAGTATTCCGGAGGGCACGCCGATTTTTCCGAGAGAGCCGATCATTATCGTAAAAGGTCCCGCTGTGCAGGCGCAGCTGGTCGAGACGGTGACGCTTCTCATCGCCAACCACCAGAGCCTCATCGCCACCAAAGCCAACAGGATCGTCCGTGCCGCTGACGGCCGGGCCGTCATGGAATTCGGTTCCCGCCGGGCACAGAACGCCGACGCCGCCATTCTCGGCGCGCGTGCCGCCTATATCGGCGGAGCGGGCGCGACTGCCTGCGCCATCACCGACCGGGATTACGGTGTTCCGGCGGTCGGTACCATGGCGCACAGCTGGGTCCAGCTCATGGGTTCCGAATACGAGGCCTTCAAGGCCTACGCCGAAATTTATCCCGACAACTGCACCCTTCTGGTCGATACCTATAACGTTCTCAAATCCGGCGTGCCCAACGCCATCAAGGTTTTTGACGAGGTACTTAAACCCCGTGGCTTCCGCCCGAAGGGCATTCGCATCGACAGCGGCGACATCGCCTATCTTTCCGTCAAGGCCAGAAAGATGCTGGATGACGCCGGGTATCCCGACTGCGGCATCGTCGCCTCCAACTCACTGGACGAATACCTCATCCGGGACCTCATTCAGCAGGGCGCCTGCATCAACTCCTTCGGTGTCGGCGAAAACCTCATTACGGCGAAAAGCGACCCGGTCTTCGGCTGTGTCTATAAGCTCGCCGCCGTGGAACGGAACGGCAAACTGACGCCGGTCATCAAAATTTCCGAAAGCGTCGGCAAGATCACCATTCCGGACTTCAAGACCTTCTATCGGTTCTATTCCAAGGAGAACGGCAAGGCCATGGCGGACTATATCTGCTGCTTTGACGAACCGGCGCCCGATACCTCGAAGCCTTTCGAGATCTTCGACCCGGAGAGCACCTGGAAACGGAAGGAACTGACCGACGTCGTCGCCAAAAAGATGTTGGTGCCGATTTTTGAAAAGGGCGAATGCGTCTATGAAAGCCCGAGCCTTAAAGAGATCAAGCAGTATTGCTTCGACCAGATCAAGACCCTTTGGAACGAGGTCAAACGGTTCGAGAACCCGCACCGCTATTACGTGGACCTTTCCCAGAAGCTTTGGGACATCCGCAACGACCTTCTGAACAAAAATATGAAATAAAAAAAGGAAGCCCGCTCGGTGAGCGGGCTTCCTTTTTTTATTCGTCTTCGCTTTCGAAGGGTTTGTTGAAATGGGCGATACCGGCGACGTTGGTCACCGGAAGGGTGAAGACGATGCCGGCGCCTTCGCTGTTGAGGCCGACCTTGTGGACAATGGCTTTCATAATGCCGGGACGCTGGTTTTCGTCGGCCAGAACGAGCACCATCTCTTTTTCCGGGTGGATGGAAATGCCGAAAAAGGTGGAGGTCTCCTTCTGACCGGCGCCGTGGGCGTACATAATGGTACCGCCGCGGGCACCGGCTTCTCTCGCGGCGTCCATGACGTCGTCGGAAAAACCGCGGTTGACGATCGTGACGATCAATGAGCAATTCACAGAATTAGTTTCCATGGGACATTTCCTCCTCGGACGACGAAGTGGTGAAATAGTGCAGGGCACGGGAACCGGCGATGCTTTGGAACGGAACGGAAAAGGCGACGCCGTTTCCCGGTTTGTCAAAATCCAGTTTTTGGGACAGAATTTTTATAAGTTCCGCCACATGGGCGGAACGGACGAAGCTTAAAACCACGTCCTTATCGGTGGCGCCGAGACCGAACATCTCGAGGATCCCGGAGGTGGCGGTGCCTCGTCCGGGACAGACAAGGTTGACCGGAACGCCGTTTTCCTGCGTCAGCGCCGTGACGGTTTCCGAAAGACCGTGGGGAACGATGATGAAGACCAGGTCCATTTTTTCATAAATCGGGGTATTGGGGTTCATGGAACGCCTCCTATCGGACGAAACGGTCAGAAATCAAACTCGATGATCTCGTCGTCGTCAGTAAATTCAAAAACAATTTCCTCGAAGTCCTCTTCGATAAGCGCTTCGGCCACGGTTTCGACCCGGGCGCTGAGTTTCTTTTCCTTGACGGCATAGACCGCGCCGAGGATCTGGATGGTGACAAGAGGCGTCATGGCGACCATGGCGACCACGCCGAAACCGTCCATCAGAACGTTGCCGCCGACGGCCTGACAGGCGCCCATGGCAAAGGGAAGAAGGAAGGTCGCGGTCATCGGGCCGGAAGCGACGCCGCCGGAGTCAAAGGCGATGGCGGTGAAGATCTTCGGGACGAAAAACGTAAGACCGAGAGCCACGGCGTAGCCGGGGATCAAAAGATACCAGATGGAAAGACCGGTGAGCACCCGCATCATCGCCAAACCGACGGAGACGCTCATGCCGATCATCAAAGCGCCCATGATGGCTTTCCGGGAAATGGCGCCGCCGGTGACGTCCTCGACCTGCTCGGTGAGAACGTGGACCGCCGGTTCGGCGGCGACGATGAAATAGCCGACGACCATGCCGATGGGGATAATGAGAACGTTGGTTTTAAGGGAAGCCAAAGCGCCGCCCATAAAGCTTCCGGCAGGCAAAAAGCCCACGTTGGCGGCGGTGAGGAAAATGACAAGGCCGATATAGGTATAAAGAACGCCGACCAGCGTTTTTGTGACGGTCTTTTTCGGGAGCTTCAAGAAGAGGATCTGGAACAGGAAATAGACCGCTAAAATCGGCAAAAGGGCCAGAAGGACCTCTTTGGCGAAGGTTGGCAGGGCGCTTAAATAGAGCCGGAAAATGGCGGCAAGACCGGCGGCCTCGGGAATGACGGTGGCCTCATAAACGGCGTCGCCTTGGATGAACATGCCCATGACAAGGACGGTGAGGATCGGACCGACGGAACAGAGGGCCACAAGACCGAAGGAGTCGTCCTGGGATTTTTCACCGCCGCTGACGGAGGCGATACCGACGCCGAGAGCCAGAATGAACGGTACGGTGATGGGGCCGGTGGTGACGCCGCCGGAATCGAAGGCGACGGCCAGATATTCCTTCTGGGTGAAAATCGCGATCCCGAAGACGGCGAGATAGAGGAAAAAGAAGATCCGGGAAAGGTTCCAGCCGAAGACGATCCGCAGAACGGCGGCCATCAGAAAAAGACCGACGCCGAGGGCGACGGCATAGATGAGCACGGTCCCGACGGAAAAATCAAGGCCGAAAAGGGTGAAGAAGGTAAGATCGGGCATCTGCTTCGAGAGCACCTGAAGGTCCGGTTCCGCCACCGTGACCAGAAAACCGAGCAGAAAAGCGGTGAAGATAAAAAGAGTGAGGCTTCGTTTTTCGACGAGCTTGCTGCCGATCTGGTTGCCCATGGGCGTCATGCCGAGGTCGGAACCGAGCTGGAAGAGGGTCATGCCGAGGATGAGCAGCACCGTTCCCGACAAAAAAAGCGCCAGAATGCCGCTGGGCATAGGCGCAATGGTAAAATGAAGCAACAAAAGAATGCCGGCTATCGGAAGCACGGCTACGGAAGTCTCTTTCAGTTTGACGAAAATTTCCTTTTTCAAAGCGGAGGTCCACCCTTCGTTTGGATTGAAAATTTCACTAAAACCTTCTCTGCGAAAAAATTTTTATAAAACCTTCTGTACTTATTTTAACGGACGGCAGTAAAAGTTGTCAAGAGTTAATTTGTATTAATAAGGAATTTTGTCAATATTATACAAAGAAAGGCCGAAAAAACCGGAAAAATCACCGTGGCGCGTTGACAAGAGCGGGGGATTTTGTTACACTATATTTTTAGAGAAAGAAAAGGAGGGACCGCCGAAATGGGAAACAGTCTTTGCGGAAAAAACGTTCTGCGGACAGCGGATTTTGAAAAAGAGGAACTGGAAACGGTGCTTCAAACGGCAAAACGTCTTCGGGCGCTTCGGGAACAGAACGTTTCCCCGAAGGTCTTTGATTCGGGTCTTGCCGTTTCGATGGTGAACAACAACCGGGACACCGGTATGGATTTTGCCTTTGCCGCCGGCTGTGACCTTTTGGGACTGACCCTTCGGGAAGTACCCGGACGGGCGCAGAACAGCGCCATCGAGGAGGAAGCGGCCATGACGTCGTTCTTTTCCGACGTCGTCGGCATCCGGGACAGCGAATATATCGAAAAAAGCGCCCGCTATATGCGGCGGATGGCCAACGCTTACGAGCGAAACGCCGAAGGCGGCGCGGTTTTTGGTCGGCCTTTCGTTTTGAACCTGGAAAGCGACGAGGACAGCCCGGTGGAGACGCTGGCGCTTTTGGAAGCCGCCGCCGAAAACTTCGGCGGCACGGAAAACCTGAAGGGCAAAAAGCTGGCTCTTTGTTGGGCCTATTCCCCCGACGGCACCCGTCCTCTTTCCGTTCCGCAGGGGATCCTTTCCCTTTTCAGCCGGTTCGGGTTCGCCATCACGCTGGCGTCGCCGGAAGGCTATGACCTTTTGCCCGGAACGGAAGAAAAAACCGCCGAAGCCTGCGAAAAGTCCGGCGGAAGTTTTACGAAGGTCACGACGATGGAGGAAGCCTTGACCGGCGCCGATATCGTCTGTCCCGTCAACTGGGCGCCCTATTCGTTCCTTGAGAGCAAAACGGAGATCTATGCCGGAACTTCGGACACGGCGATCGAAATTCTGGAGATGGAACTCAAGGAAAAGAACGCCGGTCTGGTTGACTGGGAATATACCGAAAGCAAAGAGGAGCTGACGAAGGACGGAAAAGCGGTGCTTTTCCATCCGCTCCCGGCAGACGTCACCGATCTTTCCTGCGTCCGTGGGGAAATGACCGCGCAAGTTTACCACGCTCATGCCCGTGACCTTTTCGGCGCGGCGGAGTTTCGTCCCTATATTGTGGCGGCGCTGATTTTGCTCTCTTGCTGTGAGGACCCCGAAGAGGCCTTCACGAGAATGGAAAAAGAGGGCGCTAAGCGCTGTTTTGGAAAGAAGGCATAACAATGAACGCAACATTGGTTGTTCTGGCGGCCGGGATCGGGAATCGGTACGGCGGCGCCAAGCAGGTGACACCGGTAGGTCCCTGCGGAGAAAAAATTATGGATTTTTCGATCTATGACGCCCACAAAGCGGGCTTTTCCAAGGTCGTTTTCATCATCCGGAAGAGCATGGAAGCGGATTTTCGGGAAGTGATCGGCGACAAAGTGGCGAATTTTATGGACGTGGATTACGTTTTTCAGGAGATCCATCCGGAACACGCCGAACTGGGCCGCAAAAAGCCTCTTGGCACCGCGGAGGCCATCGCTCTCTGCCGTGGTCACGTGGACGGACCCTTTGCCGTCATCAACGCCGACGACTATTACGGCTGTCACTGCTTCGGGCTTATTAAATCCCTTTTGGATCAGATGGACGGGAAAAACGCCTACGCCATGATGGGTTACCGCATTGAAAACACCGTCACAGACAAAGGCCACGTCGCCCGTGGCGTCTGCCGGACGAAGGACGGCTATCTGGTGGAGATCAACGAGCGCACCCACATTGAAAAGCGGGGCGACAGCGCCGCTTTTACCGAGGACGACGGCGAGACCTGGACGGACATTCCCGCCGGAACACCGGTCTCCATGAACTTCTGGGGCTTTACGACGGATATTTTTGACTATCTGGACGAGGCCATGGAAAAATTCATGGCGGAGGAACTGCCGGAAAATCCGCTGAAAGCCGAGTGCTACCTGCCGAAGGTGGTCGGAAGCCTTCTGGAGCGGGGGATCGTCACGGTCAAGGTGGAGGAGTGCCCGGACAAATGGTTCGGCGTGACCTATCACGAGGACAAAGAGTATGTTGTGGGCAGTATCAGAAAATTAATAGAAAGCGGAGTGTATCCAAAGAATCTTTATGTATAAAATCGACTTTGAAAAACCGTGCCACGTCCACATGCTGGGCATAGGCGGAATAAGTATGAGCGGACTTGCAGAGGTCCTGCTCAAGGAGGGTTTTACTGTCACAGGTTCTGACCGCGGTCAGAAGGAGCTTACCACGAAGCTCGAGTCTGAGGGTGCACGCATTGAGTACACTCAGACAGCCGCAAACGTTGAAAAATTTCCGGGAGTTGATGTGGTTGTTTATACTGCAGCCATTCATCCTGATAATCCGGAATTTGCGGCATTCGCCGATGCAGGCGTGCCCATGCTCACACGTGCAGAGCTGCTGGGTCAGATCATGAGCAACTATAAGCATTCGATTGCAATCTCCGGAACTCACGGCAAAACAACAGTTACTTCCATGGTTGCGCATATCATGCTTGCCGCAGGGGAAAACCCGACTATTTCTGTAGGCGGAATGCTTCCGATCATCGGTGGA
>CALCUE010000036.1 GCA_937906945.1 uncultured Clostridia bacterium | reverse complement strand
TCGCGTTTTTCGACCGCGGCGGCATAAAATCCTCGCTTCATCGTCCACAGGACGCACTTGGATTTTATACCCGAGGGGGAAGGCTGCTACCCTCGCTTTGGTTTCCCTTTTCTGCCAAAAAGCGCCCGTTTTTTCCAAAACGGGCGCTTTTTTAATCGTTTTCTTTTTCTTCGGTAATTTTTCCGTCGGAGATCCGATAGACCCGGTCGCAAAGCGGCAGAACGCCTTCCCGGTGCGTCATCACGAGGATCGTTTTCCCCTTGCAATACTCCATCATCCCGGAAAGCACCTTTCTCTCCGTCTCGGTATCGAGCGCGGAGGTCGCCTCGTCCAGAAGAAGGATCGGCGCGTCCCGAAGGATCGCCCGGGCGATGGAAAGCCGCTGAAGCTGTCCTTCCGAAAGACCGAGACCCCGCTCGCCAAGCTCCGTTTCCAACCGGTTCGGCAAAGCCGAAACAAAGTCATAGGCCGACGCCGCCTTGAGGGCGTCAAGGAGTTTTTCATCGTCCGCGTCCGGCGAAAAGCTCCGGAGCATCTCGGTGATGGTGCCGGAAAAAACGGCTTTTTCCTGGGGAACGTAGGTGAAAAACGGCCTCGTCGCCGGAGAAACGGCGACTTTTCCGGCGCTCGTCTCCAGGGAGATCGTTCCCTCCTGCGGCGTCACAAGACCCAAAAGAAGCCGCAAAAACGTCGTCTTTCCTCCGCCGGAAGGTCCGACGAAGCCGACGATCTCGCCGGGCTTTACGAAAACGTCCACGTTTTCGAGAACGGGACGGGCGTTTTTATAGTGGAACGAAAGATCCCTCACCGCCAAAACCGGCGCCTTGTCGGCGTGAAGAATGGTCTCGTCCTCCGTGCTCAAAACGGTTTCCTCGTGGGGAAGGTCGAGCACGGCGATGATCCTCCCGGCGGCCACCGTCGTTCCGATGATGCTCGGCACACTGCTGATAAGCGCCGAAGCTGAGGACGAAAGAGCGCCCGCCATCTGGATGAAAAGCACCATGGTGCCGAAGTCGATGGCGCCGTTCCAAAGGCGATAGACGCACCATCCGATGCAGAGATAGGAGACCAAAAGCCCCATCAGGGACATCAGAGACGTCACCTTGACGGAAAGGGCGTTATATTCCAGACTGGTGTCATAATAGCTTTTTTGCAAAAGAAGGAGCTTTTCGTTGAGTCCGTCGGCAAGGTCAAAGGCTTTCGCCGTCTGGATGTTCTGCAGCGACTCCTCAAAAAAGGAGAGGATCTTGCCGTAGGCTTCCCGGATCTTGTTCCCGAACCGGCGCATGGTGCGGACAAGGAAAAGCCCCGCTACCGCTGTCGCCGGAATACTGATGAGCGCTAAAAGCGCCATGGTCGGGTCGTAATAAAGAATAATGGCCAAAGCGCCGAAAAACTGCACCGCCCGGACCGTCACCGTCGGGATCCAGCTGATGACGCTGTCGGAAACGGTGGAAACGTCGCCGTTGATCCGGTTCAGAAGCTCGCCGGAATGATAGGCCGCCATGTCCTCCCAACCGGTGCGGATGAACCGGTTGAAAACGTCGGCGCGGATCTCGTTGTTGACTTTAAGGGAAACTTTAGCGCCGAGCCGCTTGCTGACGGCGGAAACCAGAATTCCCGAAAGACCGCAGAAGACATAGAGAGCGATCATCCACGGCACAAAAACGCCGCCGATGATCTGGTTGACCAGCGTTCGGGTGATAAGGCTTGCCCCGAGGGAAAGCGCCGTCGCCAGAATCCCGATCACAATATAGAGAAAGATCCATTTCCGGTAGCCGGAAGCGTAGGAATAGAGCCATTTTGTCTCTTTTCCGATCTCCCGGAAGGTCCCGTCCCGGAACCGGTCCCGAATCTGTTTCCACATGGTCTGTCACTCCGTCTTTTTTTCTTCGCTCTTGTGGGAATGGCCATAGCCGTAGCCGTAACCGTAGCCATAGCCGTAACCGCTCTTTTTATAGTTCTCCCCATAGCCGTAGTTGTAGCCGTAGCCGTAACCGTAGCCATAGTGTTTGGAATAGCCGTAATAGTTGCCGCTCTGCCCGGAAACGCCGCTCAATACGCACCCGAGGACCCGGGCGTTGTTGTCTAAAAGACCCCGCAGGTTGTTGATGATCCGGCTTTGGGAGGCGTAGTCCGACTTGATGACATAGACGACGCCGTCGGCGTGATGCAAAAAGGTGTTGGCGTCCGCCAGAAGGCCGCTGGGCGGGGTATCGACAATGACAAAATCCGCCTCGTTCCGCAGGGCGTCCATTACGCTTCTGACCTTGTTGGCCCGCAGAAGGTTGAACGGCGAAGCGGTACTGGAACCGGACATGACCCGAAGTCCCTCGACCTCCGTCTCGACCAGATAATCGTTCACGTCGCCGTTTTCCGCCTGCAAAAGCTCCACCATGCCTTTTCCGTCCTTCGGAAGCCGGAAGAAATCCCGGATGGACTGAGCCCGAAGGTCCCCGTCCACCAAAAGGACTTTGGCGCCGGTATGGGCCAGGGAAACGGCGATGTTGGCCGAGACGGTGGATTTGCCCTCGTCCGGCACGGTACTGGTGACCAGAATGACCTTGGTGCCCTCTTTTTTGTGGCACTGGTGCAAAAGTCTCGTCCGGATGGTCCGGATGGATTCCTGAAAAATATCCGGGGTCCCGGGGTCGGAGATCAGGATCTGCCCGGTGGAATTGGTCCGCTTTTTCATCTTGCAATAGGGCACGGAACCGAGATAGCTGACGTTGACCGATTTTTTGACGTCGGACATGGTCTGGACCGTCCGGATGGAAAGGGAAGCGATGCCGATGCCGACCAGAACGATCCCCGCTCCGACCAGGCCGCCTTTGATGGCCAGTCTGACAAGGTCCCGCTCGTTCATCGGTTCTTCCGGCACCTGCGGTTCATCGACGATAAAGGTCCTCGTGTCGCCGAGGACGATGGCCGCCACCTGCGGATAGTTCCGGATGACGGCGAGAAGGATGTTATAGGCGTCCGACGGACTGCGGCTTTTCACCGTCAGCGAAAAAAGGTTCGTGCTTTCCGTGATCAGCGCGGCGGAAATGGTGCCGTTGACCGAAGTCGTGCCGAGGTCGGCGCAAAGCCGCTCCTCCATGGCGTCCGTATGTAAAATATCCGGGAAGGTGTTGACCACCTGCCGGGTGGCGCTGGTGTCATAATAGGTGGTGCTGGTCTGGATATCCGTCATGGAGGAATAGCCCGACGTCACCGCCAGAAGCGCTTTCGACTCATAATAGGGGACATAGGTGAAATAGGCGTGAAGCGCCATGGCCGAAGCGCCGATGATGGCGAAAAGAAGGACCAGAAACCACCGGTTTTTGAAGACCTTCCAGAAATTCTGAAGGAAAAGCGAAAGGTCTAACGCTTCCTCGTTCTCGTTGATCTCCTCTTTCAAACCTTTTCACCCTCCTTTTCCTTGTTCTCTTCATCGGCCATCTGGATCTTTTCGGCAAGGTCCGAGAAGTCCATCTTCTCGATCCCGCCTTTTTCATATTTTCCATAGCCGTATTTGCCGTATTTTCCGTATTTGCCCAGCTTGTTGTCGCCGTACCCGCTGGTCTCGTGGACAATGCTTTCCACGCCGTTGAGCGCGTAGCCCATAAAGGCGGCGTCCTGACTGCGCATGGTGTCAATGGCGTCATTGATGATCGGCGCGGGAACGAAATCCTGCCGGACGACCAGCATCGAGAAATCGGCGAAATCGGCCAGCTGTTCGCCGTCGGAGAAATATTCCAGCGGGGACGAGTCGATGAGCACGTATTTGGCGTTCTTCTTCGCCGAAGTCAGAATGGAAAGGAACTGACGGGAACCGAGGATCTCCAGCGGATTATCCGGAAGCTCCGGGCAATAGACCACATAAAGGTTCCGGTGGCGGCTGTAGATCATCTCCAGCCGGAAGGATTTGACCTGGAACGTCCGCACCAGCTTCCAGCCGCTGTCCTCCGTCTTGGCGAAGTTGCGGTAGTGGGAGGGCTTCCGAAGGTCGCAGTCAAAAAGCACCACGTTCTCGTGCTTCTGCGCCAGGGAAAGGGCGATGTTTTCCGACAGCAGGGATTTGCCCTCCGCCGGAGAAACGCTCGTGATCAGGAAGACGTTCTTGTCATCGGTCTTTTTCTGCTCGAACTGGGATCGGATATAGTGGACCTCCTCGATGAACCGGAAACCGGAAAGAGGGTCGATGATGAGCGGACGGCGGTCCCTTCTCCGTTCGCCTTTTTTAAGGCGCATGGCCTCCAACACCCAGCCGATGGCCGTTTTGAGATTAAGGGGCGCTCTCGCGTAATGGACGGTGTGGATAAAGGGCGCGTCGAGCTTTTCCCGTCCGGACGATTCGTTCTGCACCGTGTCCTTGCCGATGGAAAGGGCGCAGAGGATGGCGATCATCAGAAGGGCCATGGCGCCGGCGCCGAGGACCTCGGCTTTCCATTTGGCCATGGGCATGGTGGAGACCTCGGAAATGACCGGGGCGTCCAGCGTCGTGATGATCGCTTTATCCAGTACCGTTTCGGTGATGATGTTGTGGTGGTTCACCAGCGCGTTGACCATCAAAAAGGTCTTCCGGGCCGAATGGGTCTGCACGGTGAGGAACACCAGGTTGGTGCCCTCGCTGTTTTTGGCGGCGATGCTGCCGTCAAAATCCTCAAGGCCCACGGTCTGGGCCACTTTCGCCCGCATCAGGTCACTGGAAAGAAGCCCGGAAAGGGTCTCGGCGACGTTGCTCGCCGCCGACATATCCAGCGACGAGGCATAGACGGAGGTCCGGGACGTGACGACGAAGGTGACGTCGCCGCGATACTGGGGCTGATAGACAACGTCCATCAAAACGTAGGCCGCCAGAAAACCGACGATGGCCGAAACGACGACCATCCAGAAATTGGCCAGTACGTTGCGGATGAGGCAGAGCGGTTCAATATCCGACCAGCGGAATTTCAGATTATCCATAGGCTCCCTCCTCACTCGACGGCCACGGTCAAAATCGCCGTGGCTTTCCGTCCGTTCTCGTTTTCATAGGTGTAGTTGACGTCATAACAGCCGGGGGTGGCGGTGTCCACCGCCGAATCGATCAGCAGCGTCGAATAATCGGTCACCTTTTTTCCGCCGTTTCGCAGCGTCATAACGGAACGGATGTAATCGGTGGGCTCAAACTTCGAGCCGGCTTCGACATAGACAAGATAGTCCGTAAGCTCGATCTTCGGGTCATAAATGCTCCAGTCATAGATCTGGATGGGCAAAAGCAGGGTCGAAGTGTCGCCGAAGCTGTTCATGACCTGCACCGTGACGTGATAAACGCCCTCGGCGTTGTTGTCCAGCGAGGAGGAGGTCAGCTTGATGGAACCGGAAATGTCGCCGTCCACCACGTCATAGGCCTTGAGCCGCTCTTTCAGCACGATGACGGTGTTGCTGGAATAGACCAGCGGCTGCACGATGGCGAAATGGGGCTTCTCATAGTCGGTATAGCGGAGCAGCCGGGAAAGGGAGGCCATGTTGTCCGACGAGTCGAAGACGATATAGGTGATCTTCGCTGTGTCCTTGCTGATAAGCCGGGAGATGTTCTTGACGTAGATATTCTCCGTGATGTCGCCGTCCCGGTCATCGATCGCCCGAAGTCCGGCTTTGAGCGCGTCCTCGCCGTCCTCGGTGGAAATTTCCAGAATATCCGAATCGCAGGTCAGGACCGGCGGTTTATTGTCGTCCATAAAATGTTCTTTCACGAAATGGATCCCGAAGACGACGACCGTCACCGCCGCCAGAATGATCAGGATCCGTTTGATTACCATCAGCATAGCTTCACCTCATAAGTTCGCTTTCCGGTTTGACCACCGGTTTATTTTCCAGAATCCGCGCCGGGTTCCAACCAAGAAGCACCGCGGCGTAGCCTTCGGAATAATGATCCACGAGAAAATCCATCGCGTCGCCCATTCCCGGCGTCCGGGACCTCGTTCCGTGGGCGTCGCTGGCGACGATGTGGGCAAGTCCCCGGGAAAGGATCCGGTCCGCCGCCATTTTGGGGGCTTTTCCGAATTTGCCGAGAACGCTCTCCTTGTTGACCTGGATGACCGTTCCCTGCCGGAAACAGAACGGGATGAAGTTCTCGTCCCTCTGCACCGCCTCATACCGCTCCGGATGCGCCAGCACCGGAATATACCCGGCTTTATGGATCTTCCGGAGGGAATCGGCCATGAAATCGGCGCTCTGCGAAAAATCGAACTCCGCCAGCAGGTAGCGGGAATCGTTGAGCGGAAGAACGGCCTTCTTTTCCAGAATGTCGTCAAGGTTCTCCCGAACGTAAAGCTCCATACCCGGCACGATCCGCAGCGGGATCTTCCGCTCCTGAAGGGTGCGGTTGAGCTCCTTCACCTTTTCCCGGATGACCCGGCACCGCAGAAGCGGATCGTCATCCACAATGTTGCAATGGGGTGTGGCGGCGACGATCTCCATGCCGCCTTCGGCGGCCATCCTCGCCATGGCTACGGATTCCTCCAACGACGTGGCGCCGTCATCCATGCCCCACAGAATATGACAATGCAGGTCGATCATCGGCTCGTTTCCCCCTTTTTCAGATACTTTGACACTTTATCATACCATAGATATCTTTAAAGTGCAAGCGTCCTTTTTGCCGGATCACGGGCTTTTCCGCCTTAATTTCGGGAAAATCAACCTGTCATTGCGAGGAGCGCCGCAGGCGCGACGCGGCAATCTTTAAAGCCTTCCCCCTTGGGGGAAGGTGTCGAGCGTCAGCGAGACGGATGAGGGGCTTTGCAAGTCTGATTTTGATAAATGGGGAGCGCTTCTCAGCCCCCTTGTTAAAGGGGGCTGGATTTTTGGGGCTTGTCCCAAAAAGACTGGGGGATTCTTTGAAGGCTCCCCTGTGTAAGGAGCAAAGCCTGCGAGCGCCGCCGGTGGTGGAACCAGCGAGCAGGGTTTGGCGCCGCGGTCAAAATCGGCAGCGGCGAATGCCGCGTCCGCCGATTTTGGGCACCGCAAGAGGGCATCTTCCACAGGAAGCCGTGGCAATCTTTCGTGCCTCCCTCCGGGAGGGAGGTGTCATTTTCGGCTTTGCCGAAAATGACGGAAGGAGCCCGGCGACC